>JBIKKW010000053.1:0-20105 GCA_044360115.1 Bacteroidia bacterium
AGACCATTGTTCAATCCTAAATTGAATGAGAAGGTGTAAAAATATGGAATAAGTCAGGAGACCTGCCTAAAGAACACAAAATACTCTCGCGAAGTGGAGTTTGTGATATGAAAAACATAAACAAGCTAACATATTGTGCCAAATGTGGCTCCGCATTCAATTGCGTATCCGAAAACATTAAAGAATGTTTTTGCAATTCTATTTTAATAAGTCGCGCAACGCTTGATCATATTAAAACTTACTACAAAGGATGTTTATGTAAAAATTGTTTAGTGGAGATAAGCACCTCAACAGCCTCTATTAGATCTATCTTAATCACTCTTTTACTTTTCATAATCACGAATGGTTTTGCTCAATTCCATGGCGCAGTTGGTTCATTAAATACAACAGCCATGCATAAAGATAGTAGCGCATTTATTAATTGGGCCAATACGTGCACAGTTAGCAGAGGTTGGCAAAACATTGCAGATCATTCCTTAGGTAAAACGGATGCAGGGCTGGATGAATACGGTATCGGAAAAGCCGGAGATAACCCTGTGGTTAGTCTTGGTGATGGTGGATATGCCATTCTTACATTTCCACAACCAATAACGAATGGTACCGGATTTGATTTTGCCGTATTTGAAAATTCATTTAGTGATCATTTTTTAGAATTAGCATTTGTTGAAGTGAGCAGTGATGGCATCAACTTCTTTCGTTTCCCATGCACGTCGCTTACAAGTTGTACTTCTCAAATTGGTCCCTTTGATCATACAGGAGAAGCTAGTTTAGTAAATAATTTGGCGGGAAAATACCGTGTGTTATACGGAACACCTTTTGACCTGGATGAATTAAAAAATATTTCCGGTTTGGATATCGATCGGATCACGCATGTTAAGATCATAGACGTGGTTGGAAGTATTCAATCAACTTATGCTTCACTTGATAGATTCGGAAATCCGATCAACGACCCTTACCCTACTGACTTTGGAAATGGCGGATTTGACCTGGATGCTGTTGGTGTTATCCATCAAAAAAGCGTAGGAATAAAAGAGGATCAGATTGAAAATGGATTAACGTTTTACCCTAATCCTGCAACAGAACAGATCACCATTTACACAGGTGCGAATAAATGTTACTATAAGGTGATCGATCAAAATGGTGAGATCAAAATGGAAGGAAAATTTGATAAAACCATGCTCTTAAAAATTGATGCGTTAAAAAATGGCGTTTACTTCATTGAAACGCATTCCGATCAAAAACATGCTGTGAAAAAAATAATTGTACAACACAATTAAGATCATTTTTTGCAATCGCAACCATCCTTCACACAACTTACAAATAAATTTCTGGCTACTTTTTCTGATAAATAGATCTGTTCTCTATCCTTGTTCCTTACTAAAATGGAGCCATCAAACTCAACCATTTTTTCAACCGTTAATCGATCGTTCAAACGAATGCCTAGTGACGTTAAATGTTCTAAGAACTCATCATTATGAGCACCAACACCAAGTACAACACATTTGCAACCTTTCACGCTCTCGCCTATGGGTCTGCGAAATGCCTTTGGTATTGATCCGTTCTTATTTGGAATAGGATCGCCGTGTGGATCAAAATTTGGCTTCCCGATCACTTCATAAATCTTATCGATCAGTTTATCTGAATTCACATGTTCCAATTGTTCGGCAATTTCATGAACTTCGCTCCAACTAAATTTTAATTGCTTGAACAAATACGTTTCCCAAATACGGTGACGGCGAACGATGTTCAAAGCCATTTCCTTCCCTAACTTCGTAAGCACCGCGCCGTTAACTTTATTATAGGTTATTAAACCCTTTTTTACCAAAATGTTCAGCTTTTCCAATACACTGGGCGGCTTTACATCTAATACATGCGCAATCTCGGTAATTGTAACAACAGCTTCCTTTTCGGCTTGCGCTATCTGATAGATCGCTTTTAAATAATTTTCCTCCCTATAAGATTTCATATTATAAAAATAACAATAATTAGGGTAACCTAATAATAAAACTTAGTATTATTTAATTTTGTACGGTGAGGTATTACCTGCATATTATTCAATTCTTATGTTTTTCTCTCCTATCCCGAGCGCAAACGCTTTCCGGTAAGGTTACAGATGAACAATTGATACCATTGGAATTTTGCACCATTCAAATTCCGGAGCTTCAATTGATGACTTATACAGGATCTAAAGGTGAATTTAATTTCCCTTCAATAAAGCAAGGTAACTACACTTTAATTGCTCAACTAGTTGGTTATAAAACTGAAACCATAAGTATACAAGTGAGTGAAAGCAAAAACAAAACCTTGCTAATTAAATTGATCTCACTTGAAAATAAACTGGATGAAGTGGTTGTTACCGGAACCATGCGCGAAACAGGCAAGGATGATAGTCCAATTTCTATCGACATCATCACACCCAAATTATTTCAACGCAGCAATATGCCTACACTAATGGAAGCAACCAATATGGTTAACGGTGTTCGTCCGCAATTGAACTGCAATGTTTGCAATACCGGCGATATTCACATCAATGGCATGGAGGGTCCGTATACTTTGGTATTGATCGATGGAATGCCAATTGTAAGCGGACTTTCATCAGTTTACGGACTAAGCGGTATTCCAATTGGAATGATAGAGCGTTTAGAGATCGCTAAAGGACCATCCTCGAGTTTGTACGGATCAGAGGCTATGGGAGGAACCATTAATGTTATAACCAAAAAACCAAAATTAGCACCTCGCTTATTTATGGATTATAGCTTAACGAGTTATCTTGAAAACAACCTTGACGTGAATACAAAATTCAATATCGGAAAACGCATAACCAATCTCATTGGCGCAAATGTTTTTTGGTATAACAACATCATGGATATAAACAAGGATGGATTCACCGATGTGACCCTTCAAAAACGCTTATCACTTTTTAATAAACTAAATATTGAACGCAAAAGCAATAAAGAATTTAGTGTAGGTGCAAGGTTAGTAATGGAAGATCGATGGGGCGGAGAAAAGAACTGGACAAGCGCATTCAGAGGTGGCGACAGTATTTACGGCGAAAGCATTATTACCAAGCGCGTTGAATTGATATCAAAATATGAATGGCCCATAAAAGAAAAGATCGTCACACAAGTTTCATTTAATTTTCATGATCAAAATTCATACTATGGGACAACGCCTTTTATGGCAAAACAAAGCACTTCATTCCTGCAAACCTATTGGGATAAAAGTATTGCCACACAACATCATTTACTTTTAGGAGTAACCGCTAAACACATTGATTTTGATGATAACACAGCGGCAACACAACTTGATTCGGTAACCAATTCGCCGGAAAGAACATTAACAACAGGCATGTTTGCGCAACTGGAAAGTACGTTGGATAAGAACTCGAAACATAACCTGCTTATTGGCTCGCGAATTGATCATCATCCGGTCTATAATTTTATTCCTTCACCACGAATAGCGTATAAATGGGCGCCACATCATCGCGTCATTGCGCGTTTGAATTTTGGAACCGGTTTCAGGATCGTTAATGTTTTTACCGAAGACCATGCCTCACTAACCGGCGCACGCAAAGTAGTGTTTCTGGAAAAAATAAAACCGGAAACATCTTATAACGGCACATTTAATTTCACTTACAAAATGCCATTTTTTACGCACTACTTGATCAATTGGGAACTAAGTGCATTTTACTATTACTTCACAAATAAGATCGTAGCTAATTATGATCTTGATCCGAATAAGGTTATTTACAACAATTTGAACGGATATGCATTTACACGCGGTGGTTCGCTTAATGCAAACTTTATAAGTAAAGGCCAATTTAAATTTACAGCAGGAATAACCTTTACCGAAGTTTATAATATGCACAATGATTCAGCTGGAAACACTATAAAAAGTTGGCAATTGAATACACCCAAACTAACGGGTAATTTTTTGATCTCCTATACAACAAGATCGAATTTTAAATTTGATCTGAATGGAAACATTAACGGGCCACAGCGCTTAGCAATACTTCCTAATGATTTTCGTCCGGAGTTTTCGCCTTGGTATGTGCTCATCAATTGTCAGATGAGTAAGGAATTTAAAAATGGTTCGGAGTTTTATATAGGTGTAAAAAACATTTTGAATTTCATTCCACAACATCCCATTATGCGACCAAACGATCCTTTTGATAAACAGGCAAACGATCCAATCAATAATCCGAACAACTATACATTCGATCCATCCTATAATTACGCGCCAATACAGGGAATAAGACCATATGTGGGTTTGCGCTTGAAAATAAATTAAATTATATCATGTTCTGAATGCTACGTTAATCGACTCCTTATTATTACCAACAAATGAAAATAAAAAAGCTTCTCATCCCGATAACTATCGGGACAGAGAGGCTTTGTACCCGGGGCGGTTCCGATAGCAATCGGAATTGAAACCGCACGAACGTTAAAGTCATAGTAAGTTATTCACGATACTACACCGCGAACTATTAGGAGAAGGTGCATAATCTAATAAATTAAAATAAAAAAAGCCTCTCATTTCTGAGAGGCTTTGTACCCGGGGCGGGACTTGAACCCGCACGACTGTTAAGGTCACAGGATTTTAAGTCCTGCGTGTCTACCAATTCCACCACCTGGGCATCTTCTCCCCGACTTAAACCAGGAGAACATTGGGTTTAAAAAAAGCCCTTGGGGGGCTATTTTTTGAGCGGAAAACGGGTCTCGAACCCGCGACCTTAACCTTGGCAAGGTTACGCTCTACCAACTGAGCTATTTCCGCTTGTCATTCAAGACCAATATCTCGAATGGGGAGTGCAAATGTACACAAATTTTATAATTTTCAAAAATATTTACTCATTTTTTGATTAATTTGCATACAATAAAAACCTACTATAAATACTTCAAACTCATTGTTTTCAGTGTTTTTTTGCAGTTTTCATGCAAAAAAAGCAGCTCCGTTATTCCATTTGAGGTCATTAATTCCCCGGTATCCAATAACATAAACAAAAGCTTTTGGTTCAATGCCTCAGAAGGGTTTATTTGCGGGGGCACAAAAAACGATGCCGGCTTTATATATTCCACTAAAAACGGGGGCAAAACCTGGGATAGATCGCTCATTTCAGATGGCATAAGTTTATACGATATTTATTTTTTTAATGATACACTCGGTTATTGTTGTGGTGATAATGTTAGTTTGTACAAAACCATTAATAAAGGCCAATCATGGACAAAAGTTGACCTAACAACACATTACGACGATTTTTACAAATGTACATTAAGAAAAATAGTACCCGGTAATAATTCATTTATCATAGTAGGTGGTCAATTTTATAGTTTAGGTTTGATCATTGGTTTTCAAAATCAAATTATAAGGCCAGGTTTCATGGGCACCAGCAACGAGTTGCGTTCGGCATTTGCCTTTAACGATACAAATTTTGTTTGTTGTGGTTACGGAACAGCATACCAATCAAAAAACAATTTAAGTACTTACACACCAATAAAAATTGCAGATGATTTTATTACAGATTGTATTGCTTTAACGCCAAGCAATGGATATGCCTGCGGCTACAATGGAGGTATTTACAAAATAACCAAAGCAGGAAATAACATTGAAAAATTAAAAGACTACAACAGAAATTATAAAGCAAGAGAAAATTATACGGGTATGTATTTTAAAAATGAAAGTGAAGGTTGGATCATTGGTAATAAAGGCGCCTTGCTACACACTGTAAACGGAAAAGATTTTAAAGAACTAAACACCTCCCAAACATCCAATTTTCTTTCAATTGTTTCTAATAAAAATAATGAGTTGATCATTAGTACCTCTGAAGGTAAACTAATAAAAATCACACCTTAATTAAAAGGTGAACGACAGAGCGTATTCAAACAGATCTGCCTGCGCCAAATTGGTTTTAATATAAATGCTTAAACCTAATTGACCTTTAAGTTTATTTAATGAATTACTTTTTTTGAACGGATAATAATTTAAACCTAATCTGTTCGTGAAAACCGATTCTAATTTATCGGAGGTATTATCCCAGTTGCCTTCGAGCTTCGCTTGCTTTATATAAAAAGGATTATACAAATAAATTCCGGCCTGCGTAGATAATCCAAATTTTCCAAATACAAACTCATGACCCGCAAATAAAATTGCAGTACTCGATCTTAAATTTTGCTTTGAAGAATACACTTCTTGATTCACGATATAATCATAGAAACTGGTATAATAACCAAGTGTCAAACCAAGTTGCAATACATGAATATGCTTTAATGAGCGATTATACCAGCCAGATAAATGATAGCTTGGGTAACTAGGACCGCCAACCGGCTTTTCTGTTTTTCCTAATTCATGCATGCCTACACCAAACTTAATGGTGTAATAATTTTTTCGTTCGTCCTCATATTCAACCCGATTTGCTTCCTTTAAAGATGATCTCATAGTTATTACCACATCAGCAGTGAACATATTTAAACCAACATTTGGCAAAGCCGTATGGCCATCGGAAGCATGTATGGCACTTAATCCGTAGCGCATAGCCAGTTTATTGCTTATTTTTACTTCACGATGAATTGAGAAGCGAGACATATTCATAAAATGTCGGCCGATATAATAATTTTGAGGATTAGAGATTGGATCAAATATGCGGTCAAAATAACCAACACCAAATCCCATTTTAAAGCGCCACTTTTTTTCAGCGTTCTTTGAATGCCATTCTAACGCGGGTATCAATCCAATTGTGCTACCCAACTCGCTATTATTTCCTAAATAAGCATAAACTAATTCGAAGCCACCGCGCGGATAATTATAATACTGATGCCATTTATCTTTTCCATTAAATTTCCAGAACATTTCTGCACCCGCTAAAACAGCACCCGGTGATTTAGGCGCAATAGGATAGGTTTTTGGTAAATAACCAATTGACACATTAAAAGCAGGTGAAAATTTAGTTGATGATATTGAATCCTGACCAATTAGCAGTAATGAAAAAAAGTGCGAGCAGATCAATATCAGCAGTTGTTTCATAAACCTAAACTACGCTTGATCTCGTTCAATTTTAATAAAGCTTCTACTGGGGTAAGTGTATTGATATCGGTACTTAAAATATCTTCTTTAATTTTTTGTAATACCGGATCATTTAATTGAAAGATACTTAACTGAATATCATCATCACTTTTTAATTTTGAAGCAATTGATTTTTTGCTACCAGATACAACTTCACCATCATTTGCCATTTCTAATTCCAGCTCGTGTTCTTTTTCCAGTTTCTTCAAAATAACATTTGCTCTTTCAATCACTATTCGCGGCATTCCGGCCATCTTAGCAACATGTATACCAAAACTATGTTCGCTTCCACCCTCTTTCAATTTTCTTAAAAAGATGATCTTATTGTTTGATTCCTGTACCGAAACATTAAAGTTTTTTATACGTGGGAAATAATTGGTCATTTCATTTAACTCGTGGTAATGCGTTGCAAACAATGTTTTAGCCCTGTTCTCGGGTTGATTATGAATAAACTCCGCTATACTCCACGCAATGGATATTCCATCGTATGTACTTGTTCCTCTTCCGATCTCATCCAACAAAACCAAACTTCTGCTATTTAAATTATTTAAAATGCTTGCCGTTTCGTTCATCTCAACCATAAAGGTTGATTCGCCCGATGAAATATTATCAGTAGCGCCAACGCGTGTAAATATCTTATCAATGATACCAATTTCGGCAGCTTGCGCAGGTACAAAACTTCCTATTTGCGCCATAAGAACAATTAACGCTGTTTGTCTTAACAAGGCCGATTTACCACTCATGTTAGGGCCGGTGATCATCATCACTTGTTGCTGATCATTATCTAAAAAAACCGAGTTGCTTACATAATCCGTTCCAAGTGGCAATTGCTTTTCAATAACCGGATGTCTGCCTTCTGTGATATTTAAAGCAAACTCCTGATTAATGGTTGGCTTCACGTAATTGTTTTGTTTGGCCAATTCGGCAAAGCCAACTAAAACATCTAACTTTGCGAGTAAATTTGAATTCAACTGAATTGGCTCAATATAATCAGCCACAAATCGTATCAGCTCTTCATACAATTGTTGTTCTAATCGTGCGATCTTCTCTTCCGCGCCAAGTATTTTTTCTTCATACTCCTTTAATTCCGGTGTGATATAACGCTCCGCATTTGTTAGGGTTTGTTTACGGATCCAATCAGCCGGAACTTTATCTTTATGCACATTGGTAACTTCCAAGTAGTAACCAAACACATTATTGTATGCTACTTTTAATGATGATATGCCGGTATTCTCGATCTCGCGTTGTTGGATCTTCAATAAATAATCTTTTCCGCTGTATGATAAATTTCTTAATTCATCAAGCTCAATATTCACCCCGGGCTTGATCACATTTCCTTTTAAAATATTTACAGGCGCTTCTTCATTCAATTCATCACTCAACTTATTAAATGCAAGCGAACAGGTATTTAACTGCTCACTTATCTTTTTCAAAGATGTATGTTCAAGCAAACTTGTTTTTTGTTTAACCTCAGCAACAATTTGTAACGAGCGTTTAATATGAAACAATTCGCGTGGATTTGCCTTTCCTACAGCTACTTTCGATATCAAACGTTCAATATCACCTAAGTCCTTTAATAGGTTTCGTATTTCATATCGACTCTCTTCCTGCTTTACAAAATAATCAACTACATCTAAACGCTCTTGTATCGAAATTACATTCTTCAGCGGTAAGGCCAACCATCGCTTTAATAATCGCGAACCCATTGGCGTACTTGTTTCATCGATCACATCAACCAAGCATTTTCCATTTTCATGATTGCTGCCATAAATTTCTAAATTACGTATGGTAAATTTATCTAACCACACATATTCTTCTTCATCAATTCTGCTTACGCGTGTTATGTGTTTTAAACGGTCGTGTTTGGTTTCACTTAAATAATGTAAGATAGCGCCACAACTGCAAATGGCAGTAAATAAGCCCTCAACACCAAATCCTTTTAAGGAGGTTGTTTCAAATTGTTTGATCAACGATTCAAAACCAAAATCGTATTTAAAGGCCCAATCATCTAAACCAAAAGTATAAAACTTATCTCCTAAAAGATTTACAAGTTCGGTGCGTTTGTTTTTCTCAAACAAAATTTCATTTGGTTTAAAATTCTGTATCAGTTTTTCTATGTAAGTTAAACTTCCTTCCGCAACCAAAAACAATCCTGTAGAAACATCTAAAAATGAAACACCCGCTTTATCCTTCTCGAAATGTAAGGAAGCTAAAAAATTATTTTGCTGATGATTTAAGATTTTATCGTTAAAACTTACACCTGGTGTAACCAATTCAGTTATTCCGCGTTTTACGATACCCTTCACCATTTTTGGATCCTCGAGCTGATCGCAAATAGCAACACGATATCCTGCCCTTACCAATTTAGGTAAATACGAATCTAATGAATGATGTGGAAAGCCCGCCAACTCAATATGTGAGGCTGATCCATTTGCACGTTTGGTTAAAACAATTCCTAATACTTTCGATGCTCTAACTGCATCTTCACCAAATGTTTCATAAAAATCACCAACTCTAAACAATAAAATAGCATCCGGATATTTAGCCTTAATACTATTGTATTGCTTCATTAACGGGGTCTCTTTGTCTGCACTTTTCGCCATAGGGATACCTAATTTACAAGAATTCCATTGTTGTGCATGTAACAAATTATAAACAAAAAGCCCGATCTTTTTAAGACCGGGCTCCTATAATTATTTGAAGGTATTACCTGAATAAACTCACATTACCTTTCTGCTCAAATTCTTGAGCATCTTTGCCTTTGACTTTGATAATGTAAAAATAAGTACCTGCCGGACATTCTTTACCAGCTTGGTTTTTTCCATCCCATGCAAAGTTTCCGGTTTCACTTGTAAGATCATAAACTACATTACCCCAACGATCAAAAATAGTTACGGTAATTTCCGTTAAGTTAGATGCGTTCAATCTGAATACATCATTTACTTTATCGCCATTAGGAGTGAACACATTTGGCACCTCCATTTTACTTGGTACTTCAACACGTATCACTTTCATAGCAGTGTCTCTGCAAGATCCTTTTGTGGTGATAAGTAAAACGGTATATGTTCCGGGTGAAGAATAAGTTACTGTTGGGTTTACGGTATTGAATACGGTGGTTGATGATGCCGCTCCATTTCCGTAACTCCAAATACATAAAATACTGCTTGCTCCGGTGCTGGTTGCGCTGGTGTTATTAAAGTTTACCGTTAATGGTGCGAAACCAAAATCGGCACTGGCGTTAAAGCCGGCAAACAAGGCGCCATTCACTACCGAATAAGATTCAGAAGCTATACAGCCGTTGATGGTATTTGTAACTGCAACTTTATATAATCCAACCAAATTCGCAACCAGGTTTTGTCCTGCCGGATTTGACAACAACACGTTTGGTGGTGCCGTCCAAGAAAAAGTATAAGGACCAGTAGTTGGCGTAATAGATGGGATGATCAATACGGTTGGATTACTTGAGCAATCAAGTGTAAATGCTGTTGCAGATGTTAATGCAGGTGGTGTTAGATCTGTTGCAACGTTTGTAGTTGCCTCAGCTGTACATCCATTAATAGCCGACATTGAATAGGCTGTGTGTGTACCTGCTGCGGTTGAATTGTATGAAGAACCGCCGATAGGATTTCCAATAGGTGGCACCCACGTATAAGTTGGAACCAAGGCTACAGCCAAAGTGTTGGCAACAACAGGTACAATGAGTACGTTTGGATCTTTACACGTTATTACCGAATTGGTTGCCGCTGTTATTGTGAATTTTGGGATACGCACATCCTGATTCACCTGAACAGTTTTTGTTGATCGGCATAAATTATTATTGTCTACCGCGCCAACTGTCCAAATTCCAATTGCCGTAACATTGTTTGTTGCTCCGGTAATTGCTGAATTAATATTTACAGTTGCATTGGCAGTAGGATTAATAGAATTAGATGGCACTGCAGGAACGGTCCAGGTAATTGTTGTATTATTATTACTGCTAAATCCGGTTAACACCATACTGTTGTCTCTGCAAGTTAATAAACTCAAAGGTTGTGTGTAATCAACATTTGGTGCAATGGTATTTTGAATAATACTAATAGATTGACTCGATACACAATTATTTGTTTGATCTTTTACCCAAACCACCCAAGTGCCCGGTGTTGTAATATTGTTTTGATTTGGATTGAATGAGAATGTGGTTGGAGTACCTGAAAATGCAGGCGGAACAAAGGTGTACTGACAAGCAACAGATGCTACCGGAGAAGTGATCACGTTTGAAACTTGCATACTTGTAACACTGCTGGTTGAACAACCAATGGTAAAGTTTGACGGACTTGTAACAGTAAATACAGGAACACCAATAGACGCGCTCACTTGAACGGATTGACAAGTTGTACAACCGGTTAAATTATTGGTTGAACAACCTGAATAATTACCCGGTGTACCCGGACAAAAAATATTGATAGTACCTTGTGTAGCACCTACAGGTACGCTACTAGTTCCTATAACTTGATACCATTGTGTTGTTACGTTTGGTCCCATATTACTGGTAAGTGTAAAGCATCCCGAACCCGGAATACAAGAAACATTTAATACAGTTGGCGTAATAGCGATCGTTGGTGATGAAAAATCCTGAAAGATCGTGAACGTACGTGTCATTGCACATCCAGTAGAGCTTGTTCCTATTACTTGCCCTGTACATGAAGTTGAAAAACTCATACTGTTACCAGTTGTTGTACCGGTGCAACTTGGTAACCATACATAAGTAAGCGGGTTACCGTTTGTAACGCTTGTAGTTAATACAACCGATGGGTTTAAACAGTTAACCGTATAATTATTGAAAGCATTGAAAACCGTAAAAGATGCCGGCACTTGCGGTGGTGATACTGTAAAACTTGCTGTTGTTGAACAACTACCTGTGGTAATTGTAACATTGGTTGTGCCTGCCTGTAAGCCAGCAGCTGTTGCGCTGTTTACCGAAGTAAAGTTTGCAGGATTAGGACTCCATATGACCGTATAATTTGGACTTCCGCTTGGTATAAAACTCACATTAAGATTCACACTATTGGAAGGATTGGAACACGTGCTATTCAAAACCGAAGGATTAACAACTGGTTTTGGTAATACAGTAACAGTTGAAACACTTGTTTGTGTTATCACCGAGTTATTGATGGTGTTTGTTCCGGTAACATACAATGTATAAGTTGTTGTTACGTTTGGAGAAACAGTGAATGATGGCGAGGTTGATGTGACCGCACCGGGATTCATGGAATATGTAGGGTTAACCAAATTTGAATTATTGGTCAACGTAATGGTAGCTACACTTCCTGCACATATCATGGTGTTGGATGAAACAATACCACAGTTGGTTGAACCTGTACCTGCAGTTTGTGTAAACAGAATGTTTTGTGTTACGTTAGCATAATTGGTGATCAACACCATATAGTATTGTCCTGCAATAGCATTTGCGATATTTAATGTTTCAGTTGGGCTTGAAGAATAACTGCAATCAACAATACTGGATGCCGTTAATGAATTACAAATACCTGCTAAACTGTTATAAGGGCCCCAGCAAATAAAGTCAACGTCTTGGTTGGCAGAACCGGCAATTAAAATATCCAAATTACCTGATTGGCTAATTTGTAAAAAGTACCAAGCAGGGTTTGGTTGAGTACCAAGGCATCCATAATTTGGTCCGCTTTCAGCGGCTGGTCCATTAACCGTTGCAGGGAAGCTTCCACCCGAAGTTCCGCCGGCACAAAAAGGCTGCGCATTAGCACAACTGGTTTGTGATTGCACGAGCTGTGCAGTCATTAAAAAAACGGTGATAATATATAATAATCTTTTCATATCGCTTGCTAAACAAAGATACAACAAAAATCAAACCATATTTTGTTAAAACAAAAATCCCGCCTTGTTACAGCGGGATTTTTAGAAAATCGGATAGTTTATCTGAATAAGGAAACATTGCCCTTTTGTTCGAATTCTTCGCCATCTTTACCTTTTGCTTTTATCACATAAAAATAAACACCGGCAGCACAATCTTTTCCGCTCTGGTTCTTTCCATCCCAGGCAAAATTACCTGTTTCGCTGGTTAATTCGTAAACCTTATTTCCCCAACGGTCATAGATCAACACATTAACCTCAGCTAAACTAGAAGCGATCAATCTAAATACATCGTTTACCTTGTCGTCGTTTGGTGTAAATACATTTGGCACCTCCATTTTACTTGGTACATCCACTCTGATCACGCGCATAGCGGTATCTCGGCACGTACCTTTTGTGGCGATCAATAATACAGTATACGTTCCAGGTGCTGTATAGGTTGTTGTTGGCGAAATAGAGTTAACCAATGTAGTGGCGGTTGCCGCGCCGTTTCCATAACTCCACAAACAATTGATACTGCTTGCGCCTGTACTTGTTGAACTGTTATTGGTGAATGTTACAAATAACGGAGCAAAACCGGTGCTTGCACTTGGCGCAAAATCTGCATTTAATGCGCCATTTACAACTGAATAAGATTCCTGTGAACGGCAACCATTAACGGTGTTGGTCACTAAAATACGGTACAAGCCTGTTAAGTTTGTTACCAAAACCGAATTGGTCAAATTCGATGTTAATGCTCCTGCCGGCGCTGTCCACGAATAAGTAAAGCCTGTAGTAGAACCAACGATGCTCGGAATAATAGACACTGTAGGGATATTTGCGCAATCCAATGTGAAAGGTACAGCTGCGTTAATAGCCGGCGGTGTAAGATCACTCGCCACATTATAAGTGGCATTTGCAGTACAACCATTAATAACAGACATTGATAATGCAGTATGCGTTCCTGCCGATGTAGTATTAAATGAAGACCCTCCAAACTCGCCGCCTGTTGGTGGTAACCAAGTATAGGTAGGTACCAACGCAACCGCTAAGGTGTTTGCGATCACCGGAACAATTAATACACTCGGATCTTTACAATTGATGATCGAGTTAGAGGCCGCACTGATCGTAAATCGCGGGATCCGAATATCCTGTATGATCTGTACAGTTTGACTTGCTCTACATAAATTATTATTATCAACTGCACCAACCGTCCAAATACCAACCGAGGTTATGTTTGCCGTGGCGCCTGTTGCTGCCGGGTTAATAACCACAGTAGCGTTAGGTGTAGGATTAACCGAATTAGAAGGAATGGCGGGAACGGTCCATGTAATACTTACGTTATTAGTACTGCTTATGCCATTCAACACCATGCTATTATCTCTGCAGGTTAACAAACTCAATGGCTGTATGAAGCCAATATTAGGTGCGATGGTGTTTTGAATAATGCTGATCGATTGACTCGACACACAATTATTTGTTTGATCTTTAACATACACTACCCATGTACCTGGTATGGTGATGTTATTTTGATTTGGATTAAAAGAGAAGGTGGTTGGTGTACCAGTAAATCCGGGAGGAACAAAGGTATACTGACAAGCTACAGAAGGAACAGGTGATGTGATCACACTGGTTACCTGCATGCTGGTGATGCTTGATGTTGAACATCCGATGGTGAAATTTGTAGGACTAGTTACCGTAAAAATTGGTACGCCTACAGAAGCGGTTACTTGAACAGATTTTGTAGATCGGCAACCGGTTAAATTATTTACCGATTCGAACCAAAATACACCGGGGCTTCCGGGAAGATATGTATTTATAGTACCTTGAGGCACGCCTACATAAACCGTATTACTTCCAATTACCTGATACCAATTGGTTGTAACATTTGGCCCCATATTACTTGTACCGGTAAATGTTGAAGCAGCCGTATTACACGTGATGTTCAAAACAGTTGGTGTTACAGCAACGGTTGGCGATGAAAAATCTTGGTAAATTGTAAAGGTTTGCGTCATCATACAACCTGTTGAACTTGTTCCTACAACTTGACCCGAGCAAGATTGTGTAAAGGTCATGCTGTTTCCTGTTATAGTTCCTGTGCAACTTGGGAACCAAGTAAATGTTAATGGTACCCCGTTGGTGATGCTTGTAGTTAATAACACACTTGGATTGATACATGTAATGGTATAATCATTCGAAGGATTAACGATCACAAAAGATGCCTGAACCGGAATTGGTGCTACCGTAAAACTGGCTGTATTTGTACATCCATTTGCTGTAGTGATTGTAACATTTGACACTCCCGGTTGTAATCCGGCGGCTGTAGGGCTATTGACGGCTACAAAGGTACTTGGATTAGGACTCCACGTTGTTGTGTAATTCGGACTTCCGCTTGGGTTAAATGTAACATTCAAATTCACACTGTTTGTTACAGGGTTTGAACATGTACCATTTAACACAACCGGCGTTAAAAATGGTTTTGGATGTACCGTTACATTTAATGTTGCACTTATTGTTTGCACAGCATTTGATGAATTTGTTCCTGTAATATAAGTGGTGTATTGCGTAGTAACTGAAGGTGAAACAACGAAACTACCTGTAGTGTTTGTTACCGGTCCGGGAAATAAAGAAAATGTTGGGTTAGAAAGATTAGCAAAGTTAACCGGTGCTACCATTACGGTTCCACCAGGACAAACAGCATAACTCGGATTACAATTTGGATTACAAGATAAACTTGCGGTGCCAATGCTCTGGAAACTAACCAATGTATTCACGCCACTGAAATTTGAAATACAAATAATGAATTGCTGACATGCATTAACTGCAAGTGGCGCTTCAAAGTTTCCGGCATTACCGCCCGGAGGAATATTAGAAGCCGATGCTAAACCTGTTCCACCAGTACTTGTTGCATTCCAATTACATCTGATAGGTGCAAGTGTATTGTTAAAAATCTGAGAACACGAACTTGGTGTGTAAGGCCACATAGCCCAATCATAAAAGCCAGCCTGTGGGTTAGCGCTGTTACCGGCTCCAAATACAAATTCCAAAACACCGGCATTTCCAACCGTTAATAATAACCATTGCGGTTTTAATTCACCAGACAATAAACAACCCATGTTTGGTGGGTTTGGATTCGTTTGAGGATTACTAATATTGGAAGCAGTTGTAAAATCAATAACGTTACCGGGGCCGGAGGTGGCATTGAACGTAAAGTTCGGATTTGTACACAAAGGGATCGCATCTATACAATCATCGTTTTGAGCGTTAGCTAAAAAAAACGAAAAGATGATCAGTGTAATTAAACGTATTTTTTTCATGGCTATTAACGCGTTATAAGTGATTGAACAGTTGAGTAAATTGCATTTGATTGGATCTGGTTTTTACTAATATTTCCTTCCGAATCAATGATCATTGTTGACCACTCTTTTAGATCATTTTTTTCTACATCAGCTTTATTAATAACATAACAAAATTTTAAGGTCTTTTTTAACGCGATCACCTGATCGGTATTTTCAGCTATCACCACGCAAACCAATCCTTTTTTACCACCTTTTAATTTTGCATTCGCGTATACCTTAGCTGATTTTTCCAATTCCTCATAGGTATTGTTTTGTGTTTGATCAAGGTTAGCAGAGGCGCTATGTAACAGAAGTAATTTATTGTCTGTTATAACCTCATTATACTTCTGATTCAAAATTAAATTCAGCTTACTTCGCAAAGATTCCTGTGCTTTGATATTGCCAAAAAACAACACCATTAATAATACAAATAATTTTTTCATAATAGTTTTCATTTGATAAAACCGGGATCGTATTCAAAAAAAAATCCCTATCTCTAAGATAGGGATTTTTAATCTTAAAATAAAACCGATTAACGGAATAAAGTTACATTACCTTTTAGATCATATTCTTCGCCATCTTTACCAGTGGCTTTGATCATATAGAAGTAAGTTCCTGCAGGACACTCTTTACCTGCCATGTTCTTACCATCCCAAGCAATGTTTCCTGTACCACTAACTACTTCGTAAACTTTGTTACCCCAACGGTCAAAGATAGTTGCTTCGATGTCACCTAAACTTGCAGCGATCAATCTGAAGATATCATTTACCTTATCACCATTTGGTGTAAACACGTTAGGTACTTCTAATTTACTAGGAACCTCAACAGTGATCACTTTGATCTTAGAACCTGTACAAGCACCTTTATCAACTTCTAACAACACACTGTAAGTACCGGCTGCTGTATAAGTTGCTGCAGGAGTTACAGCTGAAGAACCATTTGTATAAGTATTTGTTAAGATACTTCCGTTTCCAAAGCTCCAAGTCGCGATCATTGAACCTGTATTGAAAGCTGAAGCACTATTATTAACAAACGTAACTGATAATGGAGCGAATCCTGTAGTTTGACTTGGTGTGAAATCTACACTTAATTCACCTTGAATTACATCATAAGCTGCGCTAGATTTACAACCATTGATAGTGTTTGTTACAACAACACCATAGTCACCAACCTTTGTACCTACGATTGTAGCAACACTTGGATTAGAAACCACAACTCCTGTAGGGAATGATGTCCAGTTGAACACTAAACCTGTAGTTGGACCAGTGATAGCAGCTGTAATAGCTACTGTTGGATTTGTTGCGCAATCTAAAGTATACGTTAAACCTTGAGCTAAAGCCGGCGGTGTTAGATCACTAGCAACGTTGTAACTAGAGCTTGCTGTACAACCATTAATAGTTGACATTGACGTTACCGTGTGTTGACCAGAAGCTGTTGTATTGAATGATGATCCACCAAATTCACCACCTGATGGAGGGAACCACGTATAAGTTGGCACCAAGGCCGCTGCTAAGGTATTTGTAATTACAGGTACAATTAACACGTTCGGATCTTTACAGTTAATGATCGAGTTTGACGCGGCACTTGCTGTAAACCTCGGTATTCGAATATCCTGTATGATCTGCACCGTTTTGGTTGCTCTACATAAGTTATTATTATCTACCGCACCTACTGTCCATATACCCACAGAAGTGATATTTGCAGTTGCACCCGTTGCCGCAGGGTTAATTACCACTGTTGCATTTGGTGTTGGATTAACTGAGTTAGAAGGGATAGCAGGAACTGTCCATGTAATAGTTGTATTACTATTACTGCTGATACCTGTTAATACCATACTGTTATCTCTACACGTTAATAAACTTAATGGTTGCAAGTAATTTACGTTTGGAGCTATTGTATTTTGTATGATACTGATAGATTGACTCGCAACACAGTTGTTTGTTTGATCTTTCACGTATACAACCCATGTACCTGGAATGGTAATGTTATTCTGATTTGGATTAAATGAGAAAGTAGTAGGCGTACCTGTAAATCCAGGAGGCACAAACGTATACTGACAAGCAACCGAAGCAACAGGTGATGTTATAACGTTTGATACTTGCATACTTGTAATGCTCGATGTTGAACAACCAATAGTAAAGTTACTTGAGCTGGTTACTGTGAAAACAGGTAAACCTACAGACGCTGTAACCTGAACAGATTTTGTAGAACGACAACCCGTTAGGTTATTAACCGATTCTGCCCAATAAACACCAGGCTGACCAGCACAATAAATATTGATGGTTCCCTGAGGAATACCAACATAAACGGTGTTGCTACCTACAACTTGATACCAATTTGTTGTTACGTTAGGACCAAGGTTACTTGTTACCGTGAAACATCCAGAACCACCTGCACAAGTAATATTCGAAACAGTAGGTGTAACTACTATGGTAGGTGTAGTAAAGTTTTGTGAGATCGTAAAAGTAGCTGAAACGCTACAACCTGATACAGGATGCTGACCAACAACTTGCCATACGCCCGGTTGCGATACGTTTGCTGAAGCACCGGTTAAGGTACCACCAGAACTAGTCCATGTATAACTCAACGGAGGAGGCGACGTTGATGAAGCCGTCATAGTAATTGGATTGTTGATACACGTTAATGTATAATCTGCTCCAGGTGATCCAACAGTAAATGATGGAATTGCCAATGGCGGATTAATTGTTACTACTTGCGAAATTTTACAGCCAATAGCATCAGTAACACTTACAGTATGATTACCCGGCGTTAATGAACCAGAGAATAAAGTATTACCTGTTACGTTAACCGCTACAGTTCCTAAAGGCCCTGTTTGAACTACCGTCATTGGTGTTGCACCAACCGTTAAAGTTCCCGTTAAAGATGCAACAGAGTTAGAACAACTCGGTTGTAAAGGCGTTAAGATCAAGTTTGGAGCAGGTGTTACAGTCACCGTAATGTTACGAATGATTGGAGCACAAGCACCAGCCGGATTCATGATCGCGTTTAATGTGCCTGATACTGCCGTTACATAAGTTTGGTTGGTCATAGATGGAACTGTGTAAGGACCCGGTACACCAGGACCTTGCCATGAATATGGACCTAAGCCTGATGGTAAAGTAATTGTTGCGCCACTAGCACCACAAGTTGGTAAAGTAATACTTGGTGTACCTGCAGGGAAACTGCTGTTGTTACCAACAATTGCCATTGGACTACATTGTGCATCTACATATACATAACCATAGTGACCACCGGCAGTACAATCTGAAGCAACGATCTCAATAGTGATATTTTGATTGATATAAGAAGTAAGATCTAAAGTTTGTAATTTCCATTTATTGTAAATAGGACCAAAAGAAGATCCTGTATAAAGGTTATTTGTACCAGCAATATAATATGTTAAAGGATTTGTGCTAGTACAAGCCGAACTTGGCGCAGAAACCGAAACTGCTGGACATGCTAATGGGTTGTTATTCTGATCTAGTACTTTGATCTGAAAAGCACCAGCATCACAACAACCGTGACCAGGATAGAATACAGAAATATAAGCAATTTGGAATAACGCATTGTTAGCAGTTACGGCAAATGTCTTAGATAATTTCTCCATACTGTAATCACCCGTCTGAGCATCATTTAAACGTAAAAAGTTTGTACCAAACATAGAAGGCAAACCTAATTGAGGATTAACACCGATACCATTATTGTTTGAATTACCAAATACCGAATAAATTGGGTATTGAGCACCAATAACGTTATCTACATAACCGGTTACAGGCGCAGTAATTAATTCCGAATTAGCCGGTGGATTAGGGCAACATCCGGTTAAGTTACAAGAGTTACTTGGGAATTGGTTTATACCTGAAG
>JBIKKW010000156.1:0-5889 GCA_044360115.1 Bacteroidia bacterium
TAACTTTTATTGGATTACATATTCCGCTAACGGTTGAACCATCATTCATATCAAGACAGGTATTGTAAATTCCGGCTGATGAATAAATGTGTGTTGGGTTTGCGTCAGTAGATGTACCACCATCTCCGAACGACCAGTTATAAGCCGTTGCAGTTTTATTGAAAATAGAGCGAAAGGAAACAGCGTATCCTGTTAAGCTTGGTGTAACAGGCGTATTATTAGCAAAATTGTAGTCGCCAACTTTTATGGAGCTTGAAATGTTGGATGCGCCACCTGCAGAACTTTGTTGATTATCGTACACCTCAAATTTTAATGAGTTGGCACAAATGTTCGTGCAATTTTCAGGTTTTAATTCGGCAATAAAAGCATATAAATTATTTGAATCTTGTTTATGGCTCGAATACATGTAATAGCCGTTTTGCCCTGCATTCATACTAACAGGAACACCATTAATGCTAGCGCTAACATAAAATGTTGGGTCTTGCACTACATTTTGCGGATAGTCCTTCTTTTTACAAGAAGTAAAAGCAAGTGCTATTAAAAAAATAAGGGAAAGTATCTGTCGGGTTTTCATAATTACTTATTAAAAAGGGTATACGTTAAACTTAATTTAACTGCTGCCGGTCTGCTGTTTTTAGATTCAACACCAAAGAATTTATAATCCTTAACTACATTCGTTAAGTTTTGATTTAATTCAGCATTAAAGCCAATTTTTTTCGAGATCTGATATTGGTAGCTTAACGCGAATTGAGCATTAAAGCGCGACAATTGATCATAACCGTAACCATTATCTTTTTTAACAGTTGTTTCGTTGATATTGCTTTCAATATGCTTAGTGCTTTCTATTTGATTTTGAATGCTTAATAAATAAGATGCATTTAAGCCAATACCAAATGAATGATTACTATTTAGTTTATGAATGTACTTCATAGGGATAGTTGCATAATGAAGGTTTGTGATCTTGTAGGTAGTTACATCATTCTTCATTCCAAATTCATAAGATGTAACACTAAAGCTTACTTTACTTTCAGATAGGTTTGAAAGTGTGTTGTATTGTAAACCAATTAATACCGATGATCTGGAATCAAAATTGTACATGTAATTAATACCTGCAAATGGTGCGATGTTATTTCCGTTTCTTACATTGTTTACAGCCCAACCAAATGAATTGATGGCACCGGCCTCAACCAATACAGTATGGTGTTTGGTTCTTACATAATCTTTCTTTTTAGTGAAAGATGAATTTGTACCGTTTGATGTATCAGGTGCAGCGGTGTTAGTTGAAGTTGTTTGTGCAACATCAAGGTTTTGATTAACAACACTCGATTCTGGATCTGTTAAGCTTTCTTTCTTTGGCTCATTAGTAACAAAAGTATATTGAGCATTGTTAGATGCATTGTTTGTTGCTGAAGCATTTCCGTTTTGTTCCTCTTTTCGACGAGCACCTTCGGCCGCACCAATTGGCATTCCATTAGGTGATGATGTTTTGTTAATTGTTGGGTTTGAATTGTTTTTCTTACCAAAGTTGTTTTTTGTATTTGAACTTACAACAGCAACATTGATGCTTGTAGATCGTGTATTTGTTTTTACATGAACATCAGAACTGTTTTTTGTTTCAGTGGTTTTTACTGAAGCATAGTTATTGATCGCAATGGTGTTGTTATTTGAGTTTACATTAGTGCTTGCGTTCTCATTTGAATTTGGAGTTGTTTTTTCAAATGAATTGTTCAGTTGTTGTGAATTGGCCGCAACGTTATTCGCTATTAATTCGTTAGAAGTAGAAACAGAACTTTGTTCGTTTTTCTGAGCAACTTCTGGCGAAGTTGTATTGCCTAATTTGCCTCCGAAGTAGTATGCCGATGAAATGATCAGTGCGCCGGTAACAATTATAGATGATACCAATAATAAATTGCCAAACGGTTTTTTAGCCGGACGAGCAGCATCAATCATCTGACTGGCTTTTTCCCAGTTTGCCTCGTTGAATGGAAACTCCATACCATCCAATTTATCCTTCATCAGGTCATCAAAGTTGTCAAAATTCTTTTTCATTAGTTTATGATGCTTTTGCTGTTGTTAATACTGTTTCGTTTATCATGTCTTTTAGTTTTTGTCGGGCATAGTTCAAGTGCCATTTACTGGTGCCTTCACTTATCTCCAACATCTCTGCAATTTCTTTATGGCTAAAACCATCAATTGCAAATAAATTAAACACCTGTGCGCTTGCTTTTGGTAATTTTTCGATCATCAATAAAATTTCGCTGGCATTTAATTTTTGAAGTGCTGAGTTTGTTTCTGAATATTCTTCGGTATCATAATATTCTTCAACATAACTGATCTTGTTCTTTAAGCTTTTATTTTTTCTGTACTCATCAATTAAGGTATTCACCATTATTCGACGTACCCATGCTTTAAATGGTTGCTTCTCGTCGTACTTTTCTAAATGGGTAAGTATCTTTAAATAACCTATGTTCAGCATTTCTTCCGCCATCTCTTTTTGATGTGTGTAACGGTAGCAAATAGACATGAGGTAACTGTACAAGGTTTTATACAATTCATATTCAGCCCGACGGTCTCGGTTGATGCAATCCTTTATCAGGTTGGGCTGAATTATCATTAATCTCTTTTCGATATCTATTATTACGTATAACGCGTAATAATAGTTGGGTTAATTAAAATTAATTAAATTTTTTTAGATGGAATTGCTCCTCACTCATTCGATTTGTTAAATCTATTGGAGCGGTAAATTGTCTATAAGCCTTATTTGACCTACAAAACAGGCAATTAAGGCAATGGATGGAGTGTTGGGGTTAACCTCATTTAGCAGGTTAAGGTTGTTTGGGTCGCAGATCTCAAAATAATCGAGTTTATACAGCGAATTGCCTTTCAGGTTATCATCAACCATGGTTTTGATCTCTTGAAGCGTGCTGCCTGTCATTTTTAAATTTTTGGCCTTTTGTAAAATGGTCGGTAATAGTTTAGCAGCCTGCCTTTCTTCTGCATTTAAACGCATGTTACGCGAGCTCATTGCCAGGCCGTCCTCTTCACGAATAATAGGGCAGGGAACAATTTCAATTGGAAGGTTTAATTGCCTTACCAGTTCTTTGATCACCATTACCTGCTGGTAATCTTTACTGCCAAAAAAGGCAATGTGAGGTTTTACGATGTTAAATAAGATGCTAACCACCTTGGCAACGCCTAAAAAATGACCCGGTCGGTGTGCTCCTTCTAAAATGGTATCCAAATGTCCAAAATCAAATTGCCTCTTGTCTTCTTTTGGATAAATTTCGCTCACGCTTGGCATAAAAACAGCGTCGCATCCGGCCACTTTTAACATTTCAAGGTCTTTTTCGGGCGTTCGAGGATAGTTTTTAAGGTCGTTTTGGTCGTTAAATTGTGTTGGATTAACAAAAATGCTACAAACGGTAAATAGCCCTCTTTTTTTTGAAAGATCGATCAAAGAAATGTGCCCCGGGTGCAGTGCGCCCATGGTAGGAACGAATCCTATCTGAATATTTTGGCTTTTTATCGACTCTAAATGGGCATTTAAAGCGCTCTTTGTATCGAAAATTAACATAAAATGGCCCGCAAAGCTACAATTTACTTTGAAATTAGGTTTTTTTTTTATTACTTTTGTATTATTATTTAAAAAGGGAATTAGCTGTATGAAGAAATCACGTGTTCTATTTGTTTCCCAAGATATCACTCCTTATTTGGACGAAACGCAAATCGGTAAAATTTCTCGAAAGTTACCACAAGGAATCCAGGAACGCGGCAAAGAGATCCGCACATTTATGCCAAAATACGGCTGTATCAACGAAAGAAGACATCAATTACATGAGGTTATCCGTCTTTCCGGTATGAATTTAGTGATCAACGATGTAGATCATCCATTGATCATTAAAGTAGCTAGCATTCCTAGCGCCCGCATGCAAGTGTATTTTATTGATAATGAGGAGTTTTTCAGCAGAAAAGCCACTTTAACCGATAAAACGTCAGGTAAGCATTTTGATGATAATGATGAGCGCGCAATGTTTTTTGTGCGTGGTGTAGCTGAAACCGTTAAAAAATTAGGATGGCAACCGGATATTATCCATTGCCACGGATGGTTTACCTCTTTAATGCCGCTTTATGTAAAGAAGTATTATGCCGAAGATCCAATTTTTGCTGAATCAAAGATCATTGTTTCGTTATATGACGATGCTTTCCCAAAAACTTTGCACAAAAAGTTTCCTGAGAAATTATCATTTGACGGATTCAACAAAAAGGATATCAAACACGTTGCCGAAGAATCAAACCATTTGAATTTATTGAAACAATCAATTGAATTTGCTGATGGTGTTATTCAGGCTACTGAAACTATTAATCCGGAATTAGAAAAATTCATTAAAAAAACGGGTAAACAATTCTTAGGGTTTAAAAATGAATTAGAGTACATGGACTCATTCAATGAGTTTTATGATATGATACTTGAAGAGGCAGATGTTTTAAGTTAATCTGTTTTGCATATTTTATGAAAGCTCCGCTAAAGGCGGAGCTTTTTATTTGAAAAAAATGTTGATATTTGGCCTTCTATTTTGATGAAACAAGCGCATATGTTCCCTTTTTTAAGATCGTTTTCAGCGGTATTGTTACTTGCTTTTGTTTTTTCATCTTGTAAGAAAGACGCGGATGTTTTGGGTGCCGATGTGCAAGATCAGGACGATGTTTTAAATGCGAAATATTCAGATACAGCTACCGTAAAAGCCTACACGTTTAAAGTAGATAGTGTGATCTCCTTTAACGATGGTACAAAGTTTATTGGCTCCAATCAGGACCCCGTTTTTGGCAGAACAGATGTGAGCTTGTATACTAAATTTTCTATTCCAAATAATATTACCAATGTATCATTTGGCGATGATGCAAATTTGGTTTCATCGGAAATTATTTTAGCTGTTAAAAGTTTGGATTTTGTTGGCGATTATCAAACACCATTAACCTATCAGTTGTATGAAATGAACAAGCACATTTCAAATGATCAGATCAATTTTTCTAATAATAACGTGCTTTATAACAGTTCAAATTTATTAGGAACCTTTACGGGAACGTTTGAATCAATAGATGGATTGTTGGTTATTCGTATTCCGGTTAACCAGGCATATGCAGCTGCTATATTAACTAACCCGTTTTATTTAACTGATAACACAATTTTTCAGAGTACTTACAAAGGGTTTTACATAACCACTAAAACAACAAATTTAAATCCAAATAACAACCAAGGAGCTATTACAAAAATTGATCTTGATAATGCAAAAAGCGGGTTTTATCTGTATTATCAAAATGGCACTATATCAAGTTCTAAAGAAACAAAAACGTTTCGATTTCCGTTCAATGGATCAAATGTTGTTCGTTTCAATCAATTCGAATACAAATACCTTAACGGCGGTTCAAGTTTATTAACCAACCAATTGCAAGGCAATACATCTGTTGGCTCACAAGGACTTTACTTAAAGGGTTTGGGCGGAACAAAGGTGAAGGTTGAATTCCCATTCTTGAAAAATTACGTATCTCAGAAAAAAATTTCGGTGAATAAGGCAGAGATCGTTTTTAAAGTTGATCAAGGATTAAATGGGAGCGATCCAAAATACAATCCACCATTAAAACTGGCTATACTTGCAATTGATTCATTGAATCGTGAAACCTACACCGTTGAACAAACAAACAGTATCGATCTGAACAGATACGGCGGCAGCTACGACAGTGATAAAAAAGAGTATGTATTTAATATTGCCCGCGATATACAGGCGATCATGAATGGTACTAAAAAGAATTTGGGTTATTATTTGGTTGTTGCCAATGGCGACCCAACCTATACCATCAGAAGGGATGATCGTTCGGAGCGCGTTGTTATTG
>JBIKKW010000054.1:0-19987 GCA_044360115.1 Bacteroidia bacterium
CAGCAAGCATCCTATTTTCTATAATGTTCATACTTCATCCGGCCTTATTTTTTTACGCCCAGGAAGCAAGATGCTATTCATTGGTGCTATTCCTTTCATCCATATGTTTATTGATATTTTATAAGTTTATACAAAACCCAAATTACTTGAATGCATTTTTTTTGGGGTTGATCAATTTTTTATTGTTCTACACACATTACATCACTTTTTTTATTCCGCTTATTCAATTAATAATTATTTCCGTTAAACACAAATCAGCAATTAAGCAATTTATTTTTAGTGGGCTCTTTTCGTTAGCATTAGTTTATTTGAGATTTACACCCAAACAGTATAAGGTTATATTTGGTATTGGTACCGATAAGGCCGGCGATAAATGGATCGAATACGCCAATTTTAATGATCTCATTAACTTCATTAACCAAATGTACTTTAATTGGATAATTTACTTAGTAATTATTCTTATTGGTGTGTATATTTTAAAATTCAAAACCCTTAAAAACAATGTGTTTTCCATTCAACTTTTTATTGTTCTCATTTCAATTTTAACACCAATTATTTTCTTTGTTATAGGAACTAAAATTCCTTTATTCATTGGTAGGTATATACTTTACTCAACATTATATTCATTAATAGCTTTAAGCATTGCCTATTCGTATGAAAAAAAAATTGTTCTGGTAATTACAACGCTCATTGTATTTTCGATCATACATTTTAAATGGATTGAAACAAAAGGCGCTAATTTTCGTGAAATAGCCTATTATGTGAAGGCTCATCAAAATAACAGACCGGTTATTTTAAACACAAAAGACATTACTGGTTTATTTACCTATTACTATAACATTGATATTTTTAAACGATTAAAAGATGATGGTAAAACACAATTACGCTTGTATAAAATTTTTGACGCAAATAGTATTGAAGATTTTAATGCGCTTCCAGTATTAAATGAAAAAGAGATCATACTCATTCAAATGTTTTCAAATGATCAAAAGAAAAATGAGATCTATGATCTATTCAGATCAAAAGGTTTTCGTGTGAATGAAACTAACGCTTACCAAGGATTGAATTTTGTTCTAATTTCAAAAAACTGATAAAAGATAAACATCATTTTATACTTCATTATTAATTGCTGTTTTTCTTTCACACTTCAAAAACTTATAGCTAAATTAAAGCTTAAGTATCTGATTTACAGTAATTAACACTCGAACACTTATTAAAAAACCCTTTTTAATAAGTAAATTTGTCAAAAAATGCTTTGTACATAAAAAAGACTATATTTGTTCAAATAGCTAGTTTATAATAAGTTAAAACAGTTTAATTACATGAAACGATTTTTTTTATCACTTCTTTTCCTGATCATAGGAATTTCTTTTTCAATTGCTCAGGTAACAAAAACAAATAAGTGGCGTAAAACCGAGCGCGACTCGTTTGAAAATGCCTTTTTGTTATACGAAGAGAAGCATTATACCTTAGCACTTCCGATTTACGAAGTGGTAAATAAAAACCATCCAAACGAAGAATTCATTAAGTATATGTACGGTAAAACGTCGTTATACCGCAGCGATAAACATGCTGATGCTCTTACTTATTTGAATGAAGCCTACCAAAGAAATAAAAAGATCATTAATATTGAATACGACTTGGCAAAAGCCTACCACTTTAATTACAAGTTTGATGAAGCTTTGCAAATGGTAAATAATTATTTAGAAAACAAAAAAATAAAGCCTGAAGAAAAAACTGAAGCTGAACTTCTTAAAAAATACATTCAAAACGCAATTACTTTAAATGCAAAACCAACCACTGCAAAGTTAACCAACGTTGGCATGCCTATTAATTCAGGTGACGAAGAGTATGTTCCTGTGATCTCGGCTGACGAATCTATGATGGTGTTTACCTATGCAGGCCCTAAAAGTAAAGGAGGTAGAGTGAATGCTAATGGTGAAGCAAGTGCTATTGGTTATTATGGCGAAGATGCTTATTTGAGCTTCAAACAAAATGATACGTTTCAAATTCCAAAAGCAATTGAAAACCTGAACACAACTGCCAACGACGCCGCTATTTCTTTGAGTCCGGATGGTACACGTTTATTTGTATTCCGCGATAATGGTGATGATCATGGCGATATTTACGAAAGTTTTTTAATTGGTGAAGAATTTACAACACCTGTAAAGATCAGAGGTATGGTTAACTCCTTTTCTTGGGATGGCCACTGCTCATTATCATCAGATGGTACTACCATGTACTTCTCTAGTGAACGTCCGGGCGGCTTTGGTGGAAAAGATATTTACCGCGCTACCTTTATGCCCGATTCAACTTGGGGAAATATTGTGAACTTGGGTGATTCGATCAACACAAAATATGATGAAGATTCGCCGTTCATTCACCCTGATGGAATAACCTTATTCTATAGCTCTAAAGGACCAAAGAGTAGCGGTGGTTACGATATTTTTATGTCGTCGTTAGAAATGGATTCAACATTTAAAGTCGTTGAAAATTTAGGATACCCAATTAACACACCAGATGATGATATTTATTTTGTTGTTGCAGCAAATGGTCAAAGAGGTTATTACAGCAGCGGGAAACCGGGCGGACAAGGTTTAAAGGATATTTACTTAGTGAATACCGAATTCCCAAGCCAAAAATTAAAAGCTTATTTAGTGAAAGGAAAAGTAACCTCAGAAGGCAAACCTGTTGAAGCAACCTTTAAAATTGAAGTAGCAAATAAAAACAATGCCGTTTATAAAAGTTCAAAATCAAATAATATTACCGGTGCGCATTTAACTACAATGCCGGCAGGTAATGTATATAAAATGACCTTTAATTATTTAACCTTTCCGGCACAATCATTTACCTTAGATGCTTCTCAAATTATGGCATATACCGAGAAAATTGTAGATGTGAAATTTGATGCAAAAGATACATTGCCAAAACGTGATACGTCTTCAATTGCCGTTGTAGATACCTTTAAAACAAAAGATAAAAAACTGAATGAGATCAAAAACTATTCAAGAAAATACGGTGATATCAGTGCAGAAGGATTGGAATTTAAAGTTCAGGTTGCTGCGTACAAATATCCTAAAAATTACACCTACAAACACTTGAAAGGCTTGGGTACAATTGATAAAACTATGGTAAATAACAAGATCACCTTTATTACTGTTGGCCCTGCATTTAAAACATTGGGCGAGGCATGGGATCTTAACAAGAAAGCTGTCACAGCGGGGCAAAAAGATGCCTTTGTAACCGCGATATATAAAGGCAAACGTGTTTACCTGGCAGAGTTGGTGAACATGGGTATCTTTAAATAAAAAGTAGACTTAAATTCAAAGTCCCGCTTCCTAAAGCAAACAGGAGCGGGACTTTTTTATTACATAAATATTAGGAATCAACAACTATATTAAATCACTAAGAATTTTTCAAACGCATAAAAAAAAGCCCTTCATTTCTGAAGGGCTTTTTTTCGAATTAATAATAATTTTATTTCACCTGATTAACTACAGCTTGAAATGCTTCAGGGTGATTCATTGCTAGGTCAGCTAATACCTTACGGTTTAACTTTAAACCTTTAGCATTTAATTTACCCATGAATTCTGAATAACTTAAACCGTGTTCACGAACACCGGCATTGATACGTTGGATCCACAAAGCACGCATAGTACGTTTTTTGTTTTTACGATCGCGGTACGCGTAAGTTAAACCTTTTTCTAAAGTGTTTTTGGCTATTGTCCAAACATTACCTCTAGCACCCCAATAACCTTTTGTAAGTCTTAGGATCTTTTTTCTGCGAGCCCTGCTGGCTACATGATTGACTGAACGTGGCATTTTTTTTGTTTTTGATTTTGATCTTTAGCGTTCGAACTAACGAATCTTATTTACTAAAGCTCTGGTTAAACATTCTGTTTTTTTACCTTCGATAATTCTAATTGAAATTATTTACCTATTGCAAGTAACATTTTTACATTACCTAAGTCTTCTTTACTAACTAGGGCAACTTTACCAAGTCCGCGTTTACGGTCTTTTTCCTTCTTGGTTAAAATGTGACGTTTGTAGGCCTTCTTTCTCTTGATCTTACCGGTTCCAGTGAAAGCAAAACGCTTTTTAGCACTGGAATTTGTCTTCATTTTTGGCATCTTGTACTTTTATTTAAGGATGGCAAAGATATAAATAAAATCCTTACCGGCAAACCTTGATGATATTATATTGTAAAACACTGACTAACAAGTACTTATAAACCTATTTTAATTCACATTTGTATACACGCTCACCTTTAGCAGTAGTAACCAAACCTAATGGGGGTGCTGAGTTCACTACTGTTTCCGTGTAAGGCTCTTTATAGCTGATACAATTATTTTTGGCGGCGCTCTTTGTAACCTTTGTTAAGGTCTTATCATAAGTTTGTGATTCGCTAATTGGCGTTACAAAAGTGGTGTCAATAATAGGTACAGTTCCAATAATAGCAACCGAAAATGACAAGGATGCATTGGTTGATGACGTTCCGGTTTTTGTAACTGTGCACGAACATGTTCTGTCTTTCTTACAAGCCAAAAAGGCATTTGATAAAACAATTAGAGTAATAATTACTTTTTTCATTTTTATTTTTTTGTTTAAATATATATTAAATTTTCAATTCCTGAGCAGGATCCCAATAGTATTTCATAAAATCAACAATCTGGTCATTCTTCACCTCTATTCCTTCTTTTTCCAATAGCGCTTGCATTTCAAACGGATCAGCAAAATGATGCTTCCCCGTTAAAACACCATTTCTATTCACTACCCTGTGCGCCGGTACTTTTTTGGTTTGTGAATGTGCTGCATTCATGGCGTATCCTACCACCCGCGATGAGCCGGCAGAACCTAAGTATTTTGCAATAGCACCGTATGATGTTACGCGTCCCTTTGGAATAAGACGTACTACCTGATACACCATGTCAAAAAAATCGGAGCTACTTTTCTTTCCCATCTACCCCACCATTAAATTACATCCTCTTATATCACTGTTATCATATCGCCCCATCAATTTTAAAGATCCGTTATCTGTTAATTGTGCCAGATCTTTGGTTGCCATAAAACTACACGAATACACATTTGCCAGATCAACCACATTTATACCTCCGGTTTTATTGTTTGGCAAATAATTCAATGGGTCATTCACATCTCTAATTAAAACCTTCATCCATGGCGGTAAAATAAATTCGCCGTTAGCTTTTGCATAAGCCTGACTCAGCAATTCGGTCATGCCATATTCACTGGCAATTTGTTTTACTTTAAATTTTTGTTTTAGTAACTCGTGCAATTCCTCTTTTATTAATTCTCTTCGCGTTCCTTTCATTCCGCCGGTTTCCATTACTGTAAAATCATCTGTGAGTGTTACATTTAATTCTGCAAGATCTAACAAAGCATAGGAAACACCAATGATAAGTGTTTTTTGCTTCTTTGCTTTTAATGTTTCGATCACCTCTACCAACTCATTTAAATTGCGCAAATAAAACCCACTTTGTGAATGACCACTTTGTTCGATCAACTCTTTACACATGTATACAAGTGATGATCCTTTGCGATCAAGATAACCCGGTAACAACGCTAAAATGCAATACGATCGTGGTGAACCAAAGTTCAATTCAAAACAGGCGTTGAACGACTTCCTGTAAACACTCACATCTTTTACATAATGTTTAGATGGTATTTGAGATGTTGTAGAACTGCTGGTGAATACTTCATCCAAACGATCACTTTCTGTTGAAACTACCTGATGGGTTTTAAAGAATTCGATGGGTAAAAAAGGAATTTCTGAAATGGATCTGACATGGGCTGGTGCAACATTCAAAGATTCACACCACTGGCGGTAAACACTGTTATTTTCATATTGAAAATGAAACACCCTTAAAGCCATTTTTTCAAGGTCTGCCTCACAATTTATATTAAAAATATCCGTTATACTGGTAAACATTTGTTTACAAACTAAGTTTAATTTTGTAAATTTAATCAATATTTGATGCGATGCGTTTGAAGTTACTTCATATCTTATTTATTGGTGTTTTATTTTCATCGTGTGTGAAAGAAAAAGTATTGGATAAGGTTCCAGCCATTGATTATGTTTCCTTTTACGCTAAAGACGAGAATACAGCCTACTTAACCATCTCTTATGAGGATGGGGATGGCGATATTTTTGAAGAAAAAGGATCAAAGAAATATAATTTTTTCGCGCTATTTTATTACAAGGATGGTAACGGAAATTTTATTCAGGATCTTGATAATCCCATTGTAAGTGTGATCGAGCGCCCGAGTGAATTATCAAAAGATCAGCCCATAAAAGGTGAGATCATGAAAACCTTAATTGGATGGAGAAGCAACGTGGCGTACAAAAATTTCAGATATGAAATATACATGACCGATCAGGCAGGCAATAAATCTAATGTACTTACCACACCCGAAATTATTACGCCATTTTAATTTCCCTTTAACACCTTTGCCATTTTTTCGGCAATAAGCTTACTCATTTTATAATTGCTATCGTGTGTCCAACCTGCAATATGCGGCGTTAAAACCGTTCTATCACTTCCTATTAAATATTTAAAAGGCTCCGGCAATGCATTCTGATCAAGGGCTTCAAAAGATACAGTTTCATACTCCAATACATCTAAACACGCGCCTGTAACTTTACCTGTTTTCATAGCTTCAACCACATCATGCGTATTCACACATTTACCGCGTGCTGTATTAACAAGGGTTATAGGTTTTTTAAATTTACTCAGGTATTCGGCATTAACCATGTAAGTAGTTTCTTCTGTTAAAGGCACATGCAGACTTAAAATATCTGCGCGTTCAAATATCTCCTGCATCTGTACTTCTTTTACATAATTATCCGAAAAGCCATGCTTGTATTTATCATATACTAAGATCTCGCAACCCAATCCGCTTAATTTTTTAGCGAACGAACTGCCCATAAATCCATAACCTATCAATCCAACAACTTTATGTTTCAATTCAACACCTCGGTTCTCAGCGCGAATCCAAACGCCTTTTCTTACTTCTGCATCTGCTTTCTTTAAATGATTGAATAACATCAGTAACATACCCAATGCATGCTCACCTACCGCATCCATATTGCCTTCGGGCACATGCACGCAATTAATGCCTTTTGATGTAGCATACGGTACATCAATATTCTCCATACCTGCTCCTACCCTGCCAATGCATTTTAAATTGGTGCAGGCATCAATAATATCTTTTGTGATCATGAATTTGCTTCTGATGATCACCCCATCGTATTGTGGTAAAATATTTATAAGCTCTTCCTTTGATCGATCCCAAAACGCATCACACACCAAACCTTTGGCTTCAAGGGTTTCCTGCAAAATGGAAAGGTTGCTGTCTGCTAATAATATTCTCACGTTCTTTATTTTATACAAATCTCACCATAGGTAATAATAATTCCAAATCACGCAACAGTTAAAATCACGCTTTTCATTAATGTGTTGAGCCTGAACATGCTTATGTAATTAACAATTCCCTAACACAAACTTTGTTCAAAATTGGTTTTTTCACTTATGAACACCTGTGAATTGCTAACTTGTTGATAATACGCTTCTAATTTCAGTGCGTTTTAACTTATGCACATGTTATTAAAAGTTTGAATTTTCGTAAATTTAAGGGAAGGCAAAAAAAGCGCACTTTTATCGTCCCTTACAATTTTTATGACTCAAGATAATAATCAAAATAAAACTAAAAAAAGACTTTACACTTTACAAACAGGAAGCACAGGAGAAGTTGGAAAGATACAACCACAAGCCGTTGACCTCGAAGAAGCTGTATTAGGTGCCATGTTACTTGAAAAAGACGCACTCAGCACCGTTATTGATATATTAAGTCCCGCTGCATTTTACAAAGAACAGAACGGAAAAGTATTTGGCGCCATGGTGGCCTTATTCAACCGCTCAGAGCCTGTAGACATTTTAACGGTTACACAAGAATTAAAACGCACCGGCGAATTAGAATTTGTTGGTGGTGCTTACTATGTATCTTCATTAACCAATCGCATTGCCTCTTCAGCAAACATCGAATTTCACGCGCGTATTGTGGCGCAAAAATTCTTGCAACGCGAATTGATCCGCATCAGTACCGAAACCATTAAATCGGCTTACGAAGACAGTACAGATGTTTTTGAATTGTTAGACGAAACAACAAAAAATATTTTTGAGATATTAGACAGCAACGTTCGTAAACAACACGATCGCATGAGTACCTTAATATCTAAAGCCATTGAAGAGATCGAGACCGCTGCCAATAAAACAGATGGTTTATTAGGTGTACCAAGTGGATTTACATCACTAGACCGCGTAACAGGCGGTTGGCAAAAATCTGACCTTATGATCTTAGCTGCTCGTCCAGGTATGGGTAAAACAGCCTTTGTTGTTACCATGGCCAAGAACGCGGCAGTTGAATTCAATAAACCGGTTGCTATCTTCTCATTAGAGATGAGCAGTTTGCAGTTGGTTAAACGTTTAATTTCCAGTGAAACGGAAATTGCTCAGGATAAGATCTTAAAAGGGAATATGGATAATCATGAGTTCGTACAATTGCACGAGCGTATCAAAAAATTATCTACTGCGCCTTTATTTATTGATGATACACCTGCACTTTCTATTTTTGAATTGCGTGCAAAAGCGCGTCGTTTAAAAGAGAATCAAAACATCTCCATGATCATTATCGACTACTTGCAGTTAATGAGTGGTGGCCCTGATAGCAAAGGAAATCGTGAACAGGAGATCAGTAACATTTCACGCGGATTAAAAAGTTTGGCAAAAGAATTAGAGATCCCGATCATCGCCCTTTCACAGTTAAGTCGTCAGGTTGAGAATCGTCCGGGTGGCAGCAAGCGTCCGCAGTTGAGTGACCTCCGTGAATCGGGTGCCATTGAGCAGGATGCCGATATGGTAATGTTCATTTACCGTCCGGAATATTACGGTATTGAATTTGATGAGAATAACGAGCCAACCAAGAACAGAGGTGAGATCATCATTGCTAAGAACCGTCATGGTGCTTTAGAAACTGTTAAGCTTCGCTTTATTGGTCAGTATGCCAAGTTCACAGATCTGGATTATACCGAAGGACAAGATAATATTTACAATTCAGGTAGTTCAGGTGCTTTACCGCAGAACAATGATTTCTTAAGTTCACCGGGTACAAAAACCGTATCGTCAAAAAATTGGGATAAGGTTGATGATCACTCAAGTGATATTAAACGTAATGATATTGAAGATCCATTTTAATTTTTAGCATGTTCACACGTTCATTCTTCTTTTTACTTTTAGCGCTTAGTTCTTTTTCTTTTGCGCAAATTAACGATAGTACCTGGGTTTGCAGCAACTACACTAAACGCGAGGTTTCTATTAAAATGCGTGATGGCATTAAATTGTTCACTGCCATTTACGAACCAAAAGATAAAAGCGAAAAGCATCCGATATTAATGGTGCGCACACCATATTCATGTGCACCCTATGGCGAGAAAAATTTTTCAACGCGCCTTTATAAAACCTATTGGAAAGATTATTTGCGTGCCGGTTACATTTTAGTAATGCAAGATGTGCGCGGGAGATACATGAGCGAAGGTGTTTACGAAGATGTTAGACCATTCATCAAAAACAAAAAGTCAAAAAAAGATATTGATGAAAGCACGGATGCTTATGATGCGATCGATTGGCTGGTTAAAAATGTAAAAGATAACAATGGCAATGTTGGTGTATTCGGAATTTCTTATCCCGGTTTTTACGCAACAATGGCTGCGGCGAGCAATCACCCAAATTTAAAAGCGGTTAGTCCGCAAGCTCCGGTAACCGAGTGGTTCATGGGTGACGATTTTCATCACAATGGTTGCTTTGCCATGATGGATGCTTTCAGTTTTTATTATTCATTTGGTATGCCTCGTCCTGCGCCAACCACAACATCTGCACCGGGCTTTACCTTTCCGAATAAAGATAATTACGAATTTTATTTAAGCATTGGTGCCATCAAAAATTTTGAACCACTGTTTAAAGATAGTATCCGTTTTTGGAAACAATTATTCGCGCATCCGAACTACGATAGTTTTTGGCAAGACCGAGATGCGCGCCGTGCCTGCCAGGATATTAAACCGGCTGTTATGGTTGTAGGTGGTTTATTTGATGCAGAGGATTGTTACGGTGCCTGGAATTTGTATAAGGCTATAAAAAAACAAACACCTCAAACCACTTCATTTATTACGATGGGCCCTTGGGTGCATGGTGGATGGAGTCGCGGTGAAGGAACACATTTAGGCAATGTTCGTTTTGGAAGTAAGACCTCAACTTACTATCAGCAAAATATTGAAGAGAAATTTTTTGATCAGTACTTAAGAGGCAAAACAAGCGCCACCAAACAAGCACCCGCCAATATTTTCTTTACCGGCGAAAACAATTGGCATTCATTGGAAGCATGGCCACCAAGCAATGCTGTTTCAAAACCCTTGTATTTGGGAGAAAAAGAAACCTTATCATTTAACAAACCAACAAACACCAATTCATTCTCTAAATACACCAGCGATCCAAACAAGCCGGTGCCTTATACCGAAGATGTGCATTTAGGAAGAACGCGTGAATACATGATCGATGATCAACGTTTTGCTTCACGCCGACCGGATGTACTTACTTTTAAAACAGAAGTATTAACGGAAGATGTGACCGTTGGAGGCGCTATAAAGGCATTCATCAAAACAGCCATCTCAACCACTGATATTGATCTTATAGTAAAACTAATTGATGTGTTTCCTGATAACTTTGCATATGATACATCGGTTTGTTGCAAAGGTGTTGCTCATGAGGTTGAAATGGCAGGTTATCAAATGCTGGTTCGTGGCGAGATCATGCGCGGCCGTTTTAGAAATAGCTTTGAAAAACCGGAAGCATTTACGCCTAATAAGGTTGAAGATGTGAATTTTGAATTACCGGATGTGGCACATACATTTAAAAAAGGTCATCGCATCATGGTGCAAATTCAAAGCAGCTGGTTCCCTTTATTTGACCGTAATCCACAACAATTTGTAAATCCGTATACTTGCGATAATAAAGATTTTATTAGCAGCGATGTGAAGGTATTTCACGATCAAACAAACGCCTCGTATATTGAATTGCCCATCATAAAATATTGAACAATTAGGCCTTTTTTCAAAACTTGAACCTTTAAGCCTATGTTTAAGCACAACATTAATATTATCAATTAGTTATATTTTAATAGTGACTTAAAATAATGAAATTTAAATCCTAAATTTTATTAAATTTATGTTGTTTTAAAGTTTTTTAAATCCATGAATAAATTAATTCAGGTTTTCTGTTTGTTCATTTTATTAACCAACATTCAGATCCAAGCACAGTGCTTTTTTACAAGCTCTCCAAGTGCACCAGCTTATGGTTGTTATTTAGCTTGTGAAGACGTGGTATGGAAAGATATTGTAAATTCAGTTGCTACAGGCAATTCCATTACAAAAAATGCTGGTGGTAATAACTGGAATGCAGGTGCTGCCTCAACAGCTTCGGTATTTAATAACGGGTATTTTGAAACAGTAATTTCTCAAACCAATACAGATAGAATGTTTGGATTGAGCACTACCAATCCTGATGCAAATTATACCTCTATTCAATTTGCATTTTTTCTTCAAAACAATGGGCAAATGCGCATTTATGAATCGGGTGCTGATAGAGGCGGCTTTGGCGCTTACGCTAACGGAGATACATTGCGTGTTCGTGTTATAAAAAAAATCATTCACTATTACAGAAATAGTACATTAATTTATAAAAGTAATGTAGCTCCCACACTCCCGTTAATTGCTGATATTTCGCTTTACACAAATACAACGGCCACTTTACAAAAAGCGGTAATTGTGAATGTGAGCAATGGAGATTTTACGGCCACATCTACATTAGCAGGCACTAGCCCTACTTACCAATGGAAATTAAACAGTGTGAACGTTGGAGGAAACTCTCCAAACTATTCCAATACATCACTAGCAGCAAACGATGTGCTGATTTGTAATTTAACTTACGGCACAGGTGGTTGTTCAACCGGAACAGTAAACTCTAATCAAATTCTGATTAAACACACTTCTATTTCATATTTCGGTAATTACTATATCACATCAAGTCCAAGTTCATCTGCTTGCCAAATGGCAATTGAAAATGTTCTTTGGGATACAACAGCCGCCGGAACAATTAATAACAGCGTCACCAATAACACGCTTACAAAACTTCAAAGTAATGGCACATGGGATGGAAATGGGTTTTCACAACAATTTATCCTTAACAATGGATACATGCAAACAACAGTTGCTGAAACCAATCGCGATAGAATGATTGGATTGAGTTCCACTGATGGGAATAGCAACTACACTTCTATTCAATTTGCTTTCTATCTGCAAAGCAATGGCCAACTTCGTATATACCAATCAGGTGCTGATATTGGTGGCTTTGGTGCTTATGCAGCAAACGATGTTTTAAGAATTGCCAACGAAAACAATGTAATTAAATATTATAAAAACGGACAAGCACTTTACGTGAGTAGCGTTGTACCATCAGCAACCTTGTTTGTGGATGTTTCCATTGAAGATGTAGGCGGAACTGCAAATAATGTAAAAATTGCAAATGGTCAGGTTGGTAGTTTTAATGCAATAGTAGTTAGTGGTGGATCTGCGCCAGACTTCCAATGGAAATTAAACAATGTGAATGTTGGCAGCAACTCAAGTTCATACACTAACTTACTTTTAAATAATAACGATGCAATCACTTGCGTGATTACGCCATCGCTTGTTGGCTGTTTAACAAACACAACTCTTTCTTCAGCAATTACAATTACAAATTCAGCATTCGGCACTATCAACGATTTTTATTTAACCGGAGTTTCTGCTTCAAGTGCCTGCAAAGAAGCAGTTACTGATATAACTTGGAGAACAAGTTCTATAACCAACAACACCACCTCAACCAACAATGTTACAAAAATTCAAAGTGGTGGAGTTTGGGATGGTAATGCATTTTCATACCAAGCCGTTAATACTAATGGATACATGCAAACAACAGTTGCTGAAACCAATCGCGACAGAATGATTGGATTGAGTGCCAGTGATGGGAACACTAGCTACACTTCTATTCAATTTGCTTTCTATTTACAAAACAATGGCCAACTTCGTATATACCAATCGGGTGCGGACATTGGCGGATTTGGAGCTTATGCAGCGGGCGATGTTTTAAAAATTGCCAACGAAAATAATGTAATCAAATATTATAAAAACGGACAAGCGCTATACATTAGCAGCGTAGTACCATCGGCTACTTTGTTTGTGGATGTGTCGATTGAAGATGTTGGCGGAACAGCGAGTAATGTAAAAGTAGCCAATGGTAATACGGGTGCTTTTACTGTTCAAGTAAATAATGCCGGTCCTTCACCTGCCTATCAATGGAAATTAAATAACGTTAACGTTGGCTCTAACATCCCAAGTTATACAAACACCGCTTTGGCAAATAACGATGTGGTAACCTGTGTTTTAACACCTAGCATTAATGGGTGCAGTGCCAGTACATACACATCTAACCAAATTACTATTAGTGATATTAATCAAACCGCTTTAAACGAATTTTATATTAGCGGTACTTCTGCAGCAAGTGCCTGTAAGGAAGCTGTGCAAGATGTGGTTTGGCGATTATCGTCTATAACCAACAATACCACCTCAACCAACAATGTTACAAAAATTCAAAGTGGCGGAGTTTGGGATGGTAATGCGTTTTCTTACCAATCAGTTAACACCAATGGCTACATGCAAACAACGGTTGCAGAAACAAACCGTGATAGAATGATCGGATTAAGTGCCACTGATGCCAGCAGCAGTTTTGCGTCTATTCAATATGCTTTCTTTCTGCAAAGTAACGGACAACTCCGTATTTACCAATCAGGGACTGATATTGGCGGATTTGGAGCTTATGCAGCGGGCGATGTTTTAAAAATTGCCAATGAAAATAATGTCATTAAATATTATATAAACGGACAAGCGCTTTACATCAGTGGCGTTGTGCCATCAGCTACTTTATTTGTGGATGTGTCGATTGAAGATGTGGGTGGTACAGCAAGCAACGTAAAAGTATCTAATGGAAACATCAGCACCTTTACAGCGGTTACATCCAATGCCGGTCCTTCACCTGCCTATCAATGGAAATTAAATAACGTTAACGTTGGCTCTAACATCCCAAGTTATACAAACACCGCTTTGGCAAATAACGATGTGGTAACCTGTGTTTTAACACCTAGTATTAATGGGTGCAGTGCCAGCACATACACATCTAACCAAATAACAATTGGAGATATTAATCAAACGCTTTTAAATGAATTGTACATTACCGGGTCACCAATATCCAGTGTTTGTAAAGAAGCTACTGAAAATGTTGTTTGGAGACTTTCATCGCTTACCAATAATACTATTTCAACCAACAATGTTTCAAAAATTCAAAGCGGTGGCAATTGGGATGGAAATGCTTTCTCCTACCAATCCGTTAATACCAATGGTTACATGCAAACAACGGTTGCAGAAACAAACCGTGATAGAATGATCGGATTAAGTGCTACCGATGCCAGTAACAGCTTTGCTTCTATTCAATATGCTTTCTTTCTTCAAAACAACGGACAACTCCGCATTTACCAATCAGGTACAGATATTGGCGGCTTTGGAGCTTATGCAGCGGGCGATGTTTTAAAAATTGCCAACGAAAACAATATCATTAAATATTACAAAAACAATTCACTTATTTATACTAGCCTTGTTGCACCTTCGGCAACTTTGTTTGTAGATGTATCAATTGAAGATGTTGGTGGTACCGCCTCTAACGTAAAAATTTCTAATGGCTATTTGAGCACTTTTTCTGTGATTGCCACAAATGCGGGTCCAACACCAACTTATCAATGGCAGTTGAACAATGTAAACGTAGGTTCAAATAATTCCACATATACTAATACTGCTTTGGCAAACAACGATGTGGTTACCTGTGTAATTACACCTAGCATTAATGGTTGTAGTAACAGCACCTACACTTCTAATGCTATAACTATTACTTTGCCGGGTATAACAACAACAAATTGGTTAGGTATCACTAATGCCTGGAATACACCAACTAATTGGAGTAACGGTGTGCCGGATAAATATAAAATTGCAACTATTACTGCAGGAGCCAATAACCCTGTTCTTTCTACAAACGCATTGGTAAACAGCATTAGTATTGGTGTGGGTCGTTCACTTACAATTAGCGGAACAAATACGCTTGATGTTTATGGAGATTGGACAAATCAAGGATCTTTTGTTCCCAATACCAGCACTGTAAAGTTTTTAGGGTGTACAGCGGCAAATACAATTTCATGTACTGCCCCTGAAACATTTTATAAAGCAGTTATTTCTAATAGCTTTAATGTTTTTGTTAGCTCGGGTACCCATAGTATTTCTAACAATATTGATTTTCAAAATGGTATAGTTACTAATTCGGGGACAATTGCCATTTTAGATAATGCTACTGCTACAAATGCTTCTAACATAAGTTATATTGATGGTTCGGTTAAAAAAGTTGGAAATGATGCATTTGTATTCCCGGTTGGTGATAACAACGATCATCAAGCAATTTACATCTCGGCTCCGAGCGCAGTAACGGACCAGTTTGATGCTCAATATTTCTATTCAAACCCTCATCCAACATATAATAATACTCTAAAAGACGCAAGCCTCCACCACATAAGCATTTGCGAGTACTGGATTTTAAATAGAATTGTTGGGACCTCTAATGTTTCAGTTTCACTAACGTGGGATGCGAATAGTTGCGGTGTAACGTCATTACCTGATTTAAGGGTTGCGAGGTGGAACGGTAGTATGTGGAAAGATCAAGGCAATGGTGGAACAGGTGGCAATACAACAACAGGAACAGTAGTATCCTCAGGCGTTGTAACAGCGTTTAGCCCTTTCACACTCGCATCAAACACCTCTGCAAATCCTTTGCCAATAGAATTATTATATTTTAACGCTTCCTGTGTTAACACTATTATAACATTTAACTGGGCTACAGCTACTGAAACAAATAATGATTATTTTGCCATTGAAAGTAGCATAGATGGAATTAATTGGGACGTTGTTGCTACAAAAAAAGGAAGTGGAACTTCATCTTCAGAAAAAAGATACGAACTAACTTCAGAAATGTCAAAGTATAAATTGGTATACTATCGTTTAAAACAAATAGATACTGATGGTAAATACAATTATTCTAAAATTATTTCATTAAAAGCTTGTGACACCGGCATTGAAGATATTATTATATATCCAAATCCTACTAATGGGGTAATACGAATTATTAATAATTCTGAGAGCACAATCAAGTCAATTGTTATTACCAACACAATAGGGCAAAAAATTTACACGGGTAGTATCAACAATGAAACTATTGATTTAACTGAACTTTCGGCAGGTGTTTACATTGTTAATTTAGAAACAGATTTTAAAAAGGTTGTTAAAAAAATAATTTTATCAAAATAACCAAGGTTCAAAGTTAGTTCCTCATTTTTAAAATCAATACCTTTGGTTGCATGATCCAAAACATCATAGCCATAGCTTTACTTGTTGTTGCTGTATTTTTTATCATTAAAAAAGTATTTAAACCAACAACCAAACCCAATTGTGGCGATGATTGCTCATGTCATTAACTACGTATGTTTATTTTAAATAAAGATCAATTAACGTTTGCGGATGAATACACCATTCAAAACGAGCCTATTGAATCGATACAATTAATGGAAAGAGCGGCAAGAGCCTGTGTTTTAAAGCTGCTAAAATATATTGATGATACAAACAACGTTGCCGTATTTTGCGGAAAAGGAAATAACGGCGGTGATGGCCTGGCTATCGCGCGCATGTTAGCAGAACGCGGCTATCAATGCAAGGCTTATGTGATCAATTACACACTCAATTTTTCAGCGGATTGTAAAACGAATTTTGAAAAACTAAAAGCACACAAGCCCGATTGTTTGATCGAAATTAATTCAGAAGAAGAATTAAAAAAAATTGAACTTAACCCTAATGTGATCATCATTGATGCGCTTTTAGGAACAGGGACCAACAAGCCTTTAAGCGGATTATTAGCAAGCACGGTACATGTTATAAATTCAACTGTTTGCAAAGTTATAAGTATCGATTGCCCAAGTGGAATTTATATTGATAAGGCCAACGATAAAGATGATGTGATCGTTCATTCATCACTAACCTTAACCTTTCAATACCCGAAACTCTCTTTCTTAATGGCGCAGAACAGATTTTACGTTCCGCATTTCGAAGTATTGGATATTGGCTTGCACCACGATCTGGAAAAGATCATGAAGCCGAATTTGTTTTTTGTGACCAAACAAACCATCAAACAAATTTTATCACCTCGCCCAAAATTTGCGCATAAAGGAAATTTTGGACATGCATTAATATTGGCAGGAAGCAATACTATGCGCGGTGCAGCGATCATTAGCGCAAAAGCGTGTTTAAAGAGCGGTGCCGGCTTATTAACGGTGCACTCAACCGAAAAAGTAATTGATGCATTAATGGATCAATTACCGGAGGCTATGAGCAGTGTTGATGCGAATGATGAGCATATCAGTGATCTTCCTGAATTAACCAAATACGATGCCATTGCTATTGGTCCGGGTTTTGGTTTGCACAGCGACACGCAAGCCGTATTTAAAAAACTTTTGAATTACAACAATGCTTCCTTGGTGTTGGATGCAGATGCCTTGAATATTTTATCAGAGAATAAAACATGGCTGGCATTTTTACCGGTGGAAACTATTTTAACACCGCATCCAAAAGAATTTGACAGGCTAACTCACGTTCACGATAACGACTTCGACCGTTTTAAAACAGCACAGCAATTTGCATTGAACAACAACTGTATTTTAATATTAAAAGGCACTTACACCACCATCTGTATGCCTGATGGTTCATCCTATTTTAATAGTTCTGGCAACTCAGGTTTAGCAAAAGGTGGCAGTGGAGATACATTGACCGGCATGATCACCGGATTGATAGCACGAGGTTACACGCCTGCAAAAGCCGCTTTAATTGGTGTATTCACGCATGGGTATGCTGCGGATCTTTGCGTTAAAAGATCAAGTAAGGAAAGTTTATTAGCCTCAGAAGTGATCGATAAATTAGCAAAGGCCTTCTATAAACTGGAAAAAGAATAAACTAAAAACCATAAAAAAAGCCCCGATAAATCGGGGCTTTTTCTTTTATAATTTCAATAGGATTATTTCCAGAAATCAACTGTATAAGAGATACCGTTGATGTAGATGATACCGCTATTATCGCAATAATCGTTATTCTTCTCATCACCGTAGTAAATTGTTCTTACAGCTTTATCACCTGTTTTAAATTCAACAACACCTTTTCTGATAGGATGTTGCTCAGGGTTGATGTAATAATCAGGAGAACAACCAAAGTTTCTGTATAATTCTTTACCATCAAGGATAGAGAATGAATAGGTAGATTGCGCGCCATCTTTAGTTGTAAAGCCTGTTGCACTACCTGAATACTTCACGATAGCGTTAACACCATTTGGATTAACTGCATTGTTTGAGGTATTAGCTGTACCTGTTTGAACACCATATAAACCAGTGATCCATCTGATCGGTAATAATGATGAAGGGTGGATTGAACTGCTGGTTGTAGAATTAACTAATGTTTTATTTAAATTACCTACCCATTTGATGTCGGTATCAGTTTTTTGACCAACATTATCAGCTGTATCAGCTAACAATAAAGTACCTGCAATATTCCAAGTTAAAGGCGTAATAGTACGAGTATAACCTGCAGGAGTAGTGTTTCTAACAGTAATGCTACTTGAGTTGTTCACTACATATTTGTTAACTGAATAATTTGAAAATGTAACAACTGCCATGTGGTTCGGGTTACGGATATACTGCTGACCACCAGAAGTTACTGTACCTGTTGAACATTTGGTATAATCAATTGTAATTGTACCATTACGAACAGCACCATCCAAACATTTAGCGTTGTTGTAAATGATCGTGTTCATATTTGCAGCTGTATCTCTTTTTACAGTTACTGTATTAGAGCCTGCACCGGTAATATTGGTATAGAACGCTACGTATGAATATTCACTTGCCTGGGCTACTAACATATCAATGTCAGATACAATTTGAGTAGCAGCAGAGGCATCAATTGCACTTTGAAATTCTTTATCAGCTTCAGGAGCAACATTTGCTTTTTTGTTACAAGAAGTTAAGGCTAAAGCCATTAAAGCAATTGCTGAAAATTTTGTAGCAATTTTTTTCATTTTCATAATTCTTTTAAATTAATTTCATGCAATTTAGAGAAAATTTTGAATACTACAAAAAAACGTTAAAAATATGCTTGAATTTAGCCCCTGCAAAATAAACCTAGGCCTTCATGTGGTTGAGAAGCGCGGCGATGGCTTTCATAATATTGAGACCGTTTTTTACCCCATTTTATGGGAGGATGCCTTGGAAGTGGTTGAAAGTAATGATAATCAACCTTTTACCATCAATTTTTCGGGTAAAATCATTGAAGGCGATCTTACAGAAAATATCATTTACAAAGCCTTTGTTTTGATCAAAGAAAAATACCAAGTACCTAACATTAAGGTTCATTTGCATAAAAACATTCCTATGGGTGCCGGTTTGGGTGGAGGAAGTTCAAACGGGGCCACCTTCATTAATTTAATTGATAAAAAATTCAACCTCAACATTCCGCTTTCCACCAAACTTGATATTGCCAAAAAATTAGGAAGCGATTGTGCGTTTTTTATTGAACAAAACCCTGTTTTTGCAACCGAAAAAGGTGATGTGTTTGAACCAATAACCATCAACCTCAACGCTTATTATATTTTAGTAATATACCCGCAAATTCACAGTAATACTAAAATTGCCTATTCGGGTGTTA
>JBIKKW010000157.1:0-5804 GCA_044360115.1 Bacteroidia bacterium
AAAATTAAGGTCGTACTATCAACTTGATATGCGTGCCTTGGCATTAATGCGTATTGCCTTATCGCTTGTAATTATTGCTGATCTAATAATAAGAGCGCAAGACCTAACGGCATTTTTTACCGATGATGGCATTTGGCCAACGCGATTGATCCCAAATTTTGGCTGGCAACCCGGTTATTGGAGTTTGCATACACTAAGTGGATCTTACGGTTACATTTGTATATTATTTGCATTTCATTTTTTAGCGGCAATTAGTTTGTTGCTTGGTTTTAAAACACGCATAAGCACATTCATTGTGTGGGTGCTAACCATATCCTTACATAACCGAAACCTTTTCATATTGCAATCCGGTGATGATCTTTTACGTTTAACTTTATTTTGGGCCATGTTTTTACCTTGGGGAAATGCCTTATCCATTGATTCAAAAAGAACGATCACACCAAAAAATCATTTCAGTATTGCATCAATTGGTTATTTGTTGCTCATTTGTTCGGTTTACTTTTTTACCATTTGTTTTAAGAATAGTAGCGAATGGCGCACGGATGGAAGCGCATTATATTATGCCTTGAGTTTAGATCAAATAAGATTACCCTTAGGCGATTGGTTATATCAATATCCCGGTTTAATGAAATGGCTAACCTATATGGCTTTTTATATGGAGTTGCTAATTCCGATCTTAATACTGTTACCTACATCAAAACCCTGGATAAAACTGAGTGCAATTGCCATCATTTTTATTTTGCACATTAGCATCGGATCAACCATGTATGTGGGTTTATTTTATTTGATAGACCTCAGCACTGCGTTGGCTATGCTCCCGGGTAAATTTTTAGACCGATTTACGATGTTGAAAATAAATAATGTGAACAAAATAAAAATGAGTACACACAAATACTGGACCTATATTAAAACGCCGATATTAACTTTTATTGTTGCGCTTTGCCTCATTTTGAACTTTAGTTACATGAGTTGGTTTAGTTACGAATTAACCGACGGCATGCATGTTGTTATTAATACCTTACGCTTAAACCAATACTGGGGTATGTTTTCGCCACACATTATGAAAGAAGATGGTTGGTATGTTTATGAAGGCTATACAGATAGCGGTAAACACTGGGATCTATACAACAATACCCCATTTATAAAGGCAGAAAAACCGGAGCATTTAGTAAAACATTATAAGAGCGACAGATGGCGAAAATTAGCTGAGAACATTCAACGGAATGAGTACACGTTTTTAAGACCTTTGTATTGCAAGTATTATTTGAATAAGTGGAATACCGAACATCCTGAAAACAAAATGCGAAGTTTGGATTTTATTTTCTTTCAGGAAACATCCGATGAAAATTACAAGGTAAAACCACTTGAGCGTAAACAATTTTGTTTTTGTGTATCGGATGATAAATAGTTGGCAAATAAAACAATTCATTAAACACTGGTTCACTGCCAAGCGCAATGGGCATGGTGTACATTCGCCCTTTGTTTATGCATTGGTTGAAAATGTTTTTTCAAATACATTTCAGTTCTATGCATTTAACGCGCTCAACAAAACACGCAAACAACTTCAATTAAACGATGCCGAAATAGAGATAAACGATCTGGGAGCTGGTTCAAAAAAATTCAGATCGAACAAACGAAAAATAAGTGAAATTGCTAATCATGGTATAAGCAGTAAAAAACAATCAGAGATCTATTTTAAGCTTATTAATTACTTTAAATGCGAATGCATCATTGAACTGGGAACGTCGATTGGTTTGAACACTTTGTATTTAAATGCCGCCGCACCTTTGGCTCGCGTTTATACTTTAGAAGGCAGTAGCCAGGTAGCGCACTTTGCAAAGCGCTTGTTTGAGGAGAAAAAGATCGAATCCATCAATTTAATTGAAGGTGATTTCAAGAATACGCTTCCTGACCTATTAAAGCAACTTACTCAATTTGACTTGATGTACATTGATGGCGACCATACCTATGAATCAACAAAACATTATTTTGATATAGCATTGCAAAAAAAACACAACAACTCCATTATCATTTTTGATGATATATATTGGAGTGAAGAAATGACTGAAGCTTGGGAAGAAATAAAATTAAATAACGAAGTAAAAGCCAGTATTGATTGCTTTTATTTTGGAATGGTTTTTTTTAGGGAAGAGTTCAAACAAAAAGAGCACTTTAAACTTTTCATTTAAAATGCTCTTTCAATATAATTAAGTGATCCGCTTAAAAGATCGATCCGATCACATGCATTAATTTTTCAACTTGACTATGCCATAATAACTTGGCCGATTCCTGATCAGCTTTGCTATCTGCAAAATCGGTAACGATCAATGAAATATCGTTGGTTAGATCATCGCGCTCAATTCTGAATTCAAAATAACTACCATCAGTTTTATCAACCCATTGGTAACGGGCAAGTTGATTATCAACGGTTTTAAGTAAGCGTGCTTGTTGCATTTGTCCGTCCCAAATAAATGTATAAATACCATTACGAATATTCACATCGTCACAAAACCACTCTGATAAGCCACTTGCTGTTGAGAAAAACTCATATAACATTTCAGGCGATGCTCTGAAACCGAATTCGATCTCAAATTTACCATTAGGTTCTTTTTCGGTTTTAACCGCGTAAGCGCCTTGTTTTTTTATTGGGTTGGTGATAGAGCTTGTAATTGAAGCGATTTTTGAAGCTGATAATTGTGGAACTTCTGTTTTAGGGATCGTGTTCATGATCGCCAAAACATCATTCTTTTTATCATCATCTGCCACCACTTCCTTTTTAGCAACCGCTTTTACAGGTGTATGATTTTGTTCGATCGGTTTTACCGGAATTACTTTCTTAACAACTGTTTTTGTTGCCTCAACTTTTTTAATTTCTTTTTTAGCAACCGGCTTTGCCACTGGCTTTTTTGGAGCAACTTTTTTAGCTGCCGGTTTTACAACTTTCTTAGGTGCTGCCTTTTTAACAGGTTTGCTATTTGTAACCGCTTTAGCCTTAACTGGTTTCGTTGCCTTTACAGGCTTTTTAGCTTTGGCAACAGGCTTTTTTGGAGCAGCCTTTTTTGGAGCAACTTTAGCCTTGCTCGCTTTCGCAACAACCTTTTTTACAGGCTTTTGCTTTTTAGCAGGTGCTTTTTTAGCAACTTTATTTGGCTTTGAAGCAGGTTTAGCAGACTTCTTTGATTTAGAAGCAGGCTTTGCTTTAGCAGACGAAACTTTGTTTTTCTTCGACATAACCTAGAAATTTTGTGAAATGTATCAAATTTTTCAGTCAAAACAAAATAATACTTCAAATAATATTTTTTGCAAGGAATAATTAATTAATTTATATATTTGCAGCCCTAATCAACAAACTGTTAAATAAGCATGAAAGTGATCGTTTAACAGTAAATCAACTGATTGAAAAACAATTAGTTAAACATGGCGGGGTAGCTCAGTTGGTTAGAGCGCAGGATTCATAACCCTGAGGTCACGGGTTCAACTCCCGTCTCCGCTACATTAAAAAGCTCCTTAATTGGGGCTTTTTTTATTCAATTATGAGTGATTTTGTTTATTTAATTTATTCCGAAAAACATGATCGGTTTTATGTTGGTCATACAACCAATTTGAATAGTAGATTGGAGTTGCATAACAAAGGAAGTGTAAAATCTACAAAAGCATTTATACCTTGGAAAATTGTGTACACAGAAGAATTTACTTCTGCGTTGGAAGCGCGAGATAGAGAAAAATACTTTAAAACAGGAGCTGGCAGGCGCTTTTTAAAAGATATCAAACTGAGGTCACGGGTTCCCCGCCCGACCGACTGACGCGTTCAGGCGGGCGGGAACTCCCGTCTCCGCTACATTAAAAAGCTCCTTAATTGGGGCTTTCTTTATTCAATTGAGTTATTTCATTTAGTCAGGCACTCCAGTCAATCCGTTATTTCAATTCAGTTGTCATGCTTTATTAAAATAATCAACTAACTCCGTTAAACAATGTACCTGAGTGCTTTGGTACCTTTTGTTTTTGTACGGATTATACCAAATACTTTGCCAGCCGGCCTTTTGCGCACCCTTTATATCGGTCTCAAAATTATCACCTATCATTAAACACTCATTTGGCGCGGCATTGCTGCAACGTTCTGCTTCTCTGAAAATTTTCACATCGGGCTTATTAAATCCTAATTCTTCGCTTATCAATACATTTGAAAAATATTTTTGCAAGCCGCTTTTATCTATTTTAATATGCTGTACTTCTTTAAATCCGTTGGTAATAATATGCAACTGATATTTTTTGCTCAGCAATTCCAACAACTCTAAACTTCCCTTTTTAAGCGCAGTACCGTATGGCGATCGACTCACATAATCGTTTGAGAACTGATCGCTGAAAGCAAGGTCGTTATAATTAAATTCACAAAATGTATCGTAAAAGCGCTTCAGGCGTAATTCATCTTTTGTTATTTTGTGATGATGATACAGTTGCCACAATTCAATATTTCGTTTTTTGTAAGCAACTAAAAATGTATAAAAATCATTATTCAGTTTTTTATCTAACTCGGTTTCAATAAATAATTCCTGTAATACTTTTTCGGAGTTAGTTTCAAAATCCCATAAGGTATCATCCAGATCAAAAAAAATGTGCTTTATCTTTTCTAAATGAACCATCCTTTTAAACTATCATAAAAGAAATAATAAACAAAGTACAAGATCAAATTCCATAACACTACCGATATGGTTAAATAGGTGATCACTTTCGATTTATCTTTATAAAAACGTTCTGCCAAAAATGCACCCAAGGGAATCGAAAATAAAATGGGTGTAAGTGCCGCAATACCGGCCAAACCAAAACGATGTTTAATGCGAATTATTCGTCTGTTTGATTTGGTAAAATGCTTTACTTTTTTTGCACCAAAGCGTTTTTCTTTAAAATTATTCCACCACTTTATTAATGCCGCGCTTAAAAAGGTAAATAATACATTTCCAAAAAATCCGCCGCTTACAGTTACTGCAAATACTTTAAGAAAATCAAATTCAAATAGTATAACAGCGCTGGGCATACCTACCTTTCCAAAAAACGTAGCGCTTGAAAGAAAAACCGAAAGTATTTTTAAGAAATTGCCCATGTACCAAAGAACAAGCAAATTACTATTTTATTCGCTTAAATATCAATTTATTACTATAAAAAGAGTTAAACGAAATAATTGTGTGGGTTGAATAAATTTTACTAATTTTACCCCCCAGCTAACAAATCAAAAACACAAATTATGTCAACACAAACAATTAAAGCTGATGCACATCAGGAAAGTATGTTTGAGGCTGTTCTGGCACGCCTTGATGTAGCAGCTAAATTAATGAATTTAAGCGAAGAAGTTTCACAGGTTTTACGTAACCCTAGCCGTCAGGTAAAGGTGAGTTTGCCTATTATGATGGATAATGGTAAAGTTCAGGTTTTTGAAGGATACCGTACCGTGCACTCTACGCATTTAGGTCCTAGTAAAGGTGGTATCCGTTATGCAATGGATGTTAATGCTGATGAAGTAATGGCATTGGCTGCTTGGATGAGTTTTAAATGCGCTGTTGCTAACTTACCATATGGTGGTGCAAAAGGTGGTATTAAATGTGATCCGCGCGCAATGAGCGTTGGTGAATTAGAGCGTTTAAGCCGTGCCTATGCAAAATCAATGAAAGATGTATTTGGTGTAAATAAAGATATTCCTGCTCCTGATATGGGTACAAGTGGTCGTGAGATGGCTTGGATCGTTGATGAGTTCAATAAGATCACCGGTGAAGATAGTCCGGGTGTAATTACCGGTAAGCCAGTTTCTATTG
>JBIKKW010000056.1:0-19520 GCA_044360115.1 Bacteroidia bacterium
AATCATCAAAAAATGCGTTTTGCAGTTTTTGCAAATTTTTTATTTATCGCTTTTAGTGATGCTAAACCAATTGGTTTGTTCGCCATTATCATCAAAGGTTTCAATATGTTTAAAACCCGATTTTAAAAGTACATTTTCTGAATTTTTATTTTCAACATCTGTCATGGCAATCACTTCATCAATCTTCAGGGTATCAAAAGCGTAAGCAATGCAGGCTTTAGCGGCTTCGGTAGCATAGCCCATTCCCCAATATTTTTGTTGAAAACGGTAACCTAATTCGTAAAAATTTACGCGGTTGTTTATGGGTGTTTTAAAATATTTGATACCTGCCCATCCCAAAAATTCATTATCGCTTTTGCGAATAACAGCCCAGCGTCCAACACTGTTTTCTTCATATTGTTTTTGTATGAATTTGATCACTTCTCTGATCTCATCCAGGCTTTCAACAGGATTATTTCCCAGGTATTTATGTACTTCCGGATCGGAATCCAGATCGAACATACCAAGTTCATCACTTGCCAGGAGCTCTCTTAGCAGCAGTCTTTCTGTTTCTGCGATCTTCTTCATTCTTTTTTTGTTTGGCTTGTGCCTTTTCAAAGTTAAATTTTATTCCTGCTTTAATAATGTCTTTAAGCAATTTTTGAGGAATTTTTTTATCGTTAGGTATTTGAATGGCAGACTTGCTGGTTTTGTATCCTTTTAACTCACTTGCAAATTCGCGTAAAACATAAGGCATAAAAAATACACTGTGGTGATTTTTAAATGCCGCAAAGTATGCTAACATGCCATTTAGCTTATAGCCGGGCATTCCGTAACTAATTTTTTCTTCGGCTTTTGGGGCAGTTTTTAAAATGGTGCTACGAATCACTTCAAGCTTTTCCCTTATTTCCTGAGGTTGAGCAGCAATGTAATCATCAACATTTTTGATCTTAACAGTCATTATTTATTTTCGGTGTATGCTTTAAAATTGTTTAATATCATTTGCCAGCCCATTTGCTGCATGTCAATTGGGTTTTCATTTTCAGGGTCAAATGATTCAATGAGCTTCACAGAATTTCCATTGTTTTGAAACTCAACGATCACTTTTCGTTCATCGGCTAGCTTATATTCAAATCGTTTGTGTTGATCAACCAAGGTATAAATTCCTTCAAAATCAAAACCCATACTGCCGTCTTTTGCTTCCATGCGAGTTTTAAATTTTCCTCCAACTTTCAGATCATTTTCTGAACTTGGTGAATGCCAATCCGGCGAAGCAAAATTCCAATGAATGATATGCTGCGGTTGTGTGAATTTATTCCAAACCTCTTCTACAGTCGCGTTTACAATTGTTTCTATAACGATCATATTGATTTTTTTGTTTAGTAAATATATTATTTTTTAAAAGACAAACCCATTTGTTTTTGCTGCCAATGAATTTAAAACTGCCATGTCTGATGTAACAGGTCTTTCGCAAATTGGGCAAATCCTGCAATTACTGCTTTTTAAAAGGTGTGTTCGTTTTTACAGGTTGATGTAGTTTTTTCATTATTCAAAGGTAAATAATAATTTTAAGGTGATTTAAAGCAAGATCGAGTTATTTAGCTTTTAAATAATTATGAAACTTGAGTTTATGCCAATAACCTCTTGATCAATAATAATAAATTAAATAATTAATTATTAATAAATGAATACAATGCTTAACTTAATGTAATTGTTAACTTGGAGTGAAAAGATCAACCATCATATTTATTGCTATTTTTTTTCAAACATTTTTGTTTGGAACAGATAAAAGGTATTTAGATAGTTGTGAGAATGTTGTTTTAACAATAAAAGATCCTCACAAAAAAGCATACGCGCTTTATATTTTAAGTTATGAGAACGGATTAATTGAGCCACGCAAAGGGATTTCCTATGGTTTAAGATGCTTGCGCTTGTCAGAAGAAATTGGCGATCTTATGGGGCAATTAAATGGTTATAATGGTATTGGCAATGCTTATGAAACCATGGCAAATTACGACTCGGCTATTTGGCACCATTTAAGATCATATGAAATTGCTAATAAGTTAGGGAAGAGCAGAACAATAGTAGCTGCATTATCGAATGTTGCAACTTGCTATAAAGAACAAGGGAAATATAAAGAGGCTTTGAATACTTATATACGTGCGTATAAGTTGGTAGAAAATGAGGAAGAGTATAACCCGCGTATCCATTATTATTTAGGTGAGATCTATTACCTATTGGAAAATTATAAACTGGCCGAATACCACGCGAAGATCGGTTATGAAAAATGTATGAAGTTCGATTTTGAGTACGTTGCTTACAATATGAATATTGTTTTGGCCAAATGCAAACTTAAATTAGGTAAAATAGATTCTTCTATTGCTATATTAATTGGTGCTCAAAAAAAGTTGAAAACCTATACAGATCAGTTAAGTTACGCTATCTGTTTAAACGCCTTAGCTGAATCATATTTGGCAAAACATGATTTTAATAATGCAAAAGATGTAATTATTGAGGAATTGCAAATTCAGGAAGGGATACGGAACAAAAATGGCATTTGTATGGCTAATTTGAATTTAGCATTTTGTTACGCCAATTTAAAGAATAGAAATGATGCATTGATCACTAAATATTTAAATGCTGCAGAAAGTGGCCTGATAAATATAAAACATAATAAGGATGCGCTCATGAAGGTGTATGGTAAAATTGCTAATACCTACGAGTTGATGGGTAGGGAAAAGCCTGCACTTGCTTATTATAAATTATATTCAAAATTAAAGGATGAGTTATTAAATGAAGCACAGTATAAGCAATTACATGAGCTACAAACGAAATATGAATCCGATAAAAAAGAGAAACAGATCAAAGATCAAAAAGCGAGTATAGAGAACCAATTAATAGTTTTAGAACGAAACCGATTGCAGATCATTTTATTGCTTTGCACCATATCCTTTCTATTGATATTTGGCTATTTTATTTATAACTGGTACAAATTGAAACAAAAGACAAAACTGATCTTAGAGATACAAAAACAAGAACAGATACGTGAAATAGCGTTAAAGGAAAAAGAGAATGAAGAAAGAACACGCATGGCAAAAGATATTCATGATGAACTTGGATCGGGATTATCGAAAATAAAACTTATTTCTGAGTTGATCAAAAAAGATGAAGTTCAAGGCGGATCCATTAATGACAAGATCATGTCGATATCTGAAACTTCAGGTAAACTGGTTGAGAATATGCGTGATCTGATCTGGATCTGGAATCCGGATAATACGAATCTGCCTAATTTAATTGCAAGAATACGAGAATACACTTATGATTATTTGGAAGATTTTCCGATCGAATTGACCATAAATTCACCCACCAACATTCCTAGCCTGGAAATATCAAATGATGTGGCACGAAATATTTACATGATCGTAAAAGAAATTCTACAGAATATTGTTAAACATTCTAAGGCTAGTATAGTTAAGTTAAACATGCAGGTTGATGGTGTTTTTATTATTTCAATTGAAGATAACGGCATTGGGTTTGATCTATCAGCTGTCAACAGCGGCTTTGGTTTAAATAATTTGAGATCAAGGGCAGATAAGATCGGAGGTCACATATTCATTGATTCGAAAAAAGGGAATGGCGTTATAATAACTTTAGAAATTCAAGTTGAAAAGCTAAAGAAAAACAAAATACCACTTTAGTAGTATAACAGTTGATTTTATTAGTAATAATTTTATAAAATGATTCATGTAGGTATAATTGAGGATGAACTTCAGATAAGACAAAGTTTATCTATGATCATTGACGGCAGCGAGGGCTTTTCATGCAAATATGTGTTTGAAAATGCTGAGGAAGCCATTAAAATGATACCTGATCGTAAACTAGATGTTGTGCTTACTGATATTCATTTACCCGGGAGGTCTGGTATTGAATGCGTGGCAAAGTTAAAACCAATTTGTCCGCACGTTAACTTTATCATGTGCACCTCATTTGAAGATGCTGATACGGTTTTTAAAGCTTTAAAGGCAGGTGCAACAGGATATCTCACAAAAACTACGCAGCCATCAAAATTATTGGATGCCATTGTTGAAGTATATAAAGGTGGATCTCCAATGAGTAGTCACATTGCTCGTAAGGTGGTCTCATCATTTGGGCAGATTCAGGAAAATATCGATCTTCAAAAACTATCAACGCGTGAGAAAGAGATACTTGATTTTCTTTCAAAGGGTTTGCGTTATAAAGAAATTGCTGATAATTTGTTTCTTAGTACCGAGACGGTTAGAACCCATATTCGTAACATCTATGAGAAGTTACAAGTAAATTCACGCACGGAGGCATTAAACAAAGTCTTTAAAAAGTAATTACTACTATTGTGTTATTGTGCAGGTAGTTGGTTAGAAATAGTTTTGCGTTATAAATTATTAATCCAAAATTATGAAAACTATCTTAAAGCAAAGCTTAGCAGTGTTAGCAATTTCAGCAACTTCTGTTTTCTTTACAAGTTGTGCAACATTATTCTCAGGAAAAACCACACCGGTAATTCTTGTTAATTGTCCAAAAGGCATTAAAGTGTCAGATAACGGAAGCCCTTTATCAGTTCAACGTGTTCAATCTCATGGTAAGCACAGTTCTGAAGTTACTGTTACCTATTATGCCTGGGGTGTTGAACTTGATAAGAAACAAAAGCATCACAAACTTACTTTTGAAAGTAATGGGGTACAAAAAAGTCATGATGTGAAGTTAAAAGCAAATGGTGCGTTTATTGTTTTAGATCTATTTACAACTGGACCAATTGGTATTGGAATAGACGCAGCAACTAAAAAATGGAGAAAAGCGAAGAACAGACATGTTGATGTGAATGCAGTATTAAATGGAACAGAGCCATTAAGTCAGCGTAAACTTAAAAAGTTGATCAGACAGCAAGCAAATAATTAATGGCTATGTTAAAAAAGACCCTGACTTTACTTTTAATTCTAGTGCTTAAAAATAGCTTTTCTCAGTACGAAAATAGTCGCACATTTTACTTAGCATTAGGTTACGGATTTGGAAATTTGAACGGAACTGAATCATTAACCAATCCTACTATTTATTCTAATAATACTGGTGAATTCAAGGTAAGGTCGAGGTCTTTTGCCATGTCAACTATCTACAGTGGTTACGGAAAGTCAAATGGTATCCATTTAGGCATTTATTCGGGCGCTACTATAGGAGGTGCTATTAGTAAAAGGTATTATATACGCTCCTATAACCTCAATAAAGATAAGGTGTGGGTAGAGGAGTTTAATTTTTTAGGAGATCTTAGGTTAGGAATTCAAACAACTTATAGAATAAATGAGAAAAAAGCTTTTGTAGGAATTCGTTATTTTAATAATTGGAATGGGGATGGATTGCGAACATATTATGGAAATAGTGATGATGCGGCCACGATAGGTTGTTTTGGCGCTTTTAAAAACATCAGCTTAGATATTCATTACGCATCCGATAAGATCCCCGGTTTTTTAGTAGACAGCCATGTGTGGGATTTTATTCAGACGGAGTTAAGATGTAAACTTGCTAATTGGAACGATGGTAATTATTCATGTTTACTAACCTTTAGATATGAATATAGTATTTTAAAAGATCGTGTTTTATACTACAATGGTCCAATTGGCAACCAAAAGGCAAATGCAAATGCTTTCATGATTTCAATTGGAATAGGTGCAAATTAAGTTGTTTTTACACTTTATAATTAAACACATATAATTAGTATTCATACAAGCATTACCCACAAAAATTCATTCTTTTTTGATAATCGGTTGAGTTTGTGGTTCCGATAAGATCGCATCTTTATTGAAATCTTTATGAAAGATCGAGGTTGTGCCGGATAAAACTTCGCATGTGTATTTTCCTGGTAAAAGGTCGATAATGTCTAATTTATACTCGAGGTGTTTGTATGCACGAGGTAATTCTTTTGTTTTAACGATCACTTGTTTTGCATCTTTGATCTGAACCAAACAATTTGTTATCGAATCGGTTTTGGAGTGAAGATGGAGGATCAGTTTTTCAAAGAAGGGCGTTAATTCAATGTTTACACGAACATTTTTTTGAGATTGCGCGTTAACTGTATTGATCAGTACCAGCATGAATAATAGAATAAAACTTCTGAAACTGATTTTCATATGAATGGGAGGGAGATTTAAAATTTGTTTCAAAGTTCAACAAATTTTCGGTATGTAGGTTCTTTATGTTGTGCAAATCCGGCTTTAATATAAACCGGTTCTCCGTCTTTGGTGGCATGTAATTCAAAGAACTGAACGTGTTCTTCTATTCCTGATGCCATTAATTTAGATAGAATGGTGCCCGCAATACCTTGTTTCCGAAATTTTGGAACTGTATACATATTCATTATATATCCCGAAATGCCTTGCGGCGCTCTGAAACTTCCAGGGCGTTGCATAATAACAATGCCGCCAACGCCAGCAAACTCATTTTTGATGGTTGCGTACCAGCAGATGTAATCGCCGGCAGTAACTACTTTTTCAAAATATAATTTTAATTGTTCTCGTAAATTATCTTCAAGCTCTTTGGATTGATCTCCCCAGTACTCTTTTAGAAAATCAACTCTCGAATCGATCAGTAATTTAAGATCGTTAATGCCTGCTTTATGATATTGAATGTCGTTCATTATAAAAATACACCAACATTCATTTTAAATGATGTCTTCCATAGTGTAAATACCTTTTTTGCCTTTCATGAATTCAGCAGCTATCACGCTTCCTAAGGCAAAACCCTGGCGGTTGTGCGCCTTATGCATGATCTCAATATCATCAACAGCCGAACGGTATTTGATAATATGTGTGCCTGGTACTTCACCTTCTCTTTTATCTTCAATGAACAATGTGTCTGCGCTATTATCTTCAATACTCCATTTGGTTTTTCTATCCATTTTTGAAAGGATCTGATGAGCCAATGTAATGGCAGTGCCACTTGGCTTATCCAATTTATGGATGTGATGGATCTCTTCCATACATACATCATATTCTGGATATTTATTCATTAACTCTGCCAGGTATTTATTTACCTTAAAAAATAAATTTACACCTAAGCTAAAATTGCTCGCGTAAAACAAACCTTTATTCCCCTTTTCACATTCCGCCTTTATTTTATCAAAATCATCATACCATCCAGTAGTACCTACAATTACTGGCACATTGGCATCAAAACATTTTTGAATATTACTTAAAACTGTGTGAGGTGTGCTAAACTCAATAGCTACATCTGCCTTTTGAAGATCGGCAGTGGTAATGGAGTTCGCATTATCTTTATCAACTTTTAAAACAATATGGTGATTTCTGCTCAAAGCAATTTTTTCAATTTCTTTGCCCATTTTACCGTAACCAAGTAGTGCTATATTCATATGCTTATTTAAAATTTAATTTCAAACTTAATCCTGCAGTACAATCCAAGCCACCAAATGTGTTGAACAAAATAGGCTTCGCATTTATTTGTAAACTCAGATCATCACTAACATCAAATGTTTTTAAGTGCGCATCCACATTAGCGTCAATAATGTTAATGGCATAAATGGCTAATAGACCAAAGCCGCAAAGATCGCGACGTTTTCTGTAAAATAATTTTTGTGTTTGAATTTGGTCGCGCGAACTTAATCCCGTAGCCGTTAACGCACTTGAATCACCGGCAACCAGTTTTTTTAAGTTTTCACGATAAAATGAATACTCATTTTGGTTTTGTATGAAAAGGTATCCCATGCCTCCCATACCTGCCCAAACAATAGGTGCTTTCCAATATTTGCGATTGTAAATTTGTCCCGCTCCCGGAATGATCGCGCTTAAAATAGATGCTTTGCGTGGCGCTGAATTTTTTACAACCTTTTTTGTTGGTTTAATGGAATCACTTGCCATTTCTTGTGAAAAGCCGGTGAATGATAAAGTGATGAAAATTATAAAGATTAAATTTTTCAATTACGCAATATCTTTTACCAATTTATTGCCAAGTTCATTATCTAGGGCGCCATCTAACTGAGCCATGATGCCGTTGATGCTTTTTAATTCTTCAGTATCGGAAATAGGCAGGTTATTAATTCCTTTTTGATCCATTATATTCAAAATGTTTCTCACCGTTAATCTACTTTCGGTTAAGCCGGGTTGGTAAGCGCTTTCTTTCTCTTTTTCACCTTTTATTTCGGTAAATATGCCTGTTTCAACAAACTCATTTATCACTAAGCGCGCCAAACGAAGTGGTATATCTAATTTATCGGCAATTTCATTAGCAGTTAATGGTGTTTCGCCATTGTAAAAGCGTTTTGCAACCAAACTGCTAATAATTAACCCCATTGCTTTTTTGTAACGTACACTCAGTTTATTGATGTCGTTCTCCAATTCATAGTGGTCGGCAAACTGGTTTGCAAAAGCAAGCTCAGCACCAAACAATACAATGTACCAACTGTACTGCAGCCAAATCAAAAATAAAGGTAAAGCTGCAAAACCACCATAAATGGCATTCATTTGGTTGGCTCCAATTTGAAATTTAATGTAAGCCCATTCGAGTAATTGAAACAAGATCATGGAAATGGTTCCTGCTACAAATGCCGATTTGGTGTTCACCTTAGTGTTAGGCATTACCAAATAAAGCAAAGCAAACACGCAGGCAATTAAAAAGTATGCAAACAAGTTCAATAAAAAAGTGCTTGCACCAGATAGAAACTCAAAACTACCTAACTTGGTTTGTATAGCCACGGTTAAACCTCCTGAAACAACTAAAAAAATAGGACTGATGATCATGATGGCTAAATAGTCGGTAACTTTTCTTACCCAAGTTCTGCCTCTTTTTATTTCCCAGATCTGATTGAAATTATTTTCAATGCTTAGTAATAACTTCATTACTGTCCATAATAACACCAATACACCAATACCGGCAATAATACCGCCTTTGGTGTTTTGAAGCATTTTGGTGGCGTATGTGAACGCATTGGTAAGAATTTCTTTGTATTGAGGATAACTGTTGATGATCTGTTCTTGTAAACCTTTCTCAAAACCAAATCCTTTTGCAATGGCAAACACCAGCGCTAAAATGGGGACAATGGAAAATAAGGTATAATAGGTTAGGGCAGTGGCCTTTGTTAAACAATCATCTTCATTAAAACCTTTAATGGATAAAGTGATGATCCGCAGCTGACGAATAAGAAAACCTTGTTTTTTATTAACCTTACCAATGCGAAGTTGCCATATTTGTTCGCTCACAAATACCCAGGCCTTTTTAAATATGGTTATCACACTTGGCATAATATTAATTACAAAATTACCATTCTATGATAATTTCACAATTAAATAAATGAATTAATGAGGAATGAATTTGTTGATGATCGAGAAAAGATTGAAATGCGGCACTTCTTCCTGTTCACCTGAAGTAGAATAGCTCATAGTGGCTTCATCTTTTTGTGTGTTGTTGTTGGAAGATTCATTCATGCGATCACTTGATGTTGAGAAAGCGAACAAACATGTTGCCGAAATAATAACACATGTAATAACAGATGCTGTGATCAGGCGTTTATCTTTTCGAATGGATTTCACGACACTAAAATTAAGTAAAAAAACAAAGTGCCCTTCAAAAAAGTGAAATTATAACATTTTTTCTAGCTTTTTTAACTCTTCTAATTTCTCCATATAACCCAGTTTTTCGTAGGAGTAAATTAAATTGGTTAAACAACGCTTAACAATATCAATATTGCTGCAAGGCAGGTAGTATTTGTTATCCGGCTCTAAATTCAATTGTTTTAAAAACTGATCGATATCCTTTTGGCTAAAAATTAATCCCTTGCTGAACGGATTGATGTAAAATAAGATGTTATTAGAAAGGGTTTTGTTATTTACATCAATTAAATTGGCGTAATCATTCACATAAGCCAATACAAAGTGCTGCGGTAGGTTAATGCCGTATACCGGAATGTTTAATTCTTTACAAATTAATGCGTATATTACACTGAGCATCAAAGGATTACCTTTTTTGCTTTCTAATACATTATTTATAAAAGAGTTTTGTGGCGCGTGGTAATTGGTAATATTTCCGCCAAATTGATGTACTTCAAATAAGATATGATTAATGATCTTTACCTTCTCAAGTGCGGTTAGGTCATCATGTAACTCCAACCAAACATCTTGTTTTATTTGATGTAATTGCTTTTTGATCTTGTTCTCATCCAGATCAGCATATTGGTAACGTGCCAGTAATAGTACGCCTTTTAAAAGATCATCCGACTCGTTGTGCGCCCAATCTTTTAATGCTTTTTGCAAAGCTTCAAATTGAATGCTGTGAATAATGGTTTCAATGCGTTTTTGCATTAAGGCCTCAAAACTGTTTTCCCAAGCGGTTTCAAGGTGCGGTATGGCAGGCGGACCAAGAATAATGAACCGGTTGCGAACTTCGGAATAAATGGTTTCATCCGGGTCGTCGAGCAGGGTGATCAATGCTATCACTTCTTTTAAACTCATTTCTTTGTTACGTCTAGGTGCCATACATCACAAATGTATAACCAATGCTTACGTAATAAAGTTGACCACGTTTTTATTTTTAACAAAAACTGTGTTAATGCATATCAACATTTCATTCTTAATTGTTGTTAGAAACTTGTGTTAATAACCCTATTATAAATCAATGCTTTAGGGTATGCTAATTGAAGTTGATTTTGGGAAGAAAAACTACAAGAAGGAGCGTAATTTTTCGGCATTTACTTGATTATTAAAAGGTTGGCAAATACTCAAGCGCTTTTTTAGCAAGGCATTATCAAAGGAAACAGTAGCTTTTTCATTGATCATGGCGATCATTTCTGAGGCCGTATCACAAACCGAAATAGATTCATTAACAAGCACGCCACTTCCTTTTATCATGTGTGAATTACAAATAACATGTCGACCTTGGAATAAAACATTCAGTAATTTCAATTTTAAACCGGTAGCCTGCTTGGTATATAAAACATGTTGATGCGCGTTTAAAACAAGTTCGGCCATTTTTGCCTCCGTTGGATTTGTGATAAGATCAATATGTTCGAATTTTTCTACTAAGTTATTTAAACGTTCATCGGGGTTTAAACCGGCAATAATAAACTGTTGTTGAATTTTGCTAAACACATTGTGCACTAGCCATTCAGCGGCTTCTTTATTTTCGGCAACACTTAAATTACCATGAAACAAAATGTAATTGCCAACACCTTCTTTGCAAGTGATAGCAACATTGCTGTGAAAACTTGGTAAATACTCTGTTCTAACCGATTGGTAATTTGTTTTAAAATAAGCTGTATCGTGTTCGTTAACCGCTAATATCAAATTGGCTTTGGCAATGGTTTTTTCAAAACGTTTGAGTTTGCGTGCCTCCGTTAATAAAAAAAGTTTTTTAAGTGTACTTTTTTCTGCCTTGGCCAACCCTTCGTAATACTCATGTTCAATATTACTGTGGCGGTATATTTTAAATCGTGTTTTAAATTCCGGTTCGTTCATGATCCAGCAAGTATGCAACACTTCACATAAAATAGGATAGGAGTCTTTCAGCAAATTTTTTTTAAGATCCTTTGAAACGCGCGATTTAACGGTGTAAGGCAGCAAACTTAAATGACTGCTCAAGCCTGTTTCGCGTTTATAGTAGGTAACACTTTCGCATATCGCATTTAATTCTTTGGCGTGCTTTCTTCCGTATTCAAAACAATGCAAATGAATTTTTATGCCTAATTGATGCAACCAAACTAATTTGTAATACACATCAATAACGCCGCCATAATTAGCAGGGAAAGGGATATCAAAAGAAATTATATGAAGATGTTTTGCCTGCACGTTTATTCAAAATAAAATCCTGTTGCATTTATGCCGGCTTTAAAACTGCGTTTTTGAATTCCCGTGTTCACATCATAAACATAAATATTTGATTTTTGAACGTAGTCGATCGCGTCTGATACATAAATGTCGTGCGTTGTAGGATGCACACCCAAACCGTAAAAATTCTTATTGCCCTTTAAAATGAACGGAGGCGGCACTATGTTTTGTGTAATAGCCATTTTGCTGATCCCGCCATTAAAAAAGAATAAAGTATCCAATGTTTTGTTGATGCAAATAGAACCTTGAATTTGACTGCTCGAATATTCGATCAGTTTTTCTACACTTTTACTTGTAGGATCTATCATGGCTATGTAGGTTGTCATTATTGGTGTGCTGCTGTGGCTGGCCACCCAAATTTTATCATTCTTATCAATTACAATACTACCCGAACGAGCACCAAATGATATACTGTCTGTTAATTGATCGGTAATGGCATCTATCACATAAATGTAATTTTTGGTCATGTTGGTCACATAAACTTTATTATATAACATTACCATTTTTTCGCTCCAGCCATTTAATGCAATACTGCCTGTTTTTACTCCGGTGCTCAGATCAATGATACTAATGGCATTGGCATAAAGATCGCTCACGTAAGCTTTTTTGTTTGATACTTGTTGTATGTAGCGTGGAGATGTTAATCCGGTGATGCTGCGTTTGTATTTGAAGTTCTCATCAACCACCACAATTTTATTTGAATTGTTCACCACAATGTAATACTGGTTGTTTATTTTACTGATGCTTTGTGCTACATCACCTAAGGCACTTGTGTTTTGCATGTAATAGTAATTTTCAACCACGCTGTTATTACCGGTATCGAACAAGGATACAGATGCATTGCCATTCATGAAATTACCTTCGTTAATGATGTATACTTTTTTTGCACCACTTAACTGCACCGTTTGCGTAACGTTAGGTGAAGGTTTATCTTTTATACAAGATGCAAAAAGAAGGATAGAAAACAAGATCAGAAAATTAGGCAATTTCATAGTGTTTACGAAGTTAGGAAAATATACTTACACGGTAAAACGCTTCAAAAGGCTTTGTATTGCTTTGTTTTAGCCCAATTTGTGAATTTTTTAAATTGCTCTAAATTGTAGCAAGGATGTGCTATTTTATAAACTAACTTTGATGAAGTAATAATGTCATACTGAGCGGAGTCGAAGTATGGCATACGAAAAGTAATTGAATGATTGTCATGCTGTCCCGATAGTTATCGGGAGGAGTCGAAGTATGGCATAAAATAAAAAAAGTAAAAAAATGAACGAAAACCTTGATCCGGATAGCGAAAATCTGAGTACATCAGATAGGGATATTGAGCGTGCCTTGCGCCCAATAGAGTTTGATGATTTTTCGGGGCAGCAAAACGTGGTTGATAATTTGCGCGTATTTGTGGCAGCAGCTAAGCAACGACAGGAATCGCTCGACCATGTGTTGTTACACGGACCTCCGGGTTTAGGAAAAACCACCTTGGCCCACATTATCAGCAACGATCTTGGTGTGAATTTAAAGGTAACCAGTGGTCCGGTTTTAGATAAGCCCGGTGATCTGGCAGGATTACTTACTAACCTCGAAACCAATGATGTGCTGTTCATTGATGAGATCCACCGTTTGAGCCCTATTGTGGAAGAATATTTGTATTCGGCCATGGAAGATTTTAAGATCGATATTATGATCGATAACGGACCAAACGCACGCACCGTACAAATTAAATTGAACCCCTTCACTTTGGTTGGCGCCACTACCCGCAGTGGATTGCTTACATCGCCATTGCGTGCGCGTTTTGGTATCAATAGCCGATTGAATTATTATGATAGCAAAGTATTAACCGGTATTGTAAAACGCAGTTCAGATATTTTAAATGTGGATATAAAGGAGGATGCTGCCTATGAGATCGCCCGCCGCAGCAGAGGCACACCTCGTATTGCCAACGCTTTATTGCGACGTGTGCGCGATTTTGCACAAATAAAAGGTAATGGATCTATTGATATTGAAATTGCAACCTATGCTTTAAAAGCATTAAATGTAGATAAGAATGGTTTGGATGAAATGGATCATCGCATCTTATCGTGCATCATTGATAAGTTCAAGGGCGGTCCGGTTGGTATTAACACCATTAGCACAGCCGTTGGCGAAGAGCCCGGCACCATTGAAGAGGTTTATGAACCGTTCTTAGTACAGGAGGGTTATTTGGTGCGCACGCCACGCGGACGAGAAGTAACCGAAATGGCATACAAACATCTGGGTAAATCAATATGGAACAGAGGCGGTGGTTTGTTTGATTAAGCAAAAAACATTGAACCTTACGGTTAATAATCCACTTTAAACTTTTCTGTTTGTTACTGATTGTTTTACTAAATTTAATGCAGTAATATTTGTACCGCATTACATGATCACTTATACTTTTTTACTTATCATACTTGGTTTTTCGTTGTATTGTTTTATGGTACCTCCGGCCATGACCAAATACATGTTTTACCCTTATTTAATTAAACGCCATAACGAGCATTACCGTTTCTTAACGCATGCCTTTATTCATGGTGATTATCTTCACTTATTATTCAATGCCCTTGCGCTATATAGCTTTGGTATGGATCTGGAGGAACGTATTTTTCCGGAGTTATATGGTCCAAAATTGGGACCGGTAATTTATTTGATATTATTTACCGGCGGCATTTATGCAGCTTCCTTCACCGAATATTTGCGTAACCGCGATAATTCATCATACTCGTCGTTAGGTGCCAGTGGTGCCATTTCATCCATCATGTTCGTGTGGATCTTATTGAATCCAACCGGTATCATCGGCTTGTTTTTTATTCCCGTACCGGGTTGGCTGGCCGGCATCATTTTGTTAGGTGTGAGTTATTACCTGATACAACGTAAGAAAAAAGGAACCTATTCAGATGGTATCAGTCACGAAGCACATTTTTGGGGTGCCATTTTTGGTATTGCGATCATTGTGATCACCAAGCCAATTGTTATAAAAATATTTTTCAATCACATTGTTTCGGTATTTCAATGAAAAGTTTAAAGGTCACATTTTTAGGAACAGGTACTTCGCAAGGCGTTCCGGTTATTGCTTGTAAATGCGCGGTTTGCATAAGTACAGATAAACGTGATAACCGAACGCGCACGAGCATCATCATTGAAACCGAACAAACCAGTGTAGTGATAGATACCGGTCCGGATTTCAGACAACAATGCCTGCGTGAAAAAACAAGTAAGCTGGATGCTGTTTTATTTACACACGAACACAAAGATCATATTGCAGGTTTAGATGAGGTTCGCGCTTTTAACTTTATCAATAAAATGGTAATGCCTGTATACGCCAGCGAACAAGTTCAAAAGGCCTTACATCGTGAGTTTGCGTACATTTTTTCGGATGATAAATATCCCGGCATTCCCGAGATCAAATTAATAAGCTTTGATAAGGAAAAATTCACGATCGGCGATATGGAGATCACTCCTATTGATGTGATGCATTACCGAATGAAAGTAAAGGCATTTCGTGTGAATGATTTTGCCTATGTAACTGATGCGAATCTGATCGAAGATGAAGAAAAGGCAAAACTGCAAGGTTTGGATGTGTTGGTGTTAAATTCGCTTCGCCGCGAGCCACACATTTCTCATTTTACCTTTGAAGAAGCAATTGCATTAGCTCAGGAATTAAAAGCGAAAAAAACATATCTCACACATATCTCTCATCAACTTGGTTTGCACGAAGAAGTGAGTAAAGAGTTGCCAGATACAATTGAATTGGCGCACGATGGATTGCAATTGATCATTTAAAATTTTAACCTATGGAAAGCACAAATACGATCTTAAAAAAAGCAAGCTTTAACCCCAAACTTAAAACATACATTTTTTTAGTTGTATTGTTTTATATGATCGTTAGCGTTATTGGAATTGTACTTGTTCCTTTTTGGATCTTTGGCCTCGGACAGTGGCTGTCGGGTAAGTTTTATAACACATTAAAGTGTGAGTTAAGCGATAAGAATTTATATTTTTCTAAAGGGATCATTTTACACATCGAAAAAACAATTCCTTTGGAAAACATTCAGGATCTGTCTTTTTTTGGCGGACCAATTTTAAGAGCTTTCGGATTAACCTTTATTAAGGTTGAAACCGCCGGTGGAGGTGGAGCCAGCCATAGTAACATGATGAGTATACCGGGTGTTGATGATGCTGAAGAATTTAAAAATATGATCCTATCGCAGCGCGAAAAAGTGATCAAACAAAAATCAACGGGGTCTGCTGATCACGTGAATACAAATGATTCGGAGATCTTAAAAGAAATAAAAAACGAATTGGTTGAAATAAAAAATTTGCTGGCTAAAAAGTAAATTATTTTTCCAGGATCTTCAAGGCTTCCTCTTTCGTTTCGGTTACTTTAAAAAGTGTATTCAGTTTGGTGATCAAAATTAATTCCTGAATTTTTTTGTTGAGGTTGTATAAAACCGCTTCTCCGCCAACCTTGCGAGCCTTGGTAAGTAATTGAATAAGGGTGTTTAAACCATTACTGTTCATGTATTTGAGTTCACTCATGTCAATTGCCCATTTATTGCAGCCTGCAGCCGATAATTCTTCTGCTTCTTTAACAAGATCATTGGCCTGATTTTTTTCGATCAATTCACCTTTTAAAGTAAATGTGGCCATGTTGGCGTCTTTTGCGATGTTATATTCAAATACCATAATTTATTTTTTTTTGTGTTCACAATGTCCCTTTTCACTTAAGTTTTTGCATTTGGCAAAAAAGTTGAGCGAGTGGTTTATAACATTAAAGTTCAACAATTCTTCAGTCATTTTTTGAATTTGCATAATGCGCGGATCGCAAAACTCAAATACTTTTTCGCAATCGGTGCATATCAAATGGTCGTGCTGCTTGTATTTGTAGGCCTTTTCAAACTGTGCCATGTTCTTACCGAACTGGTGTTTGATCACCAAGCCTGCATCTATCAAAATTTCAATATTGTTGTAAAGTGTAGCGCGACTAACACGATACTTTTTGTTTTTCATTAACAGGTACAATTGCTCAATATCAAAGTGGCCATCGTGCGAATAGATCTCATTTAAAATGGCATAGCGCTCAGATGTTTTGCGGTGCTTATGCTTTTCTAAATAATCGGTAAGTATCTTATTAACCGCGTCTTTGGTTTCCTGGTTCATATTAAACAATACCCGAATTTACTAATAGTTTTTCTGCTTGCAAAGTAACGGCATAAGTAAAGTCTTTTTTTTGTAATTTTATACTATCAGAGCAATTGCATACATATTTTTATTGTCTATTCTTATGGCACTGGCTTGCACCAAAAAAAAGGTAAGCAATAACACGGCTTTGTTAGGATTAGAGTATTATCCGAAAACACTCGGTAAGTTTGTTGAATACGATGTGGATAGTACTGTTTATATCGATCTGCCATTATCATCGGTAACCTATAAATACCGCATTAAAGAAAAAATAACCGGATTTTTTTTGGATAATGAAGGTAATGAAGCCATAAGACTGGAGCGTTACATTAAAAAATTCGATCCGGCTAAATCCTATGATAGCATGGCTTATACCATGAAGGAAGTGTGGATGGTAAATGCCGATAAAAAGAAAGTTGATGTAGTGGAGGGCAATATCCGATACACGAAATTGATATTTCCGGTATCAAACGGAACAAGCTGGAATGGTAATGTGCGCAACACCTTAGGTGAATGGAATTACACTTACGATGGTATTGATCTTCAGGAAACCATGAATGGAATTAACTTAGGTAAGGTGCTAAAGGTGGTTCAAAAAAGCGAACGCACACAAATTGCATATCAAAATTATATTGAAAAATATGCCAAAGGTGTGGGTTTGGTTTACCGTGAAATAATAGATGTGACGTCGAATAACGTTTTACCGAATATACCCGTTGAACAAAGAATTGAAAAAGGTGTTATATATAAACAGAAAATAGTAAATAATGGTTATGAATAGAAACTTTTTAGTGCTCGTGGCAATGATCATTGGATCATTAAATATTCAGGCGCAAACCAAGTATTGGATCAAATTAAAAAATAAAACGGGTACACCACATTCGGTTAGCACGCCTTCAACTTTTGTAACGCCAAAAGCAATTGCTCGCCGCGCTGCGCACAGCATTCCCTTTGATCAAACAGATCTTCCGGTAACGCCTTCATACATTTCTCAGATCGATGGCGTGCCCGGTGTTACTGTATTGTATGCTTCAAAATGGCTAAATGCCGTTGCTGTGTCGGTTTCAAGTCCATCTGTGCTTACAACCATCAATTCATTCACATTCGTTCAGGCATCAGATCCAACCAATAAACTAAAAGTGGTTTTTGAAAAATTGCAAGAGCCTAACTTAAATCTTAATGCGCAACGTTCAGAAAATACTACAGCAGCAAATTATTATGGTGGTGCCTTTTGGCAAGCGCGCCAGTTAAATGTGGATTGTATGCATGGATACGGTTACCGCGGGCAGGGCATGACAATAGCCGTGTTGGATGCAGGTTTCAGAAATGTGAATACCGTTGCTGCTTTTGATAGTTTGCGTACACGAAATGGCATATTAGGTACCCGCGATTTTGTTGCAGGGGGAAATAGTGTTTATGAAGATGATGCACACGGAATGAATGTTTTATCGTGCATGGCGGCATTGGTGCCAAACGTAATGGTTGGAACGGCCCCTCGCGCTGACTATTGGTTACTGCGTACCGAGGATGCTGCAACAGAAACACCAAGCGAAGAATATAATTGGATAAGAGGTGCTGAATTCGCGGATAGTGTTGGCGCTGATATCTTAACCACTTCATTAGGCTATACTACTTTTGATAATGCTTCTTATAATCATACTTACTCAGGCCTTAATGGGAAAACATATCCGATGAGTATTGCATCAAATATGGCTGCTCGTAAAGGTTTGTTTGTTTTAAATTCTGCTGGTAACGAAGGTGGAAGCCCTTGGCAGTTCATTGGTGTTCCTGCCGATGCGGATAGTATTTGTACTGTTGGTGCTATTGATAGTTTAGGAAATGTGACCGGATTCAGTTCAAAAGGACCTACTTCTGATGGCCGCATAAAACCTGACTTGGTGGCGCGTGGTGGAAATTCCTTTTTAGCCTTTCCTTCCGGTGGTTATGGTCCGGGTAACGGCACTTCTTTTTCTTGTCCTATTTTAGCAGGTGCCGTTGCTTGTTTTTGGCAGCGTCATTCAACCTTTAGTAACATCAAGGTTCTTGATACACTTCGCAACACGGCGTCTAATAAATTAACACCTAACAATACAAGAGGATGGGGCGTACCCGATATATGCGCATTGCCGGTTGGTTTAAAAGATGTGGCAATGGTTAATACGTTGTTTAATGTATTTCCTAATCCAACTTCATCAAAAATAAATGTAGAGATAAATGCATTGAATGGTGATGTGGTTACAATTGAAGTTTATAATGCAATAGGGGAGATGGTTTTAAGAACCAATTCTGATCAGATAAAAACACAAATAGATCTTTCGCCGTTAAGCAATGGAGTGTACTTTTTAAAAGTTACCAAGCGTAACGAAAGTGCGTTTGAACGAATAGTGAAGCAATAACATTAAGGAACCGGATCATATCCGTGACCACCCCAAGGGTGACATCTTAAAATGCGTTTTAAACCCATCCAGCTGCCTTTAATGACGCCACATTTATTGA
>JBIKKW010000072.1:0-15931 GCA_044360115.1 Bacteroidia bacterium
GTGCTGCTATTGGTTTGATTGAAATAGAGCGTTATGATAATGATACATTGATCAGAAGAAAACAAATTGCCGATAAATATATTTCTATCCTTTCTGGGGATGCTCGTTTTCAATTACCTGTTTTTGAAACAGAACATAAAAAAAGCTGTTATCATTTATTCCCATTAAGAATAAAAAACATTACCGAGGAGCAGCGCGATAGACTTATTCAACTGATATCCGATCAAAATGTTGGAGTGAATGTTCACTTTATTCCTGTTCCCATGATGAGTTTTTACAAAGCTTTAGGTTATGATATTAAGAATTATCCGGTAACATTTGATAATTATTCGCGCGAGATCACCTTGCCTTTGTATTATGATCTAACCGATGATAAGGTTGAAACTGTTTGCCGTGTATTTATGCACGCATTAAATGTGATATGAAACGATCATTTGATATCGTCTTCTCTCTTATTGGATTGATCCTGTTAATGCCTTTATTTTTTGTTGTAGCTGTTTTAATTAAACTTTCTTCAAGCGGACCAATATTTTACCTGCAAATGCGTGTTGGTTTAAATGGTAACGATTTTAAGCTTTATAAATTTCGCACGATGATGGTGGATGCTGATAAAAAAGGTTTGTTAACGGTTGGTGGTCGCGATCCGCGTGTAACAAGCATTGGCTATTACTTGCGAAAGTTTAAAATAGATGAGTTGCCGCAATTAATGAATGTGTTGTTTGGTAGCATGAGTTTTGTAGGACCACGACCGGAGGTTCGAAAATACGTTGATATGTACACCGAAGAACAGAAAAATGTTCTCAGCATAAAGCCCGGTATCACTGATTACGCGTCTTTAGAGTACTTTAATGAGAACGATCTGTTATCACGATCAGAAAATCCTGAACAAGTTTACATACAAGAAGTATTGCCCGCTAAATTGAAATTGAATTTAAAGTATATGCGTGAGGCAGGTTTTTTTACCGATCTTAAGATCATCTTTCGCACCCTCGCGCGAATAGTTTCTTAATCTTCCTCGTAATAATCGATCACCAGGCCGTCGTAAGGGCTCATGGAAATAGAACGTTTTTCAGTTCCAAAATCAAGTAATACAGCGTCTGCTTTATAGTTCCCGTCTTCCTTTGTGAGTTGAATAGCGTTCAATGTTTTTCCGCCAATATCTTCCCACATTTTTGTTTTACCTGCATCCAATGCATGAATTTTAATTTTGCCGCTAAATTCTTCTTCCAAATGTTGTTTCACATCTTTGAATTTGTAATTCAGAATATCCAATCCTTCACTGGTCTCATTGCATCCAAGGGTAATGTTTGTTCCATCGGTAAAACGCAATTGCAAGGCATCAATGATCTCAACCGAATTATTGGTATCAACCAAATTTTGCCACAGAAAAATAACGATCTTATCAATGATCTTTCCTTGAACGGATATCATTTCCTGTAAGGCCTCTTTCGAAAAATATATTTCACTTTTGTTCTCCATAATTATGCTTTACCTGCTTTTGGCCCGAGTTCGATCACATTCAAATTTTTGATCTCGCTTTTGTCGATCTCAAATTTTAAAGCTGTTTTTACTTGATGGAAACCGCTCATGCCGCATGAACCCGGATTCATGTGCAGCAAATTTAGTGATTTATCGTACATCACCTTTAAAATATGTGAATGCCCGCAAATGAATAACTGAGGTTTCTCTTCTGTTAATATGGGTTTTATGGCGGCATTGTATTTACCGGGATAACCACCAATATGCGTTATGTAAACCTTTACATCTTCACAATTAAAGATCAAATGTTCTTTAAATTCTTGTCTTGCCCTTTGCCCATCGATATTGCCCCAAACGGCTTTTATGGGTTTAAGTTTTTGAAGTTCATCTATTACGCTCATATCACCTATATCGCCGGCGTGCCAAACTTCGTCCGAATCATTAATGTATTTTATGAGCTTAGGATCAAGGTGGCCATGTGTATCCGATATAAGTAAGATCTTTTTCAAATTAGTGTTTTAATTCCTTTGCCAGTTCAGCAAAATCGATGCCATCAAAATTGCCACTGCTCATCATTAATAAAACTTTGTTGTTGTAGTTAATGGTCTTTAAATGATCAACCATGGTGTTGCTATTGGTAAACACTTTCAGGTCAGGTCGGTCAAATGCCTTTAATACCTGATCGGTGCTTATCTCTTTTAATTTTTTATGTGCAATGGTATGCGGATTAAAATATACAATGGCCTCATCAGCCGCGTTCATAGCGCCTTTGTATTCATTTAAAAATTCTTCGGTAAGGCTGCTAAACGTATGAAGTTCCATACAAGCAATAACTTTTCTATTCGCAAATTGTTCTTTCACCGATCGGGTTGTTGCTTTTAATTTAGAAGGTGAGTGCGCAAAATCTTTATAAAAATTAAAGTTGCCTTTTTTGTAAACCAGCTCTAATCGCTTGGCAGCGCCTTTAAAGGATTGAATGGCTTTAAAAAATGTTTCGTCATTAATACCAATTTGGTTGCAAGCTAATTTAGCGGCGTTCATGTTCATTAAATTGTGCTCACCAAAAACTTCTAACTCATATTTTTTTCCGTTGAATAAAATGGAAGTTACACCTTCATTGATCTCGTTAGGCAAAACACCATATGGGTATTTTTTAATGGCCTTTCCGTTCCCTTCGGCCGTTGTTTTTAGGACTTCGTCTTTTTCGCAGTAGATCAAACTTCCATTGGGTTCAATTAAATTGATGAATTGCGCGAACTGATCAACATACATATCAAACGTTGGAAATACATTGATGTGATCCCAGGCGATACCACTTAAAATAGCAATGTTAGGGTGGTACAAATGAAATTTTGGTCGGCGATCAATAGGTGATGCTAAATATTCATCTCCTTCGATTACCGCGAATTTAGCAGCGTTTGTAAGTTTAACCATGGTGTTGAAACCGGCTAGTTGAGCACCAACCATGTAATCGGTATCAATATTGCAGTGTTTCAAAACATGGAGTATCATAGCAGTAATGGTGGTTTTACCGTGACTGCCGCCAACTACTATTCGTGTTTTATCTTTGGTGGCTTCGTAAATGTATTCGGGATAAGAATATATTTTTAAACCTAATTCTTTTGCTCTGATCAACTCTGGGTTATCTGCACGCGCGTGCATGCCTAAAATAACGGCATCCATATCAGCACTTAATTTTTCGGGAAACCAACCTATGGCAGAAGGTAAAATGCCTGCACTAGCCAATCGACTTTTACTGGGTTCATTTATCTCGTCATCACTGCCGCTAACCGTAAATCCTTTTTCATGTAAAGAAAGGGCCATGTTGTGCATAGCGCTGCCGCCAATGGCTATTAAATGTATTTTTTTGCTCATAATGTTCAGTATAAAGAACGTTCATTTTAAAGGCTTAAAAAGCAAAAAAGCCTCAAAATTTTACACAAATGGGGTTTAATAAGCCAAAAAACAGGTAAAATGAGCAAAACACGATTGTTTTTATTTGAATTTCAACATATTAGTAAAAATTGTATCTTAGCGGGCCCTGAAAAAAAGTAAACATATTTTAATTGCACTTTTATTTTGTTCTTTCGTAATGGATGGCTTTGCAGGTGATTTGATCGATGCAAATATTCCGAAGCGAAGAGGAAGAAAAGAAAAGCCATCGTGGATATTTGGTTTAGGATGGAATGTTGTTGATGATAACGGTAATCCATTCAAAAAACTTTTCGCAGCAAAATCATCGTGGAGCATACCGTTTTATCCGTCACAAATTAGTGCAGAGATCATCAGAGAGCATGGTTTGAGTTATGGTGCCACATTTTGTTTTAATCGTTATAAATCGGGAAAGCTTATCAATAGCGAGATCATAGGTGGCAGATATTTTTTCTTTTCGTGGGATGCCTTTGCAAAATACCATTTCAACGAACATATCACCACCATGAAAAAACAGTACGATCCGTATTTTTTATTGGGTGGAGGTTATACCTTGCGTTTTATTCGTCCGTATAACAGTACGTTCACATTTAATGTTGGTGCCGGTATAAACATTTGGTTCAATGATAAGTGGGGAATGAATTTGCAAACCGTTGGTAAGTTAGGAATAAGAGCACCATTCATTAGAAACGGCTCCAATTACATGCACCATTCGGGTGGTGTGGTTTATATTATTGATAACTCCCCAAAGAAAAAACACTCCTTTATTAAACCACGCTATAAGTGGGTTCACGATAAACACAATGTGGGTGAAAGAAGAAGGTAGTAGGAATTAATAAATAATTAATACTGCTTTGTTGTTTTAAGTTTTTAAATGAATTATTTTTGTAAAAAGTAGTTAATTGTTTTTTTGAACTATTTTTAATTAAACCTTTAGTTTATTTTAAAATGAAAAAAGGTAAAGTAAAATTTTACAATTCTAAAAGTGGCTTCGGTTTCATCATTGAATCACAATCAGGAAATGAATATTATTTTAAAGAGAAGAATTTAATTGAAAACGTTGAGGATAATGATCTTGTTGAGTTTGATCTCATTGAGGCGAAACGGGGATTTGAGGCGATAAAAATTAAAAAGACAACTTTAGAATAATAATTTTTTACTCTTCAATTTTAACCATTTTAAATGGAATTTTAGCAAGCGTTTGAAAAACTTGCCCATCAACGATCATCTCTTCTTCTTCATAAAGCCAGTTTACATTAATTTTTTTGCCCAGTTTACTTATGTTTCCAAGTTTTTTAAAAAAGGTAAGAATGTACTGTGATGAGCCGGTATTATAATATTCGAGCCAAACAGTTACTTTTGTTAGATCAGGCAAAAACGAAATCTGTTCATCTAACGCTTTTAATAAAGGCTGATAAAATGTTTTCGGGTCTTCCATAATTGATCTGCCTTTTATTTCAATTATTCCTTCTGAAACATTAAAATTGATCTCAGGATTTTTTGAAGTTTCAGTTATATTAAAGTCTTTCATTAAATTTTTTAAAAAGTATATAATGCATCTACAAATGAAATATTATTTAATTACTTCAATGTGGCCAATAAATTCATGTTTAATATTAAAAATATCATAAACAAATACCTTCCAAACATAAATATCATCCTTTACTATAGTGCCTTTGTATGTTCCATCCCAACCTTCATCCCATCTGTTTGTTTTAAATAGTTTTTCTCCCCATCTATCAAATATCGTTAATTCAAATTTGTTTAGATCCCAACCTTCACCAATAGGTAAAAATATATCGTTTAATTTATCATTATCTGGAGTAAATGTGTTTGGTGCAAAGAAGGTAAACTCAGGCTTGCATTCGATTATCTTAAAGGCTGTATCTTGGCAAATACCATCACTTGCCACTAATGTAACCAAATATTTACCTACTTCAGAAAAGCTATAGCTTGGATTCGTTTCAGTAGAATGACTTAAATTATGAAAGTCCCAAAAGTAAGATGTAGCTCCGGTAGACTGATTTGTGAATTCAACTTCCGGCTTGGTAAATGTTACGTAATTTGGATTGGCTTGAAATTGAGCAATTGGTTTTTGATAAACTGTTATTAAACCATTTAAAGTCCCACTTCCAACACAGCCCAATTTAGTTGTATAAGAATTATAAGCAGTATATATGCCTGGTTTATTAAAACAATACGTTGGCGCTGTTTCCTGACTTGTGCCACCATCACTAAAATTCCATGAAATGCTACTTATATTATTTGCATTAATATTGGTATTTGTAAATGTTACACATAATGGTGCACAGCCTTCGTAAAGGCTCGCAATTACAGTTGATGCGCCAACTGTTTCAACATAAATTGTTGTTGTTTGAATAACATTTGGCGTAGTGCACCCGTCGCTTAGTGTAACTGTATAAATTGCAGTGTTGCTTAAAGTTACCGAAATATTAGGCGTGTTTATGTTGCCTGGCATCCAGTTATATAAATAATTTCCATTACCACCGGAGGCGCTTGCAGTTAAAACAGTTGCCTTACCGGCGCAAATGCTTTGAGTTGGTGATATCGACAAGTTTAATGCACTTCCTACATTAACCAATGCCGTATCGATCGGAGAAACACAACCATTGGCATCAACAACGTTAAACGTATATATTGTGCTTGCGGAAGGATTGATTTGAATAGTATTGCTTCCTACATTATTGTTCCAAAAATAAGTATAGGGTAAAACACCTCCGGAAACATTTCCGTTAAGTGTACCACTTTGACCATTACAAAGGCTGAGCGCATTGACAGATAAACTAATTGCCGGAGGTTGAGTGATGTTAATAATCTTTGAGATAAAACAATTGTTCGCATCGGTAATTAATACCGAATAAGTTCCTTGCGTTAGATTACTCGCTGTTGCAGTAGTTCCTACATTTGGACTCCAAATATAGTTGTAAGGTGAAGTACCTCCTGTTGTATTTAAAAAGGCAACACCAGAGCTGTTACCAAAACATAGTACATTTGTTACAGTTGCATTTGATGTTAGAATTGTTGGTTGGGTAATATTTGCTAACGCTGTTATCGTACAACCTTTGTTGTCGGTAATTGTGGCCGTATAACTTCCCACCGCAAGTCCTGAAGCAACCGAAGCTGTTCCACCTGAAGGAATCCAGCTATAAATATACCCCGGATTTCCGCCGCTTACTGTTACACTTGCACTTCCGTTTGATCCGCCATTACAACTTATGTTTGAAGAAGACATGGCAGCTGTTAAAACAGGTGGTTGAGTAATGTTTGCAACTGCAGTATTGGTACATCCTTTTGAATCGGTAACTGTAGCCGTATAACTTCCCAATGCAAGTCCTGAAGCAACAGAAGCCGTTCCACCCGAAGGCAACCAATTGTAGGTGTAGCCCGGTGATCCGCCGCCAGCCGTAATTGTAGCACTTCCGTTGGATCCGCCATTACAACTTATATTGCTTGAAGTGATTGCTGCGGTTAATGCAGTTGGTTGAGTGATGTTAGCTACTGCGAAAATTGTACAGCCCTGATTATCCGTCACTTCTACTGTATAATTTCCTGCAGAAAATCCTGTCGCCACGGAGGCTGTTCCACCAGAAGGAGTCCAGCTATAAGTATAACCCGGAAATCCGCCACTCGCAGTCACCGTGGTGCTTCCATCCGATCCTCCATTACAACTCACATTGCTTGTTGATATAACTGCAGTAGGTGCTGTTGGCTGAATAATATTGACTAAAGCTGTAATAGTACAATTCTTGCTGTCTGTTATAGCTACTGTATAACTTCCAGCTCCTAATCCTGTCGCCACGGAGGCTGTTCCACCTGAAGGCGTCCAGCTATAAATATAAGATGGAGTTCCGCCACCAGCAGTAACGGTTGCACTACCATTAGAAGAGCCGCAAGATGCATTGCTTGAAGAGATCGCAGCGGTTAAAGCAGGAGGTTGAGTGATGTTAGATACAGCGGTTACTGTACAACCTTTACTATCTGTTAGCGTTGCAGTATAACTTCCAATGGAAAAACCTGTGGCTACTGAAGCGGTTCCACCCGATGGTAACCAATTGTAGGTATATCCAGGTGATCCGCCACCAGCCGTAACTGTAGCACTTCCATTGGATCCACCATTACAACTTACATTACTTGAAGAAATAGCTGCGGTTAAGATAGGTGGTTGAGTGATATTAGCTACTGCGGTAACTGAGCAACCATTGTTATCAGTGAGCGTTGCAGTATAACTTCCAATTGAAAAACCTGTGGCCACCGAAGCAGTTCCACCTGATGGCAACCAGTTGTATGTGTATCCCGGAGTTCCGCCACCAGCTGTAACTGTAGCACTTCCGTTCGATCCACCATTGCAACTTACATTGTTAGATGAAATTAGTATAGTTAAAACAGGTGGTTGTGTTATGTTAGCAATTGCCACAGTTTGACAACCTGCGTTATCCTTAATTGTAATTGTATAGATCTGTGCAGATAGGCCTGAAGCGATAGAAGTTCCCTGACCTGTACCTGGCGCGGGAGACCATGTATAAGAGTATGGAGTAGAGCCACCAGTGATCGATACCGAAGCCGAACCATTACTTCCGCCGTTACAACTAACATTTGTTACATTCACAGTTGTAGTTATTGAAACAGGTTGATTGATGTTTGCAACGGCAGTAATTGTGCAGCCCTTACTATCTGTGATGGTTGCGGTGTAGTTGCCTGCAGCAAGATTGGTGGCAACAGAAGCTGTTCCACCCGAAGGTAACCAATTGTAAGTATATCCCGGTGAACCGCCACCGGCTGTAACTGTAGCACTCCCATTTGTAAAACCGCAAGTTGCATTGCTTGAAGAAATGGCTGCGGTTAAAACAGGAGGCTGAGTAATGTTTGCAACGGCAGTAACAGTACAACCTTTTGAATCGGTAACTGTAGCTGTGTAATTTCCTGCGGCAAATCCTGTTGCCACCGAAGTTGTTCCACCCGATGGTAACCAATTGTAAGTATATCCCGGTGATCCGCCACCAACTGTAACAGTAGCGTTTCCATTTGATCCGCCATTACAACTTACGTTTGAAGAAGATAAAGCAGCTGTTAAAACAGGAGGTTGAGTAATGTTGGCAACGGCCGTGATGGTACATCCTTTTGAATCGGTAACTGTAGCTGTGTAATTTCCTGCGGCAAATCCTGTTGCCACCGAAGTTGTTCCACCCGATGGTAACCAATTGTAAGTATATCCCGGTGATCCGCCACCAACTGTAACAGTAGCGCTTCCATTTGATCCACCATTACAACTTACGTTAGAAGAAGTTAAAGCAGCTGTTAAAACAGGAGGTTGAGTAATGTTGGCAACAGCAGTGATAGTACATCCTTTTGAATCGGTAACTGTAGCTGTATAATTTCCAACGGCAAAACCTGTTGCAACAGAAGCTGTTCCACCCGAAGGTAACCAATTGTAGGTATATCCCGGTGATCCGCCACCGGCTGTAACTGTAGCACTTCCGTTTGATCCGCCATTACAACTTACGTTAGAAGAAGATAAAGCAGCTGTTAAAACAGGAGGTTGAGTAATATTTGCAACGGCAGTAACAGTACAACCTTTTGAATCGGTAACTGTAGCCGTATAATTTCCCGCGGCAAAACCTGTAGCAACAGAAGCTGTTCCACCTGATGGTAACCAATTGTAGGTGTATCCCGGAGATCCGCCACCAGCCGTAACTGTAGCACTTCCATTTGATCCGCCATTACAACTCACATTTGAAGAAGATAAAGCGGATGTTAAAACAGGAGGTTGAGTAATATTTGCAACAGCAGTGATAGTACATCCTTTTGAATCGGTAACTGTAGCTGTATAACTTCCTGCGGCAAAACCTGTAGCAACAGAAGCTGTTCCACCGGATGGTAACCAGTTATAGGTATATCCCGGTGATCCGCCACCAGCCGTAACTGTAGCGCTTCCGTTTGATCCGCCATTACAACTTACGTTAGAAGAAGATAAAGCAGCTGTTAAAACAGGAGGTTGAGTAATATTTGCAACTGCTGTAACAGTACATCCTTTTGAATCGGTAACTGTAGCAGTATAATTTCCTACGGCAAAACCTGTTGCCACCGAAGCTGTTCCACCCGAAGGTAACCAATTGTAGGTGTATCCCGGTGATCCGCCACCGGCCGTAACTGTAGCACTTCCGTTTGATCCGCCATTACAACTTACGTTAGAAGAAGATAAAGCAGCTGTTAAAACAGGAGGTTGAGTAATGTTGGCAACAGCTGTAACAGTACATCCTTTTGAATCGGTAACTGTAGCTGTATAATTTCCTGCGGCAAAACCTGTAGCAACAGAAGCTGTTCCACCGGATGGTAACCAATTGTAGGTGTATCCCGGAGATCCGCCACCAGCCGTAACTGTAGCACTTCCGTTTGATCCGCCATTACAACTTACGTTAGAAGAAGATAAAGCAGCTGTTAAAACAGGAGGTTGAGTAATAGTTGTAACTGCAGTTACAGTGCAATTGTTTGCATCTTTTACAAGAACTGTATAGGTGCCGGCAGCTAAGCCACTTGCAATTAATGTGTTTCCTCCTGAAGGACTCCATGTATACGTATAAGGGCTTGAACCTCCGGATGGCGTAACAGTTGCGCTGCCATTAGAAAGGCCATTACACGTGACACTGGTGTTAGCAACTGTCGCAGAAACTGATCCCACGCTTGTAATGTTCACAGTTAAAGTTTGCACGCATCCATTGGATGAAGTTGAAGAAACTGTATAAATGCCAGCACACAATCCGCTTGCTACTGAAGCGTTTCCGCCGGATGGGAACCAGGTATAGGTATATGGCCCAATAGCCCCTGCTGCTGATACGGTAGCAGAACCATTACATGTACAACCGGCATTTGATGAAGTTACAGAAGCTGTGAAGGGAATTAAAGGCAAACATGAGTTATTCATTGAACTGATCCAAGCGCTATTTAAGGCGTTGTTAGGCAAACCTGGTGATTCATTGCCAGCTGTTGGTACCATCACCCAATTTAATTGATTTGCCGGATTATTATTGGTGGAATTGGTCATAAGCGCTACGTTGCCGGTAGCGGCTCCTGCGAAATATATGATGGGAGCAATTGTATTATTGCCCCAACTTACAGAGTGGTGCAGTGCTCCCGCAGGGGTAATTGTTTGAAATGAATCGTCTCCATTTGCCATAGAAATGTTTGTCCAGTTTCCACAATTTGTAAATCCGGTATTTGGGTAAGTTGATAATGCAGTGCTAGGTAAGGTTGTATGGCGCTCAAGTAAAGTACAATCACTAATTGGAATGATAAGTTTGCAGTTTCCATCAATCATTGATAAGTCCACTGCCGGAATTGATGCGTTTTGGTCGGCATCATTGTAAAAAACAATAATAGTTCCGTAAGGTATGCATTGCCAGAAAGGGATATTCTTTAATCTAACACACCCCGCTGCAATACCTACACCGGCGCCGGTTGCATGAAAGCCATTATTGTCATCAATAATGTAGTTTCTTAGGTCCATACAAGGAACAGCGTTGCAGGTTGGTGTACCTACCACAACTAATTCAACATACTCTTTAGCTCCTGAGGGCCCTTGAGAAACTTCATTAATAACAAGTTGTTGAGAATACGAGGCAGTATTCAATATAAACAAAAAAAGAAAAAAGAGTAAATGTTTAAACTTCATAATAAATAAAACTTTATTTTGAAGTGGCTTCGAAATTGCGTGCGAACATGTCGGCAGCAAAACCTCAAGGATTTTCACTTTCTTGTGGTAAAATTATGATGTTTTATTCTATTGTTTGTTAAAGTAATTTTATGGTTTTGTTAGGAAAACAAGGAGAATTACTTAACCTTGAGCCCTAGTGAACATAAATAATTCTCATTCACTTGTTTATAGGCGTGTTTTGATAAATAGGAGAGGGGTTTTAAACTGTGATAAAAATCACTTGTTAAGGGGCATTTTCCGCCTTTCTAGAATCTGATCCCAATGACACTAATATCATCAGTTTGAGCGTAATGTCTTTTCCATTCTTTAAGTTCTACAGATAATATAGTTTTTTGTTCTTTCATTGGTTTTTTATGAATATGCATGATCAATTCATTTAAACTCTTACGTTTATATTTTTTGTTTAATGGACCTCCGAATTGATCATGAAAACCATCTGACATTAAGTACAAACAATCATTTTCTTGAATTTGTATGGTTTGACTTGCAAAATTTTTATTTTCAAATGAAGCAATATTATAGCCTATGGAATAGTTGTAAGATTTTAAATCAATAAATTCGGAGTTTCTTATTAAAATACAATTATATTTTGCAACGCAATATCTTAAAACATATGTGTCGAGGTTAAATGAGAAAACCGAAATATCCATCCCGTCGAGAAGCAGATCTTTGTCTTTTTTATCGATCGAAAGAAAATGATTGATATCTGCATCAAGATGGTTTAGAAGGTCGCCAGGATCATTAATGTTTAAAAGTTTAACTAATTTATTAATGCTGTTAATACCCAAAACGCTTATAAAGGCTCCCGGTACACCGTGGCCCGTGCAATCTGCCCCTAAGAACAAAATATTGTTGTGTGAAATTGTTGAGTCTTCAGTTAAACTGTATGATTTAAATGGGTAAATTAAATTAAAGTCGCCCGAAACAAAGTCTTTTGCTTTTGTAAACACAAAATTTTCTTTAAAATATTTATCGTATGTATTTGCTTTAGGGAGCAAAGCTTTTTGTATACGTTTAGCATATTTTAAACTCTCAACAATATCATTATTTCGTTCGTTCAATAGTTTTTTTTGAAGTATTAATTCAGAATTAGTTTGCAATAAATTAATGTATTGTTTTTCAATTTGTTTTTGTTGCTTTTGAATTTCTTCCTTTTGTTTGTTGATCTCTAATGTTCGTTCATATACCTTTTCCTTGAAGTGATTTGTGTAAGAATTTATTTCTTTAGCCATTTTAAGGAAGTCTTTGTAAATAACATTAAACTCCTTAATGTGTGAGCCTTGAAAGTTAAAATTGATCTGATTAAAGCCTGAAGATGTGTAATTTGTAAATGTTTCGGTAATAGAGGAAACTGATCGGGTTATTGATTTGATAAGGTAATAGGAAATAATAAATAGAAAAATAATTATAAAAAACAAAATCACCACCGATAAATTTTTGATAAACTCTTTTCTTTTAACGTTTAAAATACCTGTTCTAAGTTCAAGGTTTTTAATATTGGTGTTTGTTTTTTCGAATATGGTATTTGAATAGTTTATGAGTCCTTTTGAGCCCTTTATACCAATTTGATTCTCAATTTTTGCAATGGCCTTAAAATGCTTGTTATAAAAGTAAACTAAGTTATAAAGTTCGTTTTTTTCTTGTGTGTTATAGTTGGTGTTTGAATGAATGTAATTTATTAATTCATACTCAATTTGATTAAAATCTAATATGTATTTGATCTCCTTCCGAATTAAAAAATCCTTTTCGTTTTTTCGCAATAACAATGAGTAATATTTTACCTTAGGGTCGTAATGATTTGTAATGGCATGTGCGTATTCTCTCATGGAGCCTTCAATACCATAATCTTTGTATCCTTTTCTTTTAAAAAGTTTAATTAATTCAAGATAGTTGCTTTGATATTTCAGTAGATCTGTTTCTATTTGGTTTAACTTGCCTTTGTAATTATATTCATCTGAAATGGTTGATTCTTTTAGTGCTTTAAGAGTATGTTGGATCTTTTTAAATGAAACATTTAACTTTCTTTCTTGCATTGAATGCTCTGAAGTGTAAAAATTTGGATTAATTAATTCGCTCAGAAAGATGTCTTCTTTGATCTTATTTGTTTCTAATAAAAGTATTCTGCTGTTTTGAAGAAGGGTAATAAGATCATCAATTTGATTTGTTTTATTTTGTGTTTGAAGAAAAACAACAAAAACTATGGAACAAAAAATTATAATGAATGTGAAGGAAATAATTAGCCAACTACGCAAACTGTAATTCATAGAATGGCAAATCTAGTACAATAACAAGTTTTAAGTGTTAAGCAAAGGTTATTGGTTTTAAAAGAATAAAAGCCATGATTATTCTTTTAAAACAACCTATTTTGATTTAGGAATTATAAAATTGCTCTAAATAATAAAAATAAGCCGCCCGAAAGAATAATAGTAATTGGTAAGGTAAGTACCCAAGCTAAAAGAATGTTTCGGATCGTTTTCTTTTGTAGGTTTTTTAAACCCTTTTTAGCAACCATGGTTCCTGCAATACCTGACGATAATACATGCGTGGTTGAAACCGGTAAATGTAATTGCGTAGATAACGAAATTGTGCTTGATGCAATAATTTGAGCAGCTGCACCTTGTGCATAGCTCATGTGTTGTTTTCCAATTTTTTCGCCAACAGTTTGTACAATGCGCTTCCAACCTACCATTGTGCCTAATCCTAATGCAATTGAAATCACTATTTTTACCCAATCAGGAGCATATTCATTAGCCGTTTTTAAACGATCAATATTTTCTTTAACTACTCTTGATTCTTTTGAGGTGAGCGACAAATTGCCTTGTTCGTTTAACTTTTCAAAGTTTTTTGCAATGATAATTACATCCGTTCTTAACGCAAATCTTTCGTCATCATTTAAATTTGATAATGTTTTTGATTTTGTTGTAATTGAATTTATTTCAATATTAGCTCTTTGAACTGCTTTAAACCAATCCAGATCAGGTTTTCTTGCTAAACGCGTTGTATCAACCAGTGTTAATTTTTCATTGATAACAAAAGCACTTGCTTTTAATTGATCTAAATCTGTATTCGGATTAATAATATAAGTTTTTGGTAAAAAAACGATCAAAACCAACATCAACATGCCAATTCCCTTTTGCCCATCATTACTACCATGCGCACTGCTAACCAAGCCGCAAGATGCAATTAATATACCGCGAATCCATAAAGGAGGCTTTTTACCCGGAATTGGCTCTTTATAAATTGTTTCATTTTTGATCAATCGCTTAAAAATATACATCATTACAATGGCAGCAGCAAAACCAAATAATGGCGAAATAAACAATGCCAAGCCAATTTCCTGTGCTTTGCCCCAATTAACAGCATCTTTACCTGTAATAAAGTAAAATGCTAATCCTATCCCTAAAATAGAGCCTATCAAAGTATGTGATGAGGATGCAGGTAAGCCAACGTACCAAGTTCCAAAATTCCAGATAATGGAGGTTAATAAAATTGCCAAGATCATGCTAACACTATGCCAAATGTCAGGGTCAACCATAATTTCTATTGGTAATAAATTTACAATACCCATGGCAACCCCAATTCCACCTAAAAACACACCAATAAAATTCATAATTCCACTAAAAACAACAGCAATAGTGGGCTTCATTGAATTTGTATAAATTACGGTAGCAACTGCATTAGCGGTATCATGAAAACCATTAATGAATTCAAAAAAGATAACTAATACGATACTAATAATAAGAAAAGTGCCTAAGGCCGTAGTTAAACCGAACATGTTTTAATTTTTTGTAATGTTAAATGTAGTTTTGCAATTTGATGTTAAGGTAATGTTAATTAAGAAAAATTCATTAATATTTAAAAATAACCTACTATTTTATAGGGTGCGAATTTAATTGAATAAAATGATAAAATGATTATAGATGAAAAAAAATAGGAATTTGTTATTGTTTTGTTATTACTCACGTTTGGTTTCCTTAGTATTGATATCAATGTTCAACATTTTCATGATTATCTAAAAAGTTTAAAATTTATTAAGGATTTATTCGTGTATTTTACAATGCGTTTTAAATAAAAAATAAACGAATCCGAATTCAATTGCTTAAACATTAAACTAAAAGAAAAGCATTGTTTTTACGGTTAGAAACATCATTTTTTTTAGTAATTCCTATGATATAGCTTGTTTTAAGCGATAATTGTCTAAAAATTAATCAAAGTCAAACTTTGTAATTAAATATGGTTAAATTTGTATTAATAATTTTTGTATGAGTAAGAAAATTGTAAAAGTTGGAAATATTGAATGCGGCGCTAAAGAGCTGTTCTTAATTTCTGGTCCGTGTGTGATCGAAGATGAAATGATCATGATGAAGACCGCCGAAAAGTTAAAAGAAGTAAGCGAGCGTTTAAAAATACAGATAATTTATAAGTCGTCTTTCACCAAAGATAACCGCAGTAGTTTAAAGTATTATGATGGTCCGGGTTTGGCCAAAGGTGTTCAAATTCTTGCAAAAGTTAAGGAGCAATTTGGTTTTCCGGTGTTAACCGATATTCATTCTCACGATCAGGCAGCCCCTGCCGGTGAGGTGTGTGATGTGTTACAAATACCAGCTTACTTGTGTATGCAAAGTTCATTATTGGTGGCTGCCGCTAAAACAGGTAAGGTAGTAAATATTAAGCACGGTCAGTTTTTAGCACCCGATAACATGAAACATCCTTTACAAAAATGTATTGATGCAGGAAATGATCAGGTGATCTTAACCGAGCGTGGTTATACATTTGGCTATAACGATCTGA
>JBIKKW010000221.1:0-3380 GCA_044360115.1 Bacteroidia bacterium
CAGTTGGGTTATCCGGTTGTACACGATATTACACATTGTGTTAGAAAATATGGTATACCTAGCAGCGATGCCAAAGGTGGTGCCCGCGAATTTTTGCCGGTTTTATCGCGTGCCGGTGTTGCCAGTGGTGTTGATGGTGTATTTATTGAAACACATCCTGAACCTGAAAAAGCTTTATGCGATGCGGCTTCTCAATTATGTGTTACAGATCTTGAAGAATTTATGAAGCCAATAATTGAAATACACAATCTTGTAAACAAGTATATTTAATTTAAAAGATAATTACATGAAGAATTTAGTTTTATTGCTTGCATTCATATTTGTTAGCGCCTCGGTAAGTGCTCAAAGTCTTTATATAAAAGGAAGTAAAAAAGGTGAGATAGAGAACGATGGTGATGTGTACATTGGTGGTTCAAAAAAAGGCCAAATTGAAAGTGATGGAGATGTGTTTGTGAACGGATCAAAAAAAGGCCAAATTGAGAACGACGGTGATATTTATATGAATGGAAGTAAGGTTGGTCAAATTGAAAATGATGGCGATGTATATAAAAACGGAAGTAAGATCGGTCAGGTTGAATCGGATGGGGATATATACAAGAATGGCAGTAAAATTGGCGAATGCCGCAATGTTCGCAAAGAGTGGGTTGGGGCAGTTGTTTTCTTCTTTTTTATTGAAGACCTGGCGTATTAAAAACGAGTTAAATGTTTTGATAGATAGATTTTTTTTAAGGGTACTTATTTCCTGTGAGTTTTTTTAACACCTTATATATTTGGCTCTATAGTAGTTTTTGTGAACCATCAACTGTTTTAACCGATCTTTTATTGGCCTTTTTTTGTTTTTGGTGTTTCAGAATGATCTCTTCTTATCAAAATAGATCTGAAGCTGTTGACCGTTGGAGTTTGTTTTTTTTATTGATCGGCACTTCTACATTTTTTGGATCCATTGCGCATAGCATTTCCTGTAATACAAATTCATTTACATATCAAATGGTATGGGTTGTTATGCAACTTACTTCCGGAATGTCGGTTTTTTATGCCCAACGCTCGGTTATTAGTGCACAAATAAGTAATAGTAAACAAAAGCGAAATTTAGAGCGATTTACACTTTTTCAGTTCATTGTATTTGTGCCGTGTGTAATATTGTTTATGGATTTTAAGGTAGTGGCTATAAACTCTGCAATTGGTTTATTTCAATTATTATATTTAACCTTCCCGCAAAAGGTAAATGTATGGAATTATAACAGCATGGTGTCTTCCGGTTTTATTATTTCATTTGCTTCTATCTATGTTAATCGAAATCAATTGAGTTTTGCATCCTGGTTTAATTATAATGATGTTGCACATTTGATCATGCTATTAAGTTTGTATTTGATTTATCGCGGTGTAAAGGATAAACATCACAATGTTCAGCTTCAGGAAAGCATGAGTGATGCTCCAAACGAGTATGAGTCTTCGCAGGAAGTTTTCGAAGAAATTAAATAATTCAATTTAACCTATGGAAAAAATATTTGTTACAGGTGCTGATGGTATGCTTGGAAGTAGCATTTGTCGCGAATTACTGAACCAAGGTTACGTTGTTAAAGCCATGTGTTTCCCCGGTCGTGTACCAGCTACCCTTAACGGATTATCTATTGAGATCGTATACGGTAATGTGTTGGACAAATCGTTTTTATTGAAGGAAATGCAAGGATGCAATAAAGTAATTAATGTAGCGGCATTAACCAATGTATATCCTCGCCGATCAAAAATTGTAAATGATGTAAATTATAGCGGTGCAAAAAATGTGATGGAAGTTGTGGAGGAGTTAAAGATGACACGCATGGTGCATATTGGTTCTGCCAGTTCGTTCGATCATGGCTCAAAACAAAATCCCGGAGATGAGCGATCGGGTTATAACGGGTGGAAATACGGGATGGATTATATTGATAGTAAATTCAAAGCGCAACAACTCTTGTTAGAAAAACATGCAAAAGATGGTTTTCCTGTAATTATTGTGAATCCAACCTTTATGATCGGTCCGTTTGATTCGGGACCATCATCAGGCGCCATGCTTATTAATTTGGCAACCAATAATATTCCGGGATATACTGGCGGAGGCAAAAATTTTGTTTGTTCGGTTGACGTAGCAAATGCTGCCGTAAATGCTTTAAAGTTGGGTAGGCTAGGGCAATGCTATATTGCGGGAGGAAAGAATTTGGATTTTAAAGAATTTTTTGAAAAGGCATGTGAAATTTTAGGAAAACCATTTAAGCTGAAAAAGATCCCGCAGTTTTTGGTTTTAATTGTAGGTTTTTTTAATTCAATTATTGCGCGCTTAACTAAGAGCAAACCAAAATTAAGTTTTGGCATGGCCAAAATGGCAAGTATCAGTCAGTGTTTTTCGCCGGCTAAAGCTATAGAAGAATTGCAAATGACACAAACACCAATTGAGGTTGGTATTAAGCAGTGTTTAGATTGGTTTAAGGCAAATAATTATTTAAAGTGATCAATCGATCTCACTCATTAATTCAAGCATCTCATTCACAAAACCTACAGGGTCTTTTAATGCGTAATGCATTTCAATATGTAAGGTGCCATTAAATAAAACGAGCTTAGAAATTTTATGGTTTAAAATGAAACCGGCCAAAAGCTTTATGACTTCAGCGGAAATGGCTTCATTATGATTAATGTAGTAGGGTTTAGGAAAATTTATTTTGTTTTCAGAAGTAGTAAAAATGCGTTTTAATACCGACTGACCAATTTTAATGAATTGATTTTTGTTTAAACCATTCACATGAATTTGTGTTCCTGACTGGTCAACTGAATCTTTAGGAATAATTACGCCGTTTTGCGTTGTTTGATTTTTGAATAGTTTTAAATTTAAATGCAGGTTATTCAGTTCAAAATCACTTTCAATTTCATATCCAAAGCTGTTACAATAGCCCTTTAACGAGGCATTAACGCTTTTTAAATTAGAATCAATGCTTTCGCAAAATGCTTTATTGAGTTCATAGAACTCTGATTTTTCTGCTTCAAAATTGATCATACCATGAAGATAATCAATTTGAAGCAGTTTTTACAGAGTTTTTAATTATTTGTGTTCAAAAGTGAATTCTTCGCTTTGACTTTGCGAATAGCCATTATATTCTGAATAAGATTGAGCGTATAGCACCAATTTTTTATTTCGTAATTCTTTAATATTGTAGGTTTTATAAATTGTATTACCCCTGAAATTATTTCCTTGATAATTTTGCTGTGTTAATACTATTTGTTCCTTGTTATTGAATTTACCAACATTTCCCGTGAAATTCCAAATACCGGAGCTAACAAATGGTTTTCCGTTGTACGTTTCTGTAATTGTATACCTACCGTTGCTTTCAAATTTGATCTCATAGGTAAAT
>JBIKKW010000159.1:0-5652 GCA_044360115.1 Bacteroidia bacterium
CCATGGGTTGTTGTTCACGTTGAATTTTTCGACTCTAAAGAACTTGCTTTAAAACGTGAAAAATATTTTAAATCAGGTAGAGGTTCTTCTGTGAAAAATCAAATTATTCAAAACTATTTATCGAGTTGGGCTTATACCCTTCCCTAATGGGAAGGGCGTTGGTTCATCCGCCGCGGCGGACCATCTCCCGCTACCAAAGAAACCCTCAGTTCAACTGGGGGTTTTTTATTTTACCTTAATTTAAGAAGAAATAATGAAGAAAAATCTTAACTTATATAAAGCATCACAACTAACTTTTCTATTTCGCTTTTATATACACAGGTTAGTTTATCTATTTAATTAACTAAAATGCAACTCAACTTTTTCCAATAATCATCAATTTGCTGAATTTTACTTTTAATAATAGTTTCAATTAATTGGATCAATACAAAATGGTTGTTTAAAATCATCTTTAAATTTCTTAAATGAAATATTCGTAATACAATCAAAAGGCTCGCAAAATAATTCGACCATACACCCCCCTTTCTCTTTTAATAACTCTGTTAGTTATCTTTTTAAAAAATATTTGTTTTGAAAGAGTAAATGCATATATTTGGTTTAACCCAAATTAATAATTATGGCAAAAAAAACCGCAAAAAAACCTGCTAAAAAAGCAGTAAAAAAAGTAGCTAAGAAAGCTAAAGCGCCTGCAAAAAAGGCAGCGAAAAAAGCAGCAAAAAAACCTGCTAAAAAAGTTGTAAAAAAAGCTGCAAAGAAAGCAGTGAAAAAAGCTCCAAGAAAGCTTAATCCAGCATTATCTCAACCTTATACGCCAAGTGCAGCATTAGCTGAGATCGTTGGGAAAAACCCAATTCCACGTAGTCAAGTAGTTAAAAAATTATGGGCTTATATCAAATCTAATAAGCTACAAGACACTAAGAACAAACGCATGATCAATGCTGATGATAAATTAAAGCCGGTATTCAACGGAAACAAACAAGTTTCAATGTTTGAAATGGCTAAACACTTATCAAAGCACTTAAAATAATACGAAAAGGAGGGTTTAGCCCTCCTTTTTTTTTACCCCCAATTTCTCTATAATCTTATTCTTATCCATGTCTGATCTCACTATCATTTACGAAGACGATGTTATTCTTGTTTGTAATAAACCTGCAGGATTAATGGTGGAGCCCGATCGCAATAACTTTCCTAATCTGCTCCAGCATGCAAAAAATTACTTAAAAGCAAAAACAGGTGATAAAACGCCATACGTTCAACACCTTCATCGCATTGATAGACCCGTTAGCGGCATTGTACTTTTCACCAAACAAAAAGAACATCTGCGCAATTTAAGCGAGCAGTTTGCCGAAAGAAAAGTTTCAAAATACTATGTTGCTTTAACCGCCAATGCCCCTGCCCTATCTGAAGGCATCTTGGAACATTGGCATCGCAAAGAAAAAAAGAAAGCGGCCTTGGTGCCCGAAGGGACAGAATACGCCGAAAAAATAAAATTAGAATATACCGTTAAACCTCACGGATCTTTTTTTATTTGGCACATTAAATTGTTTACCGGAAAGTTCCATCAAATACGAGCTCAATTGGCAAGCGTTAATTGCCCCATTATTGGCGACGATAAATACGGCTCTACTCTACCCTATAAACCTGATGCTATTGCGCTTCACGCCGGAAAATTGATCATCCAGCATCCTGTTTCAAAAAAAGAAATGGTGTTTGAGGTGGATGCTCCATTTTTAAACTATTCCTCATAAACTGACTAAAATCAGTCATTAGGATCGGTTTCATCACTTCGTTTTAAACCGTAAAGTATTAACTATGCTTTATGAAATCTCAAATAGACTTAACGCTTCTATTCAATGAAGTTGGCATTAAAGATGTGGCTTTGGTTGGCGGAAAAAATTCTTCCTTGGGCGAAATGGCCAAAACCCTTCAACCGCTTGGTATCAATATTCCCGATGGTTTTGCTACAACAGCAGATGCCTTTAGATATTTCTTAACAGAAAATGATCTTCAAAAAAAACTTCATGATATCATCAATACACTTGATAGAGTTGATTATAAAAATCTGAATCAGGTTTCTAAAGAAGCGAAACAATTATTACAAAATGCGGTGTTGCCAAAACCTTTGATAGATGCAATAAAAACCAATTACGAAGCTTTATGTACAAAACATGGTCGCGAATTAGATGTAGCAGTTAGAAGCAGTGCTACCGCTGAAGACCTCCCTACAGCCAGTTTTGCCGGTCAGCACGAATCGTATTTGAATATCAAAGGAAGCGATCAGGTTGTAAAAGCCGTTCAAAATTGTTTTGCATCCTTATACAATGCACGCGCTATCAAATACCGCATTGATAATGGTTTTGATCACAATAAAGTGGCATTGTCTGCCGGAATACAATTAATGGTTCGCTCTGATAAAGCAAGCTCAGGTGTTTGTTTTACCATTGAACCCGATTCAGGATTTAAAGATGCCATTGTGATAACGGGTTGTTGGGGACTAGGCGAAAACATTGTACAGGGTGCAGTTACGCCCGATGAGTTTCATGTATTTAAACCATCTATTGATAAATTCAAACAGCCGATCATCTCTAAAAAATGTGGTTCAAAAGCTAAAACACTCATTTATTCAACGGAATCTTTCGGTACCGTTAATATAGATACGCCTTTATCAAAACAAAAAGAATGGACCTTAAATGATGAAGAAATAAAAACGATCGCGTCATGGGCAAAAAAAATTGAAGAACACTACAAAATGCCAATGGACATTGAATGGGCAAAGGATGGCATCACTAACAAACTATTTATTGTACAGGCCAGGCCGGAAACTGTTCACACCGGTAAAGATCCATACATTGTAAAAGAATACACTGTTACTCAAAAAGGAAAAACCGTAGTGACCGGTAATGCCGTTGGAACGGGAGTTGCCGTTGGTGTTGCGCGGATCATACAATCTCCTGCCGATTCTCATAAATTGAATAAGGGCGAGATTTTGATCACAGATATTACAAATCCCGACTGGGATCCCATTTTAAAGAAGGCAGGTGCTATTATTACAAACAAAGGCGGCAGAACGAGTCATGCTGCTATTGTGGCGCGTGAAGTTGGCGCTATTGCGATTGTTGGAGCAAATGGTGCCACAGACAAAATAAAAGATGGTGATCTGATCACAGTTGATAATTCACAAGGGAAAGTTGGTTTTGTTTACGAAGGAAAAGCTGATTGGATAGAAAAGGATCTCAACTTTAAGAACATTCAAATGCCACAAACCAAGCCCATGTTGATATTGGCCGATCCGGATAAAGCTTACAAGTTCTCCTTTTACCCCAACCAAGGAGTTGGACTCATGCGATTGGAATTTGTGATCAATAACGCGATACGAATTCATCCAATGGCATTGGTGAAGTATAACGAACTCACTGATGCATCTGTAAAAAAAGAAATTGAAGAACTAACCAATCAGTATGCCGATAAAAAAGATTATTTCGTTGATAAACTATCGCAAGCCATCGGAACCATTGCATCAGCTTTTTATCCAAAGGATGTGATCGTTCGGATGAGTGATTTTAAAACCAACGAGTACGCTAATTTACTTGGTGGTAAACAGTTTGAGGCCGAAGAAGAAAATCCGATGATCGGTTTCAGAGGTGCCTCACGTTATTATAACGATAGATATAAAGATGGTTTTAAATTAGAATGTGAAGCCATGAAAGTTGTTCGCAACGAAATGGGACTTACCAATGTAAAATTGATGATACCATTTTGCAGAACCGTTGAGGAAGGAAAAAAAGTAGTTGCCCTCATGGAAAGCTACGGATTAAAGCGTGGCGAGAATGGATTGGAAATTTATGTGATGGCAGAGATACCAAGCAATGTGATATTAGCAGAAGAATTTGCTAAAGTGTTTGATGGCTTTTCAATTGGCTCTAACGACCTTACTCAATTAACGCTTGGCATCGATCGTGATTCGAATATTATCAGTTCTATTTTTGATGAGAATAATGCTGCCGTAAAATACATGATCACACACGTGATCAACTCGGCAAAAATTGTGGGAGCAAAAATTGGTTTATGCGGACAAGCGCCAAGTGATTATCCGGAGTTTGCAGAATTTTTGGTAAGCCATGGTATTGATAGTATTTCCTTTAATCCGGATGCATTGATCAAAGGAATTGAGAACATGAATAAAGCTGAAGCTATTTAAGTAGCACACACTTTGCAGCTTCCCTGATTCTCACTTTCGGTGATACCGGTTTTAAGAACCTGCGCCGTTTTTGAACCATAGCGATAAATGGTCACGCCTTTTGCTTTCTCTTTCCAGGCCATCAAATAAGCATTGCCCACATCTTCAATGGTTGCTTCATTCGGAAGGTTAATGGTTTTTGAAACAGCGTTATCTGTATATTTTTGAAAAGCAACCTGGTGTTTTATGTGCCAACTCGGTTCAATTTCCAATGATGTTTTAAACAATTGCTTTACATGATCGGGCAGATCAGTAGATCCAACACTGCCGTTCAACTTCACTTCATTGATCACTTTTTCTGAATACAAATTGTGTGCTTTTAAATACGCTACAAAATTCTCATTCAATTCAAAAAGTGATTCGTTATTCAACACATTTTCGCGATGAATAGCCAATGCGAAATTTGGTTCAATAGATGAACTTGTTCCTGCAATAATAGAAATAGTTCCCGTTGGTGCAATACTGGTGCGCGTTGCATTGCGCATATGTATCTTTGGTGCGTAAATACTCTTATCCCAATTCTTAAATCCGCCTCTTTCTTCCGCAAGTTTTTCAGATGCCCGGTTCGATCGATCGCTGATGAATTTCATTAACGTCTCTGCTAAACCTATCGCTTCATCCGATGCATACGGTATCTCCAATTTTATAAGCAGATCAGCCCATCCCATCACACCCAATCCGATCTTTCGATTGCCTCTTACCATCGCTTTGATCTCCGGAATAATATAATTATTCATATCGATCACATTATCCAAAAATCGCACACTGCTGTCTACAACAATACCCAATTGATCCAAATCGATATTTTTTGTTTGCGCATCATAAAATTTGGCAACATCAATCGAACCTAAATTACATGCTTCGTAAGGCAATAAAGGCACTTCGCCGCAAGGATTGGTACAAGTTATCTCTCCAACTTGTGGAGTAGGATTGGTGGCATTAATGGTATCTAAAAAAACCATTCCCGGATCACCACTCGCCCAGGCATTTGTAATGATCTTGTTCCAAAGCTCTTTTGCCGAAACTTCTTTGATCACTTCTTTGGTGTTCGGATCTTTTAATTGCCATTGCTCGTTATTCAACATGGCCTTCATAAAAGCATCGTACATACCAATTGAAATATTGAAATTGGTAAGTACGCCTTCTTCTTTTTTTACCGTTATAAATTCTTCCACATCGGGGTGATCGATATTCAAAATACCCATGTTGGCACCACGGCGCTTTCCGCCTTGTTTAATGTTTTCGGTAGCTGCATCAAATATCTTCATGAAAGCAATTGGTCCGGATGAGTTACTGGTAGTTGTATAAATAAAATCACCTTTATGACGTAGCTGCGAAAAATTAAAACCGGTTCCTCCTCCACTCTGCTGAATCAATGCCGTATTCTTTAAACTGGTGAATATGGCTTCTATGCT
>JBIKKW010000160.1:0-5634 GCA_044360115.1 Bacteroidia bacterium
ATCACCTATCGTAATGGGGCAAAAGAAACCAATTTATTGTGCGTGAGTGGTGACCTTGGTGGTGCCTATATGGGCCTGCAAATTTTGGAAAGAGAAAAAGCTATCTATAAAGAAAACCCAAAATTACAACCCGATCTTGAAGGGAAGGATTATATACTCGAGCGCCAATTAAAACCTGAAGCACGAAAAGATATTATTGCATTATTGGATCAGTTAAATATCAAACCAACATCTATGATCGATATCAGTGATGGATTGGCTTCTGAGATCTTACACTTATGTAAACAATCAGATCTTGGCGTTGAATTGTATGAAGAAAAAATTCCTATCGATCCGCTTACATTTGATACCGCTCGTGAATTTGGATTAGACCCAACTGTTTGCGCATTAAGTGGTGGCGAAGATTATGAATTACTTTTTACAATTGATATGAAGGATTACGATAAAGTAAAGAACCAAATGGATTTTACGGTTATTGGACATATGACCAATAAAGAAAAAGGTCGTAACCTGGTTACAAGATCGGGTGCGGTTACCGAAATAACAGCCCAAGGCTGGGATGGATTGAAAATATAAAAACCCGATTCACGATCAAAAAAGAACGAAATTACTTCCCATAAAAAAACCCGCCTTTTGAGCGGGTTTCTTAATTTATAAATATGAATTATTTCTTCTTATCGAAATCAACAACTATTGGAGTTGAGATACATAATGATGAATAAGTACCAATGATACGACCGATCAATAACGCGAAGATGAATCCGCGGATACTTTCTCCACCAAAGATGAAGATTACTAATAATACGAAGAATACAGTTAACGACGTTAAGATGGTACGACTTAATGTACTATTCAACGCGTAGTTAATTAATTTGTTACGCTCTTCGCCAAACACATCCGCTTTTCCGCTTTCAGCTAAACGCTCACGAATACGGTCGAATACAACAACCGTCTCAGTCATGGTGTAACCCATAACCGTTAAGATCGCTGCAATGAAATCCTGACCAATTTCTAATGAGAATGGAACGATACCATCAAATATTGTATAACATGATAATACGATCAACACGTCGTGGAATAAAGCCACAACCGAACCTAAACCATATTGCCATTTACGGAAACGAATAACGATGTAAATGAACATCATGATACAAGAGAACAAGATGGCGCCATATGCACCGTAAACAATGTCAGTTGCAATGGTTGGTCCAACTTTTTGCTGACTCATGATCTCATACTTTGTATTTAAAGTAGTTAATCCTTTGTTTAAAGCAGCCTCAGCATCTGAATCAGCTGTTGCGCTATTATCAGAAACCTTGTAAGTAGTTGTGATCTTTGCTTGATTTGCACTACCTAATGTTTTAACCTCAGGTGAACCTTCAAACGAAACCGATAATGCTTTCTTGATATCTTCGGTATTCATGTCTTTCTCAAAACGCACCTGGTATGTACGTCCACCTTTGAAATCAACACCTAAATTCAATCCGCCATGTTTAAAATACATTACTACACCTGCAACAATAATTACAGTTGAAATTGCATAGTATAATTTACGTTTTCCAACGAAATCAAATGAAATGTTCTTAAATGCATTACGTGTAGCAGTTGTATCAAAAGGAATCTCCATTTTACGCTCTAACATCCATTCGAATATTACACGCGTAATTAAAATAGCAGAGAATAATGAAGCAATGATACCAACACATAAAGTAGTTGCGAAACCTTGAACCGGACCGCTACCAAATGCGTAAAGGATGATACCTAATAATAATAAAGTTACGTTAGAGTCAATGATCGAACTCATCGCGTGTTTGAAACCTTCCTTAATAGCAATAGTTGTGTTTTTACCTAAAGCTAATTCTTCACGCACACGTTCAAAGATCAAGATGTTGGCATCCACCGCTAAACCAATGGTTAACACGATACCCGCAATACCCGGAAGCGTTAATACTGCACCAAGGGATGTGAGTACACCCATTACAAAGAACATATTCAATACGAGGGCAACGTTTGCAACTAAACCAGACTTGCTGTAATAAGCAGCCATAAATAATAAGATAACACCTAAAGCAATTACGAAGCTCATTAAACCTGAGCTGATAGCTTCCTGACCCAAAGTAGGACCAACAATGTTCTCTTCAACAATACGTGCAGGTGCAGGTAGTTTACCGGCACTTAAAATAGCAGCTAAAGCGTCAGCTTCAGAGTCGGTAAAGTTACCGGTGATCTGTGATTGACCACCTGAAATTTCTTGATTAACACGAGGAGCAGAGAAAACCATATTATCCATTACGATGGCAATACATTTTCCTTTGTTAGCACCTGTAATGGTTTTCCAACGTTGAGCAGCATCGCTGTTCATGGTCATGCTAATTAAAGGTACACCACCACTACGTTGATCGTAATCTTTACGAGCTTCAGTAATGATGTCACCACTTAAAGCAGCTTTGCCTTTAGCATCTGTTTGTTTAATAACGTATAATTCATAATACGTTCCCATTACTTTTCCGGTCTCATCTTTTTGCTCAACTGCTTTTGAGCTCCACATGAATTTTACCTTTGAAGGGAAAATATTTTTTGATTTAGCAATTGCTAAATACTTGTTCACTTTTGCTGTATCGTCTTTTGTATATGAACGACCAACAACAGGACCTTCAGCATATTGTTTTGGCTGACCTTTTTCGTCAAAAATAATTGAAGGACGTAAAGGAGAGTACATTGAGTATAAAGGACTTCTCTTAATAAAGTTCTTTAAAGCAGTATCCTGCGGATTAACAGTTGGAGCAGCTGCTGCAGCTAATTTAGCTGAATCAACTTTCTTTAATGAATCAGGAACAACAACACTTGAAGAATCTTTTTGAGTTGTATCACGTTTTGCAATAATGGTCTCAGGAAATTCAACCTGACGAACAGCAAAGTTTGCTTTATCCATTAATTGTGCGATCTCAGCATTCTCATAAGTTTCCCAGAACTCTAGGTTAGCAGTACCTTGTAATAATTCACGTACACGCTCTTTATCTTTTACACCCGGTAATTCAACTAAGATACGTCCGCTTGCTTCTAACTTTTGAATGTTTGGCTGAGTTACACCAAAACGATCGATACGAGAACGGAAAGTTTTTTCGGCATTACCAATTGATTCTTTAGCTTTCTCTTTAATGAAAGCGATCACCTCTTCATTACTTGAGTTGTAAGAGATCTTGCTTTTATTTTCAACCGTTTGGAAAATTGGCGCTAAACGTCCGTTTGGAGCAATTTTCTTGTAGGTCTTTTCAAATAAAGTGATGAAATCATCATTGTTATTTACACCTAAATTCTTTTGTGTTTCATCTAAAGCTTGGTTAAACTGTACATCTGTACTTCCGTTTGATAAACCACGCACGATATCGATCAACGAAACCTCTAACGTTACGTTCATACCACCACGTAAGTCCAAACCTAAATTCAATTCATTCTTTTTACACTCTTCGTAAGTATACTCGGCAACAACCAAATTATACACTACTTCCTTCTTCATTGAATCTAAGTAACGATCAGCTAAATGCCCCTTTAACGAATCAAGGATACTTTGCTCACGAGAAGCATTTCCTTTCGCTAAATCTTTTGCAGCATTTTTATACTTAACGCCTTCAACAATACCTTCTGCATATTCAGCAGCTTCAGTTTCTACGCCGCGCGTAACCCATGTAAATGATAAATAAAAAATACAAGCCAGTGTAAGTAACAAGGCAAATATTTTTATTGCTCCTTTGTTTTGCATAACAATTAAATTCTAAATACGTTTTTTTTAATTAAGGGTGCAAATATAGCATATTAGGGCATAATTCACAATTTTAGATTAATGAATTGATTTACAGCAGTTTACTTCTTAAAAATTGGCTGTTTTTGGGCTTATTTATATAATTCTACCACGGTTGCCTGATCGGGCTTGATATTGAACTTTTTTTCGATGGTATAGATGCTGCCTTTTAATGCTTTTGAGCGCCACTCAATAGTATAATCGCCGGGTTGCAAATAATAGGTTTGTTGTGTGTTTGTGGTTAATGTAACTATCCGTTCATACTTTCCGTCGCGTTTATACATCACGCAACCATCGCCGGCTTCGAGAGCTTTTACCTGAAGCATACCAGCATTAGGGATCACGATCTCATTTAATTTTGATTGATCGATCTTAATGGCTGACATGTAAATACGAGGCAGCGTTAATATTTCAAGATCATAATTTCCAACAATATATTTTTCCAACGTATTTATAGCCTGTACGTGAAGCGTGTTCATTTGATTAGGATAACGCACAATGTATTTTACCTTTTCATTAAAATTGTAAATGCCGTTTGGGCGGGTAATGATCATTGATCCCTGAGGCGCTTCTATTGGTATGGTTGTGTGTTTTCCAACGGTTAATTTAGTTTCGTTGCTCTCCCTTGGCGGAATGGTGTGCGCAATAACTTTATAGGTTGGGTAATCATCAATATATAAAGTATCAGGGTTCCCGTTCTTATTCAAAGTGTGGATGTAATTGTACATATAACGTTTTTTATTAACGTCATAAAAGGTCATATTCACATCAGACTCTGTTGGTTTTCCTTTACTATCCAATAAATTTACCTGTGCCGATGTTTTTTTAAGTTTTTGTGTTTGGATCAGTTCTGTAATATCGGTAAATGCATTATCGTTATCAAAATCATAATAGGTGCCAACACACTCAAATGTTTTAATTTGTTCGGGAGTAAGGCCAATGCCAATAATAAATGGTTTAAATACAATACCTTTTTCCATCAACTTTTGGCGCGCTGCACAAGGATCGCCGCCACACTCCTCAATTCCATCGGTAATTAATATGATCATGTTGCGTGCCTTTGCATCCGGAAAATCATTGGCAGCTTGCGTTAACGAATGTTCAATAGGTGTTATTCCCGTGGGTTGAGCCTCATTTACCTTTTGCTTAATTAGCGAAATATTGTTCTTTGCATTAAAGGGTACAACCAGCTTACTATCCTTGCAATCTCCGGGCGGATATTTAACGGTATGGCCATACATGCGAAGTGCAAATTGATAGTTTTTTAATTGACTCAAACTATCTAAAAATTTACTGAACAAAAGTTTTGCGCCTTCCATGCGTGTGTTCTTCTCATGCTTATTGGTCATGCTTTTGCTTGCATCAAAAACAAAAAGAATTCGTGTAAGTGAAGGTGGACGTTGTTGTGCAGCCAATTGTGCACAAATGAAAAACAGTGCAAAGGTATATGTAAAAAGCGTTTTCAGTTAGGTTTAAAATTAAAGAAGCAATTGCTGCCAAAGTATTATAATGCCGATAATTTTTAACGTTACAAACTTGATAACTTAAATAATGGTAATTGTTGATTTTCGTAATTTTGAGCCATGGATTTACGATTTGATATTATTGAGATCTTAAAGGTAACAATGGTGCTATTTGCGGTAATTGATGTGATCGGTTCTATTCCTGTGATCATTTCTTTAAAGCAAAAGGTTGGTAAACTGGAAGCAGGGAAAGCTTCGTGGGTATCATTAGGGATCATGTTCTCCTTTTTGTTTGTAGGAAACACCATATTAAATATTATTGGTATTCAAATTGGCGATTTTGCCATTGCCGGTTCAATTTTGTTATTTATA
>JBIKKW010000057.1:0-19210 GCA_044360115.1 Bacteroidia bacterium
AACAACATTGGCCTTTGCGCGTTGTTTATAACAAATTACCAGATCAGAATTCAAATGCTTAGCGTATGAGTTTGCACGTTTACTGCCTCCCATATCCGGTGCAGCTATGCATAAGTTACTTAAATTTAAAGATTGTATGTACGGTAAAAATATAGTTGAGGCATATAAATGATCAACCGGCACATTAAAGAAACCTTGAATCTGGTCCGCATGAAGGTCCATGGTCATAACACGCGTAGCACCGGCAACTGCCAACATATCGGCCACTAATTTAGCACCAATTGCAACGCGGGGTTGATCTTTACGATCCTGACGAGCATAACCAAAGTAAGGAATAACAGGAATGATATGACGGGCACTGGCGCGCTTGGCAGCATCAATTAAGAGCAATAATTCCATTAAATTATCTGCAGGCGGCATGGTGCTTTGAATAATAAAAACGCTTTGGCCACGGATACTTTCTTCGTAAGAGGCCTGTAATTCACCATCGCTAAAGCGATAGTGAGCCACTTTACCAAGATCCTGACCGTAAGCCTTTGCAATTTTTTCTGCAACGGCACTAGACGCAATTCCCGAGAATAATCTTACTTGTGATTCCATTTCTTAAAAAGGAGTGCAAATATACCAATTTTAACGGTTTTGGCAAGTTTTTTTGGGAAATTGTAAAAGTTAAATTAGCTTTGTAGCCCAATTCAAAATGCCCAGTTGGCGGAATTGGTAGACGCGATGGTCTCAAACACCATTGGGAAACCGTGCCGGTTCGAGTCCGGCACTGGGTACAAAAAATCAGAGTAAGTGTGCAAAGCGAGAGCGAAGTGCCCGAAACTCTGATTTTTTTTCTTCAAAACTCACTCTCACCCTCACTTAAATGTTTGATTTTGAAAAACTAGATGTTTATCAAAAAGCTAACAGCTTTAAATTATTTAAGCAATTCTCAAGAATAAATTTTACTCGTCCAAACCTGATTTTATATTAATATTACATACTCATGCAAGATCATTCTCATACAGCAAATCAAATTCATCATGTTACGAATTTTCATGATCTCATTTCCACACCTTTTCGTGGTGAAATTAACGCGATTTGCTGGAAACGTGAGCTAATTGGTGATTTTTCTGAAATTGCTAATAAAATTGAATGGAACGGAAACATTACAACAATTGATCAAGACGAACTTTTTGAACTTCAATTGAGTGAACAGGGGCAGCTTGCAAGAGAAGTTATTGTTAATGAATTGAAGACATTGATAGCACATGGTGCTGCACCAGTTCTTAATCTCATCAAACAATATGAAAGAGATGATGCCTATCCGCTTTTCCCAACCGATGTTTATTCGTTTCACGTAGATCGCTCTCCTTTACCAACCGATACATTTTTATGCACGTATGATGGCGAATCGAGTGAAATTATACCAAACTCACAAGCCATTCAAAAAATAAATGTTCCCGAAATTCGCAATGAACTTAAAAAAATTTATCATGGGGCAGATGAAGATTTTGAATCATTTTTAAGTGCGCATTTTTTTGATCTACACTATCAGCTAAAGCCATCTTCGGTTCCTATCAGTTTAGGAATAGGTAATTTATGGAAGTTGGCAGTTGATCATCCCGAAAGCCAAGTTTTGCCTTGCATTCACCGCGCACCAAAAGAAAAAAACGGACAGAACAGATTGTTGTTGATCTGTTGAACAGAGATGAATTCCTGAAGTTTTTTATAATTAAATAAAAAACATCCTATTGATCATTCTACATACTTTATGATAACAAAAGCTTTGTTAAACCAATTCAAATATTATATTTGTTTTATGAAATCAAATATTTTATCCCGTACAACAATCTATTTGATTGTTTTTCAATTTTTCATATTTAATATTATCTTCTCACAAACAATTGCACCAAAAGTAAAATGGTTTTACAACACCCATGATTTTTCTGCCGGCCAATCGGCTGCTAAAGATTTTGACGGTGATGGTAAATATGAAGTAACGTTTGGTTGTTACCGCAATGATAGTAGTATTTATGCCTTGAATGCCGAGAATGGAAGTTTGCTATGGAAATACAATGCAAGCGCTGTTGGCAGTCATGGCTGTAATGATGTGGCAACTTTAATTTATGATGTTGATAATAACGGAACGCAAGAGGTAATAGTTCCCAGCTCATGCAACCCAAAAACATATTGTTTTAACGGAAACAATGGCTCATTAAAATGGGTTTGTAACACAAAAGGAAGTGATTCACCTCCAACTATTGCCGATGTTGATAATGATGGTAAACCGGAGATATTGCATGGCGAATTTGGCGGTTGGGTTATTTGCATTAATGCAGAAGATGGAACCGTTGCTTGGGAAATAAAAGTAGACGGTAATTCATGGGTACAAACCGCGCCAACCATTGTTGATCTGGATAATAACGGCGTACTTGATTTTGTGGTAGCCACATGGAACTTTAATTACAAAGACAGTATTTTTGCATACAGAGGTGATAATCAAACCAGAATGTGGGCCTACCCGGTGCACGATCATATTTATCACGGCACTGCAGTTTCAGATCTTGATCTGGATGGAAAACCTGAGCTTGTGATTGGTTCTTATAACGATACTCTTTATTGCCTTAATGGTGAGAATGGATCTACCAAATGGAAATATGCCGGAACCGGGTATATTGGAGCACCAGCCTCATTAGGAGATATAGATAATGATGGTAGTTGCGATGTTGTTTTTGTTTCAGGCACTGAAGTAAAAGCATTAACTAATAATGGTTTATTAAAATGGAATTATACTATTCCAAATGCCGGACAAGCATTTAGAGGAGTTGCATTGGCAGATATCACAAACGACGCGTATTTAGATGTGATCTTTGGCTCCAGTAAAGGTGTTTTATATGCACTTAACGGAAATAATGGAAGCCAAATTTGGAACATTGATCTGGCAACACATTATGGAAATTCTCAATATGCATTGGATCACGCGCCACTTGTTGCTGATTTTGATAACGATGATACTTTGGATGTATTTATTGTTGGTGGATATGGTGTTTACCCTCCTAGTCCCGCAAATTTTGGCAGAGCCTATATGATCAAAGCAGGTAAAGGAACAGGACCAAACTGGTTGATGTTTCAACGCGATGTTCACAGACAATCATCCTTATGTGGTGCGGTGACAACGGAATTAAGTGAAGAGAAAAACAATGCTTCCATTAATGCATTTCCAAATCCTGCAACCGATCAAATTCAATTCAAATTGGATAGATCATTTAATACGGATAGCGAATTATCCATTTATAGTTTAACGGGTCAACTCATTCATTCACAAAAAACGCATAACGAACAGCTGATCAAACTTCAATTAAAAAATTGGTCAAATGGGATCTATTTCTATCGCATCCAAAATACTAATGGCGATTTGATACAAGGTAAATTTGTGGTTGAGAAAAAGTAAAAATTACACTTTATTCTTTTCTATTCTTAAACGTATCAATTTCATCGTCTCTAACGTTAGTAATAGCACAAATGCTGCAATTACAGAGGTGATCAGATGCTCATAACCCGGAAATTTAAAACCAAACATGCTTTGTAATGCCGTAACATTTAATACCAAACCTAACAATAAAGCAACCGAAAGCAATAGAATAAATAGAGATTTAGGTGCCTGTAGTAAAACTTGAAAAACATTTTGTGTTTTTGAAAGATCCGATAAGATCAAGAATATATTTCCGATGATCAATGAAGTAAATGCTATTGTACGAACTTCAAATTCATTATGACCTTCATTTACCGAAAGGAAATAAACAACAAGAACTGTTGCAAGCAATAATAAGCCTTGTAACACACTCATCAACATTTTTCGCGAACCAAAGAACAATTCATTAACTGCGCGAGGCTTTCGTGTCATAATACCTTTTTCTTCCTTAACCGATTCAAACACAATAGAACAAACGGGGTCGATGATCAACTCCAAGAACACCACATGCAGCGGCAATAAAAATAAAGGTAATTCGGAAAAGATCGCAGGCATTAATGCCAAACCAATTATTGGAATATGAATGGCAATAATAAACGACATGGCTTTCTGCAAATTGTCAAAAATTCGTCTACCCGATCGGATAGCCGATACAATGGATGCAAAATTATCATCTAACAAAACCAAAGACGAAGCTTCACGCGCTACATCCGTGCCTTTTTTTCCCATTGCAATTCCAATATCGGCAGCCTTTAATGCCGGCGCATCATTAACACCATCACCGGTCATTGCTACTACTTCATTGTTATCTTTTAACGCTTTTACAATTCTGAGTTTCTGTTCAGGTTGCACGCGGGCAAATACAGAGGTGTGCTTGATCTTTTGCTTCAACTCCTCATCGTTCATGGCGCGTAATTCATCTCCGGTAATGATAAGATCCTGATGATCTAATCCAATTTGATCACTGATAGATTTTGCTGTTGTTGGAAAATCGCCGGTGATCATAATTACCCTTACTCCTGCTTGTAAACATTCTTTTACTGCATTCGGAACTTCAGATCTTATTGGATCTTCAAAAGCCATTAAACCTAAACAATCGAAATTAAAATCAGACTGTATTTCTGGTAATTGTTTTGAAGGCGTTTCTGCTTTTCCTACAGCAATAACCCTGTATCCTTTTTTTGCAAATTCGTTTAATTTAATTTCAAATGTATTACGTTCGTGGCTACCTAACCTACAAAGATCAAACATCACTTCCGGTGCACCTTTACAAGCTACAGTTATTTTTCCTGATTGCTCATTTTCAAAAACCCTTGTCATAGCCATTAGGTCTTTACTTAATGGATATTCTTTAAGTAATTTTAAATCTTTAAGGTCAAAATTCCAATTACTTATTGATGCACTCATGATCGCGCTTTCCATTGGATCTACGATCTGATTGGAACAACCAAGATGTGCGTTCAGAAAAAGAGCTTCAATATGTTCCTTCTTCAAATTAAAATCATGCTTATCAATGGTATCACTACCATTGAATACCGAAACCACTTCCATTTTATTTTGCGTTATGGTGCCAGTTTTATCGCTACACAAAACAGTTGCAGAACCTAATGTTTCAATGGCTGTTGGATTTCGCGTAAGTGTATTTACCTTTGATAATCGCCAGGCTCCAAGGGCTAAGAAGACAGTTAAAACAACTGGGAATTCCTCAGGCAATATGGCCATTGAAACTGATATGCCATTTAAAAGTGATTGTAAAAAATTACCTCTGGTAAAATAAAAAAGTAAAACAACACCTATACTGATAATTATGCCAATTAAAAACAAACGTCTGATCAGCAATTTCATTTCCTTCTGTAAACGGGTTTGATCTTTTTCTATTTTTTCTAAAGTAGAACCAATTTTACCAAACTCAGTATTTTGCCCTGTGTTACTAACTTTAAACGCGCCACTCCCACTAATTACTAAAGTTCCGCTATAAACTTTGTTTTCTTTGTTACTTGAAACTGCTTGTTTCAAAACAGGTAATGATTCACCGGTTAACAACGACTCATCAACGTACAAATGTGTGGCATCAAGTAACTCTCCATCTGCAGGGATGCGATCACCTTCGCGGAGTATCACCATATCATCACAAACAACTTCCCTGCCCGGTATACGGATTTGTATACCATCACGTAAAACTAAAGCTCGAGGAGATGCCAACCGCTTTAAAGCATCCAAGGCCTTTTCGGTTTTGTTGCTTTGGTAAAATGTAATAAAAATAATGATCAAAAAGGTGCTTGCTAAGGTAATGCCCTCTTTATAATCGCCAAGCATGGCATACAATAAGCCGCTACCAATAAGTAACACAAACATAGGCTCCTTAATAACATCCAACGCCACTTTGAGTACACTCCGCGATTTCCCGGCGTTCAACTCATTATAACCGTCTTTTTCTAAGCGCGCTTTGGCTTCTTTGGATGTTAGGCCTTTCATGCTTTGAAATTACACATTCAATATAATTTTAAACTGATATTTTTCATCTTATTATAACAAAGATTATTGCAGGTTTAATTGAGTTCATCATCTATTTTAGCTATTTTTGTGTAGAGTGGTATTAACAAACAACATATCGCAGCTTGTTCCTAATTTACCCTTCTTGTTTTATTACCACGGTAATTATTCAGAAGGTCCTACAAGTTTTATAACACAGATCTTAGAGAATAATATTATCAAGTCGAATAACGCAAGCCAATTACGCAAGTTCCTATTTATATTGGTAGAGGCGGTGCAAAATGTTGAAAAATATGGCACTTCAACCGACAGATCAAAAGATATATCCTTAGCATGGAGTGATGGACATTTTTATTACATACTTACTCAAAATCTTGTAAGTAAGTCTGCTGAAAAAGTTTTAAAAGAACGATTTGAATCACTATTGAACAAAACCATTGAGGAATTAAATAACGATTATCTTCAACAACTTGAAATAGGAGAGAGAACCGAAAAAGGTGCCGGATTAGGGCTTATTGAGATCGTTAGAAAAACAAATAGCCGCGTTCAATATCAATTTTTAGAACACGATAACGAATGCTCTATTTACAAACTATGCGTTGCTTTACCGGTAGATAAAAGATCCGATAGCTCGGAAATTGACCTTCAATCGGTACAAAAGTTCGGAGATGAACTTCAAGATCATTTTGAAAGGAACAAGAGTACACTTTTTTATAGTGGCGATTTTTCGAATGTGTTTTTAAAAACACAACTCCAGATGCTTTCCATCATGAAAGGGCAAGCTAAAAACCTGGATAAAAAAACTCATCACGTTTTAATAGAACTCATACAAAACATTAACCGGCACGGCTACAGATCAAACGATAAGATCAATGCAAAATTATTGATCGAATGGTTAAAAGAAGGGATCTCGATCACAACTATAAACGACATAGACATATTCAATGTTGAATTATTAAAATACAAAGTAGATAAATTACAACATTCCACCAATACTGAACTGCAAAAAATGAGCCAGGAACAACTTGCCGACATGAGCGAAAACAACGGCTTAGGCCTTTTAGATATTGCAAACCTTATATTTCCGGAACGCATTCAATACAACGTGAAGCATTTAACAGATTCAGTTTATGAATTAACATTAAAAATTTACATTAAATATGAGTGAACAAAAGATACTGATTGACGAAACGGACGACACCCCAAAAGTGGAAGCATATTGCGGAAACGAAAACAAAATTAGCATCAAAGGTGTTTCGATGCCTGAGAACACTTTAGAATTTTACGAGCCGTTAAAAGAAGAGATAATTCAAAAGATAAATTTTCAACTCCCAACAATTTTTATTGTGGAATTAAGCTACATGAATTCCATGTCTAATGTACAGATCATTAAACTTATTGATCTATTCAAACAAAAATGTAATGATCTTAAGGTTATTTGGCGTTACGAAAAAACAGATGATCTCATGAAAATAAAAGGTGAAGAGATCATGATGGTATTAAAGAATGTTGACTTGAAACTTGATGAGATCAACTAAAATATGTCTTAACTGATCTTGATACCTGTAATCAAAATATCATCAGTTTGAGATAAACTGCCCTTCCACTGATCATGAGCCTTTTCCAAGGTTTGGATTGCGAAATGAATTTCCTTTTCACTTATTATCTTCAACAGATCAGCCATTGCAGCTAAGTTGTACTTTTTGGTCTTTCCATCCATTAAACCAAACTGATCGGCAAAACCATCACTTGACAAATAAAAACAATCGCCCTTACTCAATATAAAGCTTTGGTCTTCTGGTTGCAACACAGCTGAATTGGACGCCGCATACTTTGGCTTAACACAGTTAATTGTAGCGTTATGATAAAGGAATAGGTTCATTCCATTTGACGAAAATACCAACTCGTTGTTTTGTTTATTAAAACAAACCAATCCTAATTCTACACCATATTCAACCGAACTTTGATCTTTGAACGCACTAATGAACTTTGTTTCCAGTTTTTGAATGATGGCGTGCGGTTCAATGATATTTTCTTTTTCGACCGCTTCCGTTAAAAAGCGTTGTCCTAAAACAGAAAGCAATGCGCCAGGTACACCATGTCCGGTACAATCGGAAACAGCTATATAATAAAGTCCGTCTTTTTCATGACACCAGAAAAAATCACCTGAAAGAAAATCCTTTGGCTTGTTAAAAATAAATGATTGCGAAAATAATTGTTTTAATTCCTGGGTACTCGAAAGTAAATTGGATTGAATAACAGATGCATATTTGATGCTGCTTAATAAACGCTGATTAATCTTTGTTATTTCATTATTCTTTAAAGTTAAAACCTTATTGAATTTTTTCTTTTGCTGTAAGGTGTAAAATATCAAACCAACACTTGCCAATAAAAAAACAGAGAACAACACCATAAACAAGATGATCTTGTTGGCTCTTTCAATACTTTGTTGCTGCGTGTTTATCAATTCTTCCTTCAATAACAATTTACTTTCCGCTTCATTGATCTGCTTCCTTAAAAACTCCACATCTTCGCCGGCCGCAGCCATTCGGTTCAATTCTTGCTTCAGATCATCTAATTCAGTTTTTAATCCTGTTATATTATTATCGTCTAAGTGATTAAATTTCTCTGATAAACTTAAGATCTTCTCGGAGTATTTATTCTTCTCCTGATCTGTATTTACAGGTGTTACAACAGTGTTGCCTTGGTCCGCCTTATCCTTATTTGGCTGTGGGGCAGCTAATTGTTTTTCAATTACTTTAGGTGCATTGACAACCGGTATAGGTGCCACTTTATTACTATTATTAAATTCTACAGATTTCTCGATCAATATCTTATTTGATTGCATCACATCAGCATTCTCTTTCTTTGGATGATCATTGAAGGCGTATTTTAATTTACCGGCTTCATCATATACAAGTGTTCCCAATTCATTTTGCGAGTCGTCGTTCTTCTTTAATATAAAACTCAAAGCACTAATTATACCTCTTCCTGTTTTATTTTCATCGGTCCATTTTACACTAACTTTTGAAAATCCATTCTTAATTATTAAAACTTCGCCATTTGTAGCATGTGGAACGGATATGGAATAAAACCCGCTATTATCGGTTTTTACATTATAATCTTTACCATCGATCTTAAAGGTTAATTGCACACCTTCTAAGGGTCCTTCGAAACCTAAATTCTTACTTGCTTTGCGTAATAATAAAACGCGCTCACTATTAAAACCATATACTTGTCCGCTTACCTTTGTGTTTTGTGCAAAACAAAAATCAGATAGCAGTAAAAACGTTAAAAAATAAAATGCAAATTTTCTACTCACAAAATTTAGGTTTTAGAACAATAAAAATCAAATATAGTGAATAGCAGAGAGGATTTAAAACTTAATTTTTTAGCCATTTAACGCTAATTAACGCCTTTCACTTAAAGTACAATGCCCATTTGAATTCGTATTTTAAGATAAATACCTAATTTTATGTAACATTTGTAACCGTTAAAATGACCCTGTTAGAACGAACTTTGTGCCGATAAATTAATTAATACAAATTTAAATTATGGAAATTTTCGGTTACATCTCATCTATTATTATTGGCATTTCACTGGGTCTTATTGGCGGTGGCGGTTCCATCCTTACGGTTCCGGTACTGGTATATCTTTTAGGCGTTGAGCCCATGATGGCTACTGCCTACTCATTATTTATTGTTGGAACCAGCAGCTTAATTGGTGCTTTCCCAAAATACAAACAAGGCTTAATAAACATTAAAACGGCAGTTGTATTCGGCATTCCGTCTATTATAGCAGTTTTCGCAACCCGAAAATTTATTGTACCTGCTATTCCTCAAAATGTATTTCAATTAGGTGATTTTATGGTTACAAAATCCATTTTAATGATGATCCTTTTTGCCATATTAATGGTTGCAGCATCTGTTTCAATGATCAGAGAAAAGAAAAAGAATGGCAACAGTGAAGAAGTTAGTGAACAAAAATTCAATTACCCAATGATCATTATTGAAGGTAGTGTTGTTGGCGTATTAACCGGATTAGTTGGCGCAGGCGGCGGATTCCTGATCATTCCTGCACTTGTAATGCTTAGTAAATTACCAATGAAAATGGCTGTAGGAACTTCATTATTGATCATTGCCGCTAAATCATTGATCGGTTTTCTTGGTGATCTATCATCAAACGCATCAAACATGAACTGGACCTTATTAGCTATTGTTACTTCACTTGCCGTTGCTGGTATTTTTATTGGCAACGCGCTTTCTAAAAAAATTGACGGTAATAAACTTAAAAAAGGCTTTGGCTGGTTTGTATTGGTAATGGGCGTGTATATTATTATTAACGAATTATTTTTAAAATCAGGTGGAGGGCACTAATGTAACAATTGATACTTTCAATTTTTTAAAGTAAATTGGTGTAACTACTGTTACAAACAAAACAAAATATCAAACTTAACTTTGTATCATAAATTAAAAAACTAAATAATTAACTAACTAAAATTAAAAAAAATGAAGATCGAACAAATTTATACAGGTTGCTTAGCTCAAGGAGCATACTACATTACCTCAAATGGCGAAGCTGCAATTATTGATCCTTTACGTGAGGTTCAACCATACATTGAGCGTGCTGCAAAAGATAACGTGAAAATAAAATACGTTTTTGAAACACACTTCCATGCCGATTTCGTTTCGGGTCATATTGATCTAAGCAAAAAAACTGATGCTCCTATCGTTTACGGTCCAAATGCAAATCCGGAATTTAAAGCTATCATCGCAAAAGATGGTGAAGAGTTTAAGCTTGGTAACATTACCATTAAAGTATTGCACACTCCGGGTCATACAATGGAAAGTACGTGCTTTTTATTAAGAGATGAAAATGGTAAAGATCATGCCTTGTTTAGCGGTGATACATTATTTTTAGGTGATGTTGGTCGTCCTGACCTTGCTCAAAAAGCAGCTTCAATGACACAAGATCAATTAGCCGGTTTATTATATGAATCACTAAACACCAAGATCATGCCTTTAGCGGATGATGTGATCGTTTACCCTGCACATGGCGCTGGCAGTGCTTGTGGAAAGAACATGATGAAAGAAACGGTTGACACATTAGGCAACCAAAAGAAAATGAATTACGCATTGAACCAACCAAATAAAGAAGCATTTATCGCAGCCGTAACTGATGGTTTAACACCTCCTCCGGGTTATTTTGGAATGAATGTTGCCATGAATAAAAAAGGCTACGAAAGTTTTGACACTGTTTTAAATAATGGTATGCGCGCTTTATCGGTTAACGAATTTGAAGCTGCAGCAGAAACTACAGAAGCCTTAATGCTTGATACGCGCCCTGCTGCTGAATTTTGCAAAGGCTTTGTACCTCGCTCAATAAACATTGGCATCAATGGCGATTTTGCTCCATGGGTTGGTGCCTTGATCAAAGATGTAAAACAACCAATTTTATTGATCACCGAATTAGGAATGGAAGAAGAAACAGTTACACGATTAAGTCGTGTTGGTTTTGATAATGTACTTGGTCATTTAAAAGGCAGCTTTGATGCTTGGAAACAAGCCGGAAAAGAATCAGATACTGTAAATCGTATTACTGCAGCACAATTTGCTAAGGAAGTTGATGTGAAGAACGACACAGTGGTTGACGTTCGTCGTGAAAGCGAATACCGCGCAGAGCATGTTGAAGAGGCTTACAATAAACCATTAGATCAGATCAATAGCTGGTTTGCCGAAATGAATGAAGATAAGCCATTCTTCTTGCATTGCGCAGGTGGTTACCGAAGCATGATTGCTGCAAGTATCTTAAAATCAAGAGGTGTTCACAATTTTAAAGAAATTGAAGGTGGCTTTAAGGCAATCGCTGAATCGGGTGTTGCAAAAACAGATTTTGTTTGCCAAAGTAAATTGCAAAAATAAGATCATGATAAAAAATAAAATGGTACAGTTGTTGGTTTTGATCATTTCAATGTTCGGGATCAGCAGCTGTAACTCACAAACAACTAAAAAAACAGATAACTCTGTACAAACAGCTAAAAAAAACACGATTATGAATACAACTAAAGAGATCATAGTAGACGTAAGAAGTCCCGAAGAGTGGGAATTTGATGGTCATGCCGATTGTTCAGTAAATTATCCATTGGATGAGATACAGGAAAAGGTTGAAGAATTAAAAAAATACGAACACATTGTTTTGGTTTGCCGTAGTGGTAACAGAGCCGGTGTTGCAAAGCGCATTTTAGAAAGTGCCGGATTAAAGAACATCGAAAATTTGGGTCCTTGGCAAAATGTAACCTGTGCCAACTAAAAACTGAATCATACTTTAATAAAAAGATCCCGAGAAAAAAATCTCGGGATTTTTTTGTAACTATTGTTACCGTTTTTCTAATATGATCAGGGTAACTTTATAAAAAACTAAACATCATGAAAGCTATTAAACTGTTACTACTTACCATACTAATTAATGGGAGTATGTTGTCGCAACAAATTGCATTTAATTATCAAGTAAAACTAAAATCGTTTCAAGTGCAAAATTTACCAGGATTACACTCCTTTGCTTTTGCACAATCAGGCGGAAAATGGTTAATTATTGGCGGAAGATTAGATGGCTTACATGCACGACAACCTTTTAATGCTTTTCCGGCGGCTAGTAATAACACTTCGGTATTTGTAGTTGATATTAACACGAATCAATTTTGGTCATCGTCGGTTAATAGTTTACCGGTTGGTTTAAAAGAACAACTGCAATCAACCAATATGAATTTTTATCAAGATAAAGATTCGCTTTATATAATTGGAGGATATGGTTACAGTAATACAGCACTTGACCATATAACATATCCTAACCTAACTTCTGTATCGGTAAGTGGTTTGATCAATGCTATAATTAATGCGCAACCAATTCAAACCAATTTTAAACAAATAACAGATCAAAATTTTGCAGTTAATGGAGGACAATTAGGTAAAATTGGTAATACTTTTTATTTGGTTGGTGGGCACAGGTTTGATGGACGATATAATCCAATGGGTAATCCCACTTATACGCAAACATACGTAAGTGGTATTAAAAAATTTACCATTAATAATTCCGGCTCTTCTTTAAGCTATTCAAATTACACTGTAGTAACCGATCAAGTTCATTTACATCGCAGAGATTACAATTTAATGCCTCAAATTTTCCCGAATGGCGAGCAAGGTTATTCGATCTCTTCGGGTGTATTTCAAATTGGTGTTGATTTACCTTTTTTATACCCCGTAGATATAAAAGCCAGCGGCTATACCCCAATTACAAGCTTCAATCAATATCTTAGCAATTACCATTCGGCAAAAGTAGCTTTGTATGACAGCATTAGTAATGTAATGCACTCTCTTTTTTTTGGCGGGATGAGTCAGTATAAATACATTAATAATGTTTTAACACCAGACAATACTGTTCCTTTTGTAAAAACAATTAGCAGAGTATCACGAGATTCAAATGGTAACTTACAAGAGAGTGTTTTTGCCAACGAAATGCCTGCATTTATAGGTGCAAGTGCTGAATTCATTCCTAATCATAATCTATCGCATTACAGTAATGAAGTAATTAAACTCTCACAAATTAATGGTGATTCTGTTCTTGTTGGGCACATTTATGGCGGAATATTTACAAATGATGCGAGTGCATTTACAAATAACAACACCAATTCAACCAATGCTCACCCAACAATTTATGAAGTTTGGTTAGTTAAAAATCCGGGAGGATCATCATCTTTAGCGCCCCTGAATGGAAATAATCCATTGAAAGCAAAGGTATTCCCAAATCCTACAAAAAAAGAAATACGGTTACGTATTGATTTGCCGTATAATGGAGATCTTGATTTGTTTGTTACTGACATTAATGGAAAAATTGTTTGGGATAAAAATTACTCCAAATTAAATAAGGGTGAGCAAACAATAGATATTTCTGATAGAATAAAATTAAATAAGGGTATATATAATTTTAGTTTTATTTTTGATGGTAAGTTTAATATGATTGAAAAAGTAATTATTACAGATTAATTCAATGAATAAAACAACAGAAAAAATAAATAAAGATCTAATACTTAGAGAAAAACTGGCATTACAACGAACGGTGCTAGCAAACCAAACCACACTATTATCTTTTGTAAGAACAGCCTTGTATTTTTTAGTTGCGGGATTAAGCCTGGGTAATCTCTTACAGTTGAAAAACAGCTTATGGTTGCAGATCATTTTTTTTCTGATTGCTTTTTCAATATTCATTATAGGATTATTTAATTTTTATAAACAAAAAAAGATAATTAAGGTAAGTGAAATACATATAGGTGATTACAAAACCGAATACTTAAATTAAATGGACGTAAACTTTTGGAATAGTCGTTATAAAGAATCTGAATACGCTTACGGCACTCAGCCTAATGAATTTTTAAGATCTAAAAGCTACTTATTAAAACCTTCTTCAAAAATACTTTGCTTAGCTGAAGGGGAAGGTAGAAATGCTGTGTTTCTTGCCGAAAATAATCATCAGGTATCAGCAGTTGATTATTCGCAGGAAGGGTTGAACAAACTAGAACAATTGGCCTCTCAAAAAAAATTAATTATTGAAACCATTTGTGCAGACCTCCATCATTATAAGATCAATGAAAACTCATGGGATGCTGTTGTATGCATATTTGGACACTTCCCTCCCGATCTAAGAACAAGTGTATTCAAGCAAATATATGCAGGTTTAAAAAATGATGGAGTTTTTATTATGGAATCATACCATAAAGATCAGTTGAAGTATAAAACAGGCGGACCACAGTTAACAGAACTGCTATATAGCGTTGAAGAATTACAAAATGACTTTTCCGAATTTAAAAATTTATCGATCGAAACATGCATAAAAGAAATCGAAGAAGGTAAATATCATAAAGGAACCTCGGCAGTAATTCAAGTTATTGCTAAAAAGTAAATGTCAATCAATTTTATTATATAATGTATGGATTTAAACAAGCTATTTAAATCTTAACATGTATTGAAATGGTAATGTGGTGCTATCTTGCTCTACTAAATTAAACCCAGCTTGCTTCATTTCATTAATAACTTCTCGCGATTCTAATTTCATTTCATCCGGTGGCCCATGTTCAAAATCACCTTTCTTAAAATCGATGATTATCAGTTCTCCGCTCGGTTTCAAACCTTTTTTAACCAGTGCAAAATAATCCACTCTGTTTTCAATATGATGATATACATCTACCATAAAAACTATATCAGCTTCCCCTTCCTTTAACGGTGGTCTTTCATACTCCGCCTTTCTAGCCGAAATATTACTCACCTGCTCTTTAGCCACCCGATCGTTCAAATATTTTATAAATCGATCATCAACATCTGCAGCGATAATTTTAGCGCTTGGTTCCTTCATTTTAAACTCAAAGTAACCTGTGCCTGCACCAATATCAACAACGGTTTTGTTCTTCATATCTCCCAAAAAACGAATAACCTCGTGTGGCTTTTGCCATTCATCTCGTTCAGATGATTAAAAATTTTTAACAAGATCCTCAAATGAAGATCTATTCATGTGATGGTTGGCGTGATTATGATGTGAATGTTCCTTAGGGTGATATGGTTGATTATCTGAACACGAAACACATGCTACAAAACCTATTGATATTAAATATGATCGCATATTATAATGGTTATTTTATTTCCAAAGATAAATGATTAAAGCAAATGATCTGATGTAACATTTGTTACCTATCTGATCACATGTTGCTTTTTTAATGCTAAAACTGATTTTTCTCATACTTTTTTAAAGCGAAGCAACCGAACTTTGTGACATAAATTTCGAACTATGTCAAGTATCATTTTTGCAGTTGTTTTGATCCATTTATTGGTAGGTTTTGGATACATGATCTATAAACTTTCGCCAAGCAAAAAAAACACTCCAAACAACAAATCAAATTCTCCTAATTAAAATTACATCAACTTAAATTATTGAACATGAAAATTGAACAAATTTATACCGGTTGCTTAGCTGAGGCAGCCTATTATATTGAAAGTAATGGCGAAGCCGCAATTATTGATCCATTGCGCGAGGTAGAGCCTTACATTAAAAAAGCCAAAGAAAATAACGCTAAAATCAAATACGTTTTTGAAACGCATTTTCATGCCGATTTTGTGAGCGGTCACGTTGATCTGGCAAAGAAGACCGATGCGGTGATCGTATACGGACCAACAAGTATGGAAACCGGATTTAAATCATTGATCGCTCATGATGGCGAAGTATTTAAATTGGGTAACATCACTATCCAACTTATTCATACACCCGGTCATACTATGGAAAGCTCTTGTTACTTATTAAAAGATGAGAACGGAAAAGATGTTGCCATTTTCACTGGCGATACGCTTTTTATTGGTGATGTTGGTCGTCCCGATTTGGCACAACACGTGATCTCCGACATGACAGAAGATAAATTGGCAGGGCATTTATTTGATTCGTTGCGAAACAAGATCATGCCATTGAACGACGATTTGATCGTTTATCCTGGTCACGGAGCCGGCAGTGCCTGTGGAAAGAACATGAGCAAAGAAACCTTTGACACGCTTGGTCACCAAAAACAAGTTAATTACGCTTTAAATCCAGCTCTCACTAAAGATGAATTCAAAAAACAATTATTAAGCGGCTTAATGCCTCCTCCGGGTTATTTTCCTCAAAACGTATTAATGAACATCAAAGGATACGATAGTTTTGATATTGTTCTTAAAAAAGGAACACGCGCTTTGAGTCCATTAGAATTTGAAGTGGCAGCCAACGAAACCAATGCTTTGATCATTGATACACGTCATGCTGATGCATTCCATAAAGAATTTATTCCAAATGCCGTAAATATTGGTATCGACGGAAGTTTTGCAACCTGGGTAGGAACATTGGTTCCGGATGTAAAACATCCATTGTTATTGGTAATAGACGAAGGTCGTGAGGAAGAAGTGATCACACGCCTATCACGTGTTGGATATGATAACCCATTAGGTTATTTAAAAGGCGGCATGCAAGCATGGAAAGAAGCCGGTAAGGATACCGATTTTATTTGGGAGGTTACTGCAGAAGTTTTTGGCAACTTAAATAAAGCAAACCCATTGAATATCCTTGATGTAAGAAAAGCAAGTGAATTTAACAGTGAGCACATTGTTGGTGCTATAAATGCGCCTTTAGATTATATCAATGAGAGTATGGCTATGATCGATAAAGACAAAACCTACTACGTGCATTGCGCCGGAGGTTATCGCTCTATGACCTTTATATCCATTTTACAAGCGCGAGGTTATCGCCATTTAATAAATGTTGCCGGAGGTTTTAACGCCATTAAACCAACCAATGCGTTCAAACTAACTGATTTTGTGTGCCCAACAACCATGCTTTAAAAGTTAAAACTCAATAAAATAGCGGCTTTCGGGCCGCTTTTTTTGTTTTGTAACTTTTGTAACCATTATTTTAACACTTCCTGACCTAACTTTGTGTAAATTCAAAGTAAGATGTTATCACTACTCAAAAAGATCCTAGGTCTCGAAACAGCAGATCTATCTCAGTTAATAAAAAACGGCGCCATTATTGTGGACGTTAGAAGCAAAGGCGAATTTGCATCGGGCCATGTAAAGGGCTCCATTAATATTCCATTGGAACAAATTGCAACCAATGCCGATAAATTAAAAAAACATGCGCACGTAATAGTTTGTTGCCGCAGTGGAAACAGAAGCGGAATGGCAAAACGCACCTTGCAATCAAAAGGCTTAAACAATGTTACCAATGGTGGTAGCTGGCAAAATGTAAATCAATATTTATAATTAAATAAAAATGGAAAAACTTAAAGTATTAATACCAACCGATTTTTCGGTTCAAGCAGAATACGCTTACCTCATGGTAAAAAAACTAGAGGAAAAAATTCCGGTTGAAACTCACTTTTTACATGTACTGGGCGTACCTGATACTGTAACCATGGACAAAAATGGAACGATCGAAACTTGCGGCGATATTAGTGTTTCTCATGTTGTATCTCAAAAAGAAATTGCTGAAAGAAAATTAGCCAATTTAAAAACCATCTATGGTTCAACTATTCACACGCATTTTGCTTTAGGAAAGGTTACCGAAAAAATCATATCCTATGCCGAAGAAAATAAATTTGATCTGATCGTGATGGGCACTAAAGGTGCTTGGGGAATAAAAGAAAAGATATCCGGCTCTGAAACTCAAATGATCGCGCGTCAATCAAAAACACCATTGCTTTCATTAATGTGCGACAGATCTGATCTGGTTATTGAGAATATTTTATTGGTGCACGATTTTTCTGTTCCTAAATATGAGAATTTAGCTTTACTACATAAACTCATTTTAGCATTCAATACAAAAACACATTTACTGCAAATCACTACAAATCAATCGGAGGCAGAGAAACAAGCATTGCTTCAATTGATGGATAAATTTGCTTCACTTAATGCCATTACTAATTTTGAAAAACACCTGATCAATGATAAAGATGTTGAGAATGGTGTGATCCACTTTAATCAAATGCAGGAAATGGATATTGTTTGTATTGGCACACACGGTAAAGGTGGTTTGTTTCATACCAGTGCTACCGAAAAGCTGATCAATCATTTATTTAAACCTATTATTTCATATCATTTAAACAACTAAATTATGTTAGAATTCATTAGTCAACCTTGGACATGGTGGGTATCGGGAATACTCATTGCTTCAACCATGTTCTTACTTTTATTTTTCGGTCAATCCTTTGGCTTCTCCTCCAATTTGCGCACCATCTGTTCTGCCGCAGGCGGAGGAAAATTTGTGAAATTCTTTGATTTCAACTGGAAAACACAAATATGGAATTTGGTTTTTTTAGTTGGTGCCATTCTTGGAGGTTTTATCGCACACACATTCTTGTCGGATGGTCAACCGGTGAATATTTCAGAAAGTACAATTTCTGATCTTGCAAAACTTGGTATTGCCGCTCCAAAATCTGTTCAACCTGAAGAATTATTCAGTTGGGATGCAGCCCTTTCTATCAAAGGCTTTTTAATTCTGGCACTTGGTGGTTTAATGGTTGGTTTTGGCTCACGTTATGCCGGCGGATGTACTTCCGGACATGCTATTAGCGGACTTTCCGATCTTCAACTTCCATCACTGATCGCTGTAATTGGCTTCTTTGTTGGTGGATTAATTATGACGTTTGTTTTACTTCCATTAATATTTTAAAAAATGAAATTTATAAAGTTTTTAATACTC
>JBIKKW010000058.1:0-19196 GCA_044360115.1 Bacteroidia bacterium
TACTGTATTTTTGGAATCGCTTGCTGAAAGTTTTATTTCGAAAGGACATAAAGTTTATTTTTACACGATCTGTAAAGAGGGGATTCTTCATCATAAGATGGCATCATTGGGAGTAAACGTTTTTTATTCTGATAATGATCATAGCAGCTTATACAGCATAATAGGAAATACTTACAGATTAATCAGGTTTTGCCAACGAAACAAAATTGATGTCGTTTTCTCACACCTTCAAATTGCCAATTTAGTAGCATTAGTTGCCCAGTTTTTCATTAAAACTAAAATTTTTCCTTGCAGGCACCATTCTGATCAAGTAATGTTGAAAAGAAACAAAAACGCTATGAGGTTAGATAATCTTGTAAATACGTTGAGCAAGAGGATAATAGTAGTTTCTAATGCTGTAAAAGATCAAATGACAACTTTTGAATCGGTAAAAGATGAAAAGATTGAGGTAATAAGTTTGGGGTACAATTTTGATTTGTATGATAAAGTGAGTGAAGTGGAAGTTAAAAGAATAAAAGACCAGTATCCTGCCAATTTTTACATGATAATGATCGGGAGAATGGTAGAAGAGAAAGGCCATTTAACTGCTTTTGAGGTTTGTAAGAAATTAGTGAGTAAGGGTTATGATGTTAAACTATTTGTTTTAGATAAAGGCCCGTTGTTGGAAGAATTGAAAAGTTGGGTATCACAAAATGATCTTAAAGACAAAATAATTTTTACAGGTTTTTTAAATAATGCTGTTAATTATATAGCGGCTTCAAATATTTTAATTCACCCTTCTATTACCGAAGCAAGTAATCAAGTGGTTAAAGAAGCTGCCATACAAAATGTGCCATCAGTTGTATGTGAAGGTGTAGGTGATTTCGATGAGTATATCATCAATGAAAAAACCGGCTTAAAAGTAAGTAAAGAAAATGCTAAAGATGAAATGTATGAAGTAATGGTGAGGTTTTACAGCAACAAGGAGAATTTAATTAATATTGGCAAACAAGCTAACTTGGCTGTAAGAGCTAAATTTGATATTAAGATAGTATCTGAAAGATATTTGAATACAATTTAAAATGAAGAGTAAACTTAAAGGCATACTGTACTTAATAATTAAAGTAATTTATTTTGATAGAGTTATTGTTTCTATATTAAAGACAAAAGATTTAGTTTTTTTAAGAAAGCTACTTCCGCCTAACACAATGTATACGATACATGATGTGGTTTTTTGTAACAGATATGGAATAAATTATAAATTGCATTTGAACGATTATCAATCTTGGATCTTGTATACGTATAGTAAACAAGATTCGTCATTTGAAGTTCTAAGATTTATTAATGAAGGAGATTATGTATTAGATATTGGAGGTAATATTGGCCAAACGGCATTAATGATGGGCAAGAAAACCGGTAAAGAGGGTCAAGTAATTAGCTTCGAACCATTCGAAAATACATTTAAACAATTTGAGTTTAATTTAAGCTTAAATAAATCTATTCATAACATCATTCCAGAAAAAATAGCGCTAGGAGATAATGATGAAGAAGTGGAATTATATGTAGAGAATAATAATAATTCCGGAGGAAACAGAGTTTTGCCAAAGGGTATTCAAACCGCTAATCCAACACAAGTTAGCCACTTAACTAGTTTAGATCTTTATGCAAAGCACAATGAAAAAAGATTTAGTAAATTAAACTTGATAAAAATTGATGTAGAAGGTTTTGAGTTTAAAATACTTCAGGGCGCAACTGAACTGATCAATAGATTCAAGCCAATTTTATTTATTGAAGTAAATAATAAGAATTTAAATGCCCAAGGTTGTTCGGCATATGAATTGATCAAATTCATTCAAAACTTGAATTATTCGATTTTTGATGTTAATACAAAATTAAAAGTAGACATAGAACATTTCAATACAAATTATCACACTGATGTTTATTGTACCTATGTAAATACTTAAACTATTAAAAAAATGACCAATAAAGTATTATTTTCAATTATTGTACCTACCTATAATAGAGCAGCGTTAATTGGATATACCATTCAATCTTTATTAGACCAATCGTATGATAACTTTGAAATAATTATTGTTGATGATGGAAGCACTGATAACACGGAAGAGATCATTAAAAACCATTACCAAAGTAAGGTAAAGTATTATAAAATTAAAAATAGTGAAAGGGCATATGCCAGAAATTATGGCGTAAGTAGATCAACTGGTGATTATATAAATTTTTTTGATTCTGACGATATTGCACTTCCTAATCATTTGGCAGAGGCTTCAACCGCAATTGAAGTGCTTAATCCTGAAGTATTTCATTTGAATTATGCATTAAAAAATGCGAATAAGCTCATTTATAACAACAATAATAATTATCCAGAAGCAAATCACATTTTATTAAAGGGTAATAATTTAAGTTGTAATGGTGTTTTTTTGAGAAGAGATGTTATTTTACAAAATAAATTTAATGAGAACCGCGCATTATCTGCTTCTGAAGATTGGGAATTGTGGCTACGCCTTTCCGCCCGTTTTAAAATCCATTTAATTCCTGTAATTACCAGTTATATTATAAATCATGATGAACGTAGTGTTCTTGATTTTAATGAAATTAAACTAATAAGTAGAACTAACGAATTAATAAAAAGCTTACAAGAGGACGATATATTTTGCCAAAAGTTTCCTTGTGCATCAGTTAAAATAAAGGCGCATATGCTTTCTTATATTTCGTTACATGCCGCCCTAGCTAAAAAAAAGAAAACATCCCTTTATTACCTTAAAAGAGCGATTAAAACTAATTGGCGCGAATTGTTTACCAGAAGATTTTTAGGAATTTTAAAAACGTTAACCATTCAATAATGTTTTATTGATCTTTAATTGCTGTCATGGTTGTTAATAAAATCATTTAACTAATACAGAACTTGTTTAAACAGCATAAGTAATTTAAACACGAATTTAATATATTTAAACTTTTAAATTTTCTCACCATTAGATCCACGCTCATATTTGCCCTACTCTTTATTTCAAGCATTATTCCTTTTCTTATTCAAGAGGTTGATTTGATGAGTGAAACTATTCCAAATATTGAAACATTTGATGTTGATTCTAAACAGTTGCAATCCATTAATGATGTAATTGCTTATGCAGATAGTATATGTCTTAATGAATCAAACACAAATAACTTTGACACTAGTTGTTTTGTAAAAAAGGTAAATGAAATAATTAAAAAGAAATTTCATCTTGGTGTTGCACATTATAGTTTAAAAGAAAATTGGATCGCCGCCCTTTCCGGTAAATTAATTTGGTCGCATTTTTCAGCAATTGTTCACGCCGATGATATTCTAAAACACAATGTTGGGCTCTGTAATCAACAATCAATTGTTTTTATGAAGGTGTTAAATACAAAAGGAATGAGTGTAAGAAGCCTAGGGCTTGGATATCCTCAAGGTCCGGGACACTTTGCGTGTGAAGTATGGTATAATAATGAATGGCATTTATATGATGTTTCAAAAGAACCAAATTGGCACGCAGTGTATAATAAAAATAAAAGCTTCGAATATTATTTAAATAATAAAGACACGCTTTATATGCTTTATAATCATCAATGGCCGAGGCAAACTTTTGATAAACTTATTTCTCGAGTTGTATATGGTGAAGTAAATGCCACCCCAGGATTAAAAATGTATTGGTTTCAAAGAATTACAAAATGGTTAACCTACTTTTTGCCATTATTATTTTTAGTATTATTTTTAATTCAATTGCGAGAACTGAATAGTAAATTGAGAAATAAGTTATAATATGTGTGGAATCGCTGGTTATGTTGATTTTTCAAACAGTTCTACTTTAGATATCCTTGAACGAATGGGTAGATCCATTGCCCATAGAGGCCCCGATTCCCATGGAAACGAGCTGTTATTAAATAAATATGCGCAGATCGGCCTTTCACATCAACGCCTTTCGATAATTGACTTATCAGATACTGGTAAGCAACCAATGTATTTTAATGGAGTTTGGATTACGTTTAACGGCGAGGTTTATAATTTCAATGAAATTAAATCACAACTTACCGACCTAGGTCATTCTTTTGTTGGATCTTCAGATACTGAGGTGGTATTACATGCTTATAGCGAATGGGGAATTAAATGCGTTGATAAATTTATTGGTATGTTTTCCGCGGTTCTTTATAACGAACGTGAGCATGTTGTTATATGTCTTAGAGATCGATCAGGAACTAAACCATTTTATTTTTATTGGGATAGTCATTTGTTTTTGTTCGGATCTGAGTTAAAAGCTATTTTAACTCACACTAATTTTAAAAAAGAAATAGACATTAATTCTGTTGCAGCTTTTTTACAATACGGTAATATTCCGGCTCCTTATTCAATATTTAAAAACACATACAAATTAATTCCGGGAAATTATTTAATTATTAACCTAAAGGAAAAAAAATTAGAGTTGCAACAGTATTGGAATGTATATGATTATTATAATAAACCAAAATTAGATATATCGTTCAACGAAGCTTTAGTTAGTACTGAAAATCTTTTGTCTGATGCATTTAAACTTAGAATGATCGCGGATGTTCCAGTAGGTGTGTTTTTAAGCGGTGGCTATGACAGCGCTTGTTTAACTGCTGTTTTAAGTAAAGAGTTATCAAACAAAATAAAAACTTTTACCATAGCAGTTCCTGATATCGGATTAAATGAGGGTGAGTATGCGCGAGAGATAGCTAATTACCTTGGAACCCAGCACCATGAAATAAACTGCACATCACAAGATGCAATTGAAATTATTGAGGATCTGCCATTTTATTATGACGAGCCTTTTGCTGATAGCAGTGCCATTCCTACCATGTTAGTGTCAAAAATGGCAAGAATGGAAGTAAAAGTAGCTTTAAGTGCAGATGGAGGCGATGAGGTTTTTGCCGGTTATAACAGATATGATTACTTAATGAAATATGGAAAAACAATTGGTGGATTGCCAAAAGTTCTAAGAAAAGGACTTTATTCTACAATGAACAAAATAAAGGTAAGTAAGATCCCATATTTAAAAAGTAAATACAATTTTACAAATCGGTACGAAAAATTAAAAGGGATAATTAATGAGCCATCGGCTTTTAATATCATGCTTAACTTGAGTAGACAATTTAATGATGATGCCTTAAAGCTATTGATCAAAGATAAATTTGTACTTGCAAACTCACCATATTACAGCAAAGAACTTAAACAGGATTATTTTACACCTTTATCCTTTATGATGGCAATAGATTATCAAACTTATTTAGTAGATGACGTTTTGCAAAAAGTGGATAGGGCATCTATGGCCTATGGGTTAGAAGCACGTGAACCATTTCTTGATCATCGGTTAATTGAATGGGCGGCACAATTGCCAGATAGTTTTAAATATAATAAAGGAATAAAAAAGTTTATTTTAAAAGAAATAACCCACAAGTACATTCCTGTTAAACTGCTAGATAGACCAAAAATGGGATTTGCTATTCCAATTGAAAATTGGCTTAGGAATGAATTAAAAGAAAATGTTCTATTTTATTTAAATAAACAGAGAATTAAAGAACAAGGATTGTTTAATGAAATAGCCACTCAACAAATACTCGACGATTTTTATTTGAACAGATCAAAGAACCACTTAAAAGTTTGGTATTTGTACGTTTTTCAACTTTGGTATCAAAAGTGGATGAATTAAAGTGTATTATTAAATTCTTTTTCCTTCATTATCGAATTGATCATAAACAAACTTGCCACAAAAAAAGGAATACAAGGGATTTTTAATCTTACCAATGTTCCAAAATTTGATATTGATAATCCTACGGAGAATGCAAAGAAGAGAGAAAATATTATTGAAAATGTTATTAATGGATGAGATCGGATCAAGGTAAAAAATTTATAAATTCTGAGTTTTATTAGAAGGTAAGCACAAAAAATGATCATAAGAGTGTTTTCAATGGCTGAAACAAACATTACTATATTTCTAACATCTAAAACAGTAGGACGAAAAAGTGCTGCAAAAATAGCCTTGTGTGAAACAGATAATAAACCAAGTAGAGTAGGATCATAATTCCCAATATCAAACGAATTACCATTATAAGCTGCACGTTTTAGATCCAGTTGTGCTCCTTGCGCTGTTTCAAATATTTTATCTATCGAATATTTACCAAATGCATCTCCTAAACTATTCATTACATAAAAAGTAAGTGATGCACCTAAAGCAATAATTGTAGGCGCTAACATAATTCTAATAAATCCATTTTTTATGTTCGTAACCTTAAGTGCAACAAACCAAACTACTGAACCGGGAAGCAATGCAAATAGGATATATGGCTTAATAAAAATCAGTAAAACAGATGATATTAAAATACTTAATGCATATTTTATCTTATAATTCTTTTTAACAACAAACCAATAAAATCCAAATACATATATACAAGTAGCTGATAGTGTTATACTATCTTTCATGATCCCACTTCCCCAAAAAACAACGGAAGGGATAAAAAGAATGGAAATTGCAAGTTCTTTTTTAATAGTTGGAAATTCATTAATAAATACCAGGTACATTTTCCAAACACTGTAATAGCAAATACTGGCAATGAGTATTGCTGAACTCATATAGGTGTTAAAGCCAATTAAAACGATTGGAAAAATTAGTTTTGACACAAAAAACGCGTATGGGTCATTGATCCAATAGCAAAATTCATAGTCGCCATGAAATAAGTAGTATTCTGACTTAAATGGTGTGCCAAAATAAATGTGTATAAAATCGGCAGGGTTGTTTAATAAAGTGTTGCTAAAGGCACATGCGGTATAAAAATAATTTACTGTATCACCACCTCCATAATAAAAAAAATAAACCAAACCTAATCCAATAGCACCTGTTATTTTCGCAATTAAACCCGGTAAAAAATACCGATATGCTTCATCCTTATGTTCGTGTTTTGTTTTATATTTATAGGCTAAATACAAAACAATAATGAGGTATAATGGGGCGAGTAATAAATCAAAAATGTCCATGCCTCTATAAAGCTATAAAATAAATTTCATTGAGCAAAAACACTATATTTCTTTCCTTCGATGGTTTAAGTGATCCTTTAGGGCAATCACAAATTCTTCCTTATTTAATTGGCGTAGCTTCTAATGGCTATCACATTCATATTTTAACATGTGAAAAGCCCGAAGCGTTAAAGAACGAAAAGGAAAAGATAGAGCTTGCAATAAAAGATTTGCCTATCGAATGGAAGTACATAATTTATGATGAACGAGGAGGCTTTATTTCTCGATTTGGTTATATACAAAAACTTTTAAAATTAGCTGAAGCACTTATCAATGCAAAGGAAATTAAATTGATTCACTGTAGAAGTTATTTAACGTCTTTAATAGGTTTAAAACTTAGATCTAAATATCAAATCCCTTTTTTGTTTGATATGAGAGGATTTTGGGCTGATGAAAGAATGGATGGAGGGATTTGGAAGAGATCAAATCCAATACATCTTTTGTTTTATTATTATTTTAAAATCAAAGAAAGATCTTTTTTTAAAAATGCCGATGCTATTGTATCGTTAACGCATGCAGCCGCAACTGATATTAATTCAAGATTCGGTGAAAGTGTTTTAAAAAAAATTACTGTTATTCCATGTTGCACAAATATTGAAGTTTTTGATCCTTCTAAGATCAACAATGCTATTGCCATTCCCGGAATTGATCCTTCAGACTTTTTGATTATTTATACCGGATCCATTGGTACTTGGTATTATACCTATGATCTGATCAATTGTGTTTTAGCATGGAAAAAATACATCCCTCAAATAAAACTTTTGGTGCTAACAAAGGATCAGGTTCAAATGGCTGAAATTTTAAATGAATATACACCTGAACAACGCTCAATTATTATTACAAAAAGTGCACGTTTTAATGAGGTGCCGCTATACCTTGCTAAAGCCAATGCGGCCATGTTTTTTATTAAACCTTCCTATTCTAAAATAGCGTCTTCACCAACAAAAATGGCCGAGTGTTGGGCTATGAATCTACCTATTATTACCAATGAAGGGATTGGCGATAACGATATTTATTTTAATGAACACAACGGAGGAATTCTTCTGAAGGAATTTAATTCAGCTGCCTTTGATTTGGCATGTAAGGATTTTTTAAAATTAAAGGAAAAGAATATTAATTACAGGAACATTGCAATAGATCATTTTAACTTAAAATCCGCAATAGTAAATTATACTAATTTATACAACAAGCTTGCCTCTTAGTTTTTTATTTACTCACCCACAATAAACTGCTATCACCATAGCTCAAAAACCTGAAATCATGCGTTAAGGCATGCTTGTAAATTTTTTTCCAGTTATCGCCAACAACAGCAGCAATTAACAACAGCAGCGTTGAGCCGGGCTGATGAAAGTTGGTGATCAATCCATCCGCTATTTTAAAATCATAACCGGGAGCAATTAATATTTGTGTTGTGGTGTAAAATGAATCTAGCTTCTCGGCTTCCATTTTATCCAATAAAATTTTTAAAGCCTCATCCTTACTTAAAGTGGTTTTTAGTTCGTATGGGTCCCATTGGCCTACTTGCATTTTGGTAACACTTATTTCTTTTTTTTCATGACATAAAACGCCTAGCCAATACAAACTTTCAGTTAATCGTAAACTGGTTGTGCCAACAGTAATTACCTTTCCTTTCGTATTCAATAATTGCCTCACCAACTGTTTGGTCACACATATCCATTCACTGTGCATTTCATGTTCACCCAACTTTTCGCTCTTAATGGGTTTAAATGTGCCTGCTCCTACATGTAAGGTAATAAATTGGCGCTCTATATTTTTTTTATCGAGTTCAGTAAAAACTTCTTTCGTAAAATGTAATCCCGCCGTTGGCGCTGCTACCGATCCTTCAATGGCCGCGTAATAGGTTTGGTAAGTTTGTTTATCTGTTGCGTCTGCTTTTCTGTTGATGTATGGCGGCAATGGGGTTTCGCCTATTATTTCTAATATTTCAGCAAATGTAATGTCCTCGGTCCAGCTTAATTCAATGTGTTTGCTATCAGGCAGGTCATTTAAATAGCGGGCAAACAAACTTATTTCTTTTGAATTATGCTGTAATTTTTTTTCAAGCGGACCTTTATTCCATTTACTAATACCGCCTACCAAACATTCCATATCAACCTTGTTCCTCGCGCCAAGCACATCTTGCCATAATCTTTCACCAGTTGGCTTCAAACAAAACACTTCAATTTTACCACCACTTTCTTTTTCAAAAATTAAACGTGCTTGCAAAACCTTGGTGTTGTTCATTAGCAGCAGGGTGTCTTCTTCAAAAAATTCAGGTAAATGTAAAAAGGTGCTTTCCTTTATCTCACCATTTTTGTAGATCAAAAGTTTGCTGTTGTGTTTGGGTTGCACCGGAAACTTAGCGATCTTCTCCTCAGGTAACTCATAGGTGTAATTATTAGCCGATATATCTTTTGGTGAGCCCATTTTCAATGAAGGCAAATATCCGACATTGCTTACACATATTCAAAGATTAGATGCATTTAGCCGCAATAAATAAGCATTTTGATCGTTTTTTAATAAACATTTTTTGTGATGTTTTTTCTTGTTAAAAATCATTAATTGAGCCCGTATTATTGCCCACTTTCTTGATTTTACTATCTTTGCCAACCAAGACAAATGGACTTATTAAGCCAGATAAATAAATCAAATGTACCGCAACATGTAGCTATTATCATGGATGGTAATGGCAGATGGGCCAAACAACAAGGTGAAAATCGCGTGTTTGGTCATCATGAAGGGGTTAACTCTGTGAGAGAGGTTGTGGAAGCTTGCGCTGAAGTGGGTGTAAAGTACCTTACCTTATACGCTTTTAGCACCGAGAACTGGAACCGCCCAAAGGATGAAGTGGATGCGTTAATGGAGTTATTAGTGGCAACCATTAGTCTTGAAACGCCTAACTTGAATAAGAACGGTGTTAAACTGCAAGCTATTGGTGATATTGAAAGTTTACCAAAATCGTGTCAGGAAGAATTACAGGAATCTATAAATATTACAGCTCATAACTCTAAAGTAACACTCATTTTGGCTTTGAGTTATTCAAGCAAATGGGAAATAACCAATTCCGTAAAGCAATTAGCAAAAGATGTGCAGGCAGGAAAATTGAAAGCAGAGGACATCACATCAAAAATGATCGAACAAAATTTAACCACTAAAAATTATCCTGATCCTGAATTGATGATCAGAACAAGTGGCGAACACCGCATCAGCAACTTTTTATTATGGCAATTGGCATATGCTGAGTTTTATTTCACCGAAGTGTTATGGCCTGATTTCAGAAAACAGGAATTTTTCAAAGCTATTTTATCTTACCAAAACCGCGAACGTCGATTTGGCTTAACCAGTGAGCAATTATCAAAAATCTAATGGGCATTCGTTTCTTTTTTATAGGCATAGCCACTTTGTTTTTTGTGTTTTCGAAGGCACAAAACCAAGATAGCTTGTCGCTTGATGCCATTAAATCGCCCAAAAAATACAATATTGGCGGTATTCGCATCGAAGGCGCCGATAATTCTGATAAAAATGTGATCCGTTTACTTTCAGGGTTTGTTGAAGGTGAAAGTATTACCATGCCTGGCGATAAAGTTACCGATGCCATTAAAACGCTTTGGAAACAAGGTTTGTTTGAAAGCATTGAAGTTTATAAGGAGAAGGTAATTGGAAATGATGTTTTTTTGGTGATCAAAGTTGTTGAGCGTCCCCGTTTATCTAAGTTTGCATTTAAGGGCGATGTGCGAAAGAGCGATGCCGATGATATTCGTAACCGCATCCGCTTGCTTAAAGAACGTGTTATAACTGATTATTTGATCGGTTCCATAAAAAACACCGTTCATGATCATTACCTGGAAAAAGGATTTTACTTTAACAAAGTAGAGATCATTACCGAAAAAGATCTTACCACAAAAACACCTCACGTTATTTTAACCATTAAGGTTGATAAAGGCGATAAGGTGCGCATCAAAGATGTGAATGTGATCGGCAATACCGTTTTAAAAGATTGGCAAGTGCGCCGCAAACTAAAGGAGTGCAAACCTTTCCGCTGGTATAACCCATTCAATTCGGGTAAATATCTGGAAGAAAATCTGGAGGCCGATCTTCCGAACATTGCCGAAAAATATAATTCAAAAGGTTATCGCGATGCCCGTGTAGTAAAGGATACCGTTTATTTTGTGGAGAAGAATCGTGTGAATATCGATATCACGGTTGACGAAGGACACAAATATTATTTTGGAAATTTCAGATGGTACGGTAACTCAAAATACCGCAGCACACAATTGGATACTATTTTGAACATTAAGCCCGGAGATGTTTACAACCAATCGAAATTGGATCAAAAACTTTTTATGAATCCGAACGGTTTTGATATTTCATCGCTTTACATGGATGATGGGTATTTATTCTTTAATCTTACTCCACAGGAAAGCAATATTCATAACGATACAATTGATTACGACATCATTATTTACGAAGGCAAGCAAGCTACTATTAATAAAGTTACCGTAAAAGGAAATGATAAGACCAACGACCATGTGATCTATCGTGAGATCAGAACCAGGCCGGGTCAGTTGTTCCGCCGTTCGGATATTATTCGTACGCAACGTGAATTATCGCAATTATCATTCTTCAATCCCGAAAAAATGAATGTGGTTCCAACACCTAATCCTGCTGATGGAACTGTGGATATTGAATATACGGTTGAAGAAAAACCAAGTGATCAGATCGAATTAAGCGGTGGATATGGCGGAAGAAGAAACACCATGATGGGCGGTATACAAGGTGGTGGCGTTGGTATCATTGGTACTTTGGGTGTTACGTTCAATAATTTCTCGGTCCGCAATTTCTTAAAAAAGGAAGCGTGGCGACCACTACCAAGTGGCGATGGTCAGCGTTTATCCATCCGTGCGCAAACTAACGGAAAATTCTATCAATCATACAACTTCTCATTTACAGAGCCATGGTTAGGTGGTAAAAAACCAAACTCACTTACATTTTCTTCATTCCATTCGTTATTTAGCAATGGCGAAGCAAAATACGTGAACCGCGATCTTAAAGTGCGTAACCCTAATAATGCGAGTATGTCTATTTGGGGCGGTTCAGTAAACTTTGGTCGCCGTTTAATTTGGCCTGATAATTATTTCAGCATGTTCAATTCGGTTAACTATAACTATTACGAGCTTAATAATTACAGCGCATTTATTTTCAGAAATGGCTATGCGCACGATGTGAATACCAATTTAACTATCCAGCGTAATTCGGTAGATCAACCCATCTATCCAAAAACCGGATCTAATTTTACCTTTTTTGCGCAGTTAACACCGCCGTATTCGGTATTCAACAATAAGAATTATGCCGATCTGCCTATAACCGAAAAGTTCAAATTTATTGAATATCAAAAGTACAAGATCACGGCAGAATGGTTCACTCAATTAACCAATAAGAAGGCAGCCGAAGGTAAAGAAGCTAGAAATTTGGTGTTAAGGACCAAGATCGGTTATGGCTTTTTAGCCTACTATAATAAAAATGTTGGTTTTAGTCCGTTTGAACGCTTTTACATGGGTGGAAGTGGTTTAAGTGGTTTCCAAAACTTTGTGGCTCGCGAGATCATTGCCTTACGTGGTTATCCTGATAATTCATTATCTGCTCAAACGGGTGATCCAATTGTTTCGCGTTACACCATGGAGTTGCGTTACCCAATCACATTAAATCCACAGGCAACCATATTTGTGTTGGGTTTTGCTGAGGCCGGTAATTCATACGCTAATTTTAAAACATTCAATCCGTTTCAGGTTAAGCGTAGCGCGGGTGTAGGTTTACGTATCTTCTTGCCAATGTTTGGTTTATTGGGCTTAGATTACGGTTGGGGCTTTGATAATATTAACCAAAGTGGCGCCGGTAATGGTAAAGGCCAATTCCACTTTACAATTGGCGGACAGCTAGGAGAGCTTTAAAAAAATGTTAATTTCAAATAAATGTGTAAATTGGCACGTTTTATGAATATTATTTAAATGACGTAAAAATGAAAAAACTAATTTTAATATTCACGTTTATTACAGTTGCATTAGTTGTTAATGCGCAAACAGCTGCTAAATTTGGTTATGTTGACACCGATTATATTTTAAGTCAGATCCCAGAATACAAAGCTGCTCAAACGGAGCTAGATAAAACCAGTGTGCAGTGGCAAAAAGAGATAGAAGCAAAGTATACGGAAATTGACAAGTTGTATAAGGCCTATCAGGCAGATGCGGTTTTGTTAACGGATGACATGAAGAAGAAACGCGAGAACGAGATCATCAATAAAGAAAAAGAAGCAAAAGATCTTCAAAAACAACGTTTTGGAGTAGATGGTGAATTGTTCAAAAAGCGTATCGAATTGGTGAAACCCATACAGGATAAGGTTTATAACGCCATTAAAACGGTTGCTGAAAAAAGCGGATTAGGTTTTATTCTTGATAAAGCCGGTCAGGTATCTATATTATATGCTAACTCAAAGTACGATAAAAGTGATGATGTTTTAGCATTATTAGGTTATAAAAAGTAGTAAAATAAAAAAGTAAAAAATGAAAAGAACAATTAAAAAGGCAGTATTGGTTTTAGCTGCGGTTGCATGTACCTCTGCACTTAGTGCACAAAAGATCGCGCATTTAAGTTTAGATTCGTTGGTGAGTTTAATGCCTGAATCAAAAATTGCAAAAGATGTAGCACAAAACTATTTGAAAAGTTTAGAGGCTGAAGTTGCTACAATGAGCGAAGAGTTTCAAAAGAAATATACAGATTATATGGCTGCCGGCGAAAACATGAGTGAGTTGGTAAGAAAAACAAAAGAAGAGGAATTAACGCAAATGCAACGTCGTATCGAGGATTTTAGAGCACAGGCGCAACAAGATTACCAGAAAAAATATGGTGAGTTAACTGCTCCGATCATGGATAAGGCTAAAAAAGGAATAGAGGCGGTAGCAAAAGAAGGCGGTTATAAGTATGTTTTAGATACAAGCATGGGTAACGTTTTATACAGTGAGCCTGCTGAAGATATCTTAATGGCTGTAAAAAAGAAGTTAGATTCGATGCCATTAGCTAATATTCCTGGTGCTCAGGGTGGTTCAACACCTCCTAAAACAAATACACCGGGCAAAACAACACCTCCAAGTCCTAAAGGAAAATAATTAAAATAAAGCCTCATTATAAAAAATGAGGCTTTTTGTTTAAACAAAAGTAATAATTGCTTGTTTATTGATTAATTTACAGCACATGCCATCTAAATATTCAATAAAAGATCTGGAACGTTTATCGGGAATAAAAGCCCATACACTGCGTATTTGGGAGCAACGTTACGATATTTTAAAGCCGGAAAGGACCGACACCAACATTCGTTTTTATAAGGATGCCGACCTTAAACGAATTTTGAATATTTCTTTATTGAATAACAACGGATATAAGATCTCCAAGATCTCTAAATTATCGGATGCAGATCTGGTAAAGGAGGCCGAGAAATTATTGAGCAGCTACCGTTCCGAATCAGATCAAATTGAGAACCTTATCATGTGTTTGATGGATTTGAATGAAGATAAATTTGAGAGCGTGATCAGTAATGCTGTGATTCATTTCGGATTTGAAAATACTGTTGAGAAGATCGTTTTCCCTTTTCTGAAACAATTAGGTAATATGTGGCAGGTGGGCATGATCACACCGGCTCAGGAACATTTTATCAGCAATTTGATCAGACAAAAATTAATTGTTGGAATAGATGGTTTAAATCCTCACAAATTGAGTGATGCCGAAACATATGTTTTCTTTTTACCAAATCAGGAAATGCATGAAATGGGCTTGTTGTACTGTCATTTCTTAACCAAAGCAAAAGGTCATCGTTGTATTTATCTAGGGCAATCGGTGCCATTTGAAGATGTATTATCAATTTGTGAATCAACCAAGCCATCAAAAATTGTAACCATATTAACGAACAAACCTGCAGATATTGATGTTACAGCCTATTTAGAATTACTTTGTAATGGCATTCCTGATGGTCAATTCCTGGTGAGTGGCCGTGTGTTCTTTGATCAGGATGATAGCAATATTCAGATCCCTCCGCGTTGCAAATTCTTTAAAGAGTTCAGCGACTATAAAAAGCTGATAGATTAAAAGCCCACTAAACCCTTGTAGCACTTATTAAATGGACAAAACTTTGGTTTTGTACTATTAAAAAAATTAGTATTTTAGATTCGTTAAAATACTATGGTAACACGAATTTCATTCCTCCTATTACTTTCAACAGTAATGTTTGGGCAAAAAAGCAACGTTTTTACAAACACAGCCGATAAAGCTAAAATTGAATTAGCTAAACAAAAAATTTACGCCGGGCAGTATCTAGGCGCCATCAATTCTTTAAAAGAGATCTCAAAAACATCGCCTAACGATGCGAATGTGTTCTATTACATGGGCTACTCGTTTTTCATGTTAAATCAGTTAGACAATGCAAAAGAGCAGTTAACAAAATCTATTGCCATTACTGCTACAAAGGCTAACGCTCATTTTATGTTAGGAAAGATATTGCAAACAGAAGGTAAATACGACGAAGCCATTGCCGAATATAATTTATGTACCACCAATTCTAAGCCGGGTGACGAAGATAGCCAAGATGCTTCTGTTTTTATTAGCCAATGTAATGTTGCCAAAAAGATCACCTCTGCCCCGGTTGATGTGGTGATTGAAAATGCCGGCGAAGAGATCAATAGTAAGTATGATGATAAAAACCCTTGTATCACAGCCGATGGTTCTTTATTGGTTTTCACAACTCGTCGCCCTGAAAATACAAATTCGGAAGTGGATGCAGAAGGTGATGGAAAATATTTTGAAGATGTTTACATCGCATCATTTGATACAGCTACACGAAAATATTCAAATGCTAAACCGGTTCCGGGCTCGGTGAATACAAAGGCACACGATGCAGTAACAAGTATTTCGCCCGACGGAAAACAAATATTTTTATATAAGAACGATGTGAACGATAAAGCATCACGTGGTGGAGATGTGTTTGTGAGTAAGATCAATAATGGAAAATGGAAAACACCTGAACAATACGGCAAGCCTGTTGCATCAAGCTTTTGGGAAGGTGGCGCATGCATCTCTCCGGATGGCAAACGTTTGTTTTTTACCAGTGAACGCAAAGGCGGCTTAGGTGGCAGCGATATTTGGATGGTTGAAAAGATCAGTAAGAAAGAGTGGGGTAAGCCGGTAAACTTAGGCGCTCCAGTAAATACAGTTTATGATGAAGGTGGTATGTTCTTAGCACCGGATGGTAAAACATTGTTCTTTTGCAGCAACGGTCCAAACAGTATGGGAAGCTACGATATCTTTAAAACTGTTTATGAGAACGGAAAATGGAGTGAGCCTGCAAATTTAGGTTACCCAATTAACAGTGCTTCTAAAGAAGGGCAGTTAACGATCAGTGCTAACGGAAAGATCGCTTATTTTTCAAGTGAACGCGAAGGTGGTGTTGGCGAAAGTGATATTTACCGAGTAGATCTGAAAGATTACGCTATCCTTGAAAAAGATAATGCCATTAAAACAAACAATGGCTTAAGTATTTTAAAAGGAACCATTAGAGATGGATACGAAGGATATGGTCTATCTGAAGTTGAGATCATTATCACTGATGCTAATGGAGCGAATGTGGCTTCTACCAGCACCAATGAAAATGGCGAATATTTTTTAACCTTAAAAGGTGGTGTAAATTATAAGATCACTGTAAAGAAAAAAGGTTTTCAGGAGATCAACGAAAGCTTTGAGTTAAAGCTTGGTAATAAAGACACCTTTACACTTGAGAAGGGTTATTTATTAAAGAAGTAATTGCTTTATAAATAATTTGGATCAATAGATCTGAATATAAATTCATTTAATGTAAACTTCGTGTCTTCGTGCCTCCGCCGCGGCGGAGTGGCCATTTCAATTTTAAAAATAGGCTCTGATGGTGGCGTTGCCCAAGTGGATAATGTTTGCCGCGTTGGCCGTTTTTCGTCCGTTGTAACCAATACTCATTTGTAGGTTCGAATTGATGTTGCGCTGGTAAAGCGCTTCCCAGGTATAGTTGGTGCCGCGGCTTAAACCATTGAGCATTTCAAAGGCAATGGCCGACGATTCGGTGTCGTTATACTGCAATTGTACCATATCAAAACGGGCATTAAAACTTCCTTTTTCTGTTTGATTGTATTTAATTTCTGCACCAAGGGTATTGCTAAACGCTTTTTGAGACCCATCGCCAAATGTATTTGCTTTTTCACCGTATTTGTATAGTACACTTATTCTGAATATCGTTCCCGGTTGGTAACTGATCTTTTGTTCGGTTTCCAGTGTGTGTATTAAGTAATTTCTTGCGGCGAACAAGGCCGATCGGTTGCCTTTTATACCTCTGCTTGTTGCCGATGCAAATGTGAACCATTTTGCAAAATTCAAACGCCATTTCAGTTCATGCGTTTCAAGTAAGCGTGTTTCAATGCCATTATTTAAAAGTTGTTTGGCAGCATTATTAATGTAGGTATAATCTCCGCCAAACACAGCCGATGATTGATTGAAAAATACACTTTGACGTAAATTATTATTATTAGCGATCATTAAACTGTCGTTAATATCCAAGAATGGATTAAAGTAATAAAGATCACCATTGTCTGTTGTTCGGTTGTCGGTTCTGTATGCAGTTTGCAATGCCCATCTGCTTACAAATTTTGCCATACCCGATCTTTTATCGCGCAATAAATTCGCAGGTCTAATGTTAGCATTAGCACTCAATTGATTTTGCAATACTTTCACATAAACATTGGTTGGTGTAAATATTCTGATGTAACGTGCCTGATCGCTAAATTGCGCCACTTCAAACTCGTTCAATTGCTTTACATTATCGGCATTATAATCTATCCACGAATATTGTCCTTGCCCCGGCGCCACTTCAATGTAATAATATTCACGCTTATTCTCCAATCCATATCCTGTTTCGTAAAACAAGCCAAGTGTAATAAATCCTTTGAACCAGCGCGGATTGTATTCAAGCCTGTTTAAAAATGTATTATCCGGTTTTAAAATGGTGCTGATCGTATTTTTTAGATCTAATTGGCGATACGTTACGTAAACGGCAAACGGATTATTTTTTATAGAATTAATGGTAGCCTGCAAGCCAATATTAGTAGCCTTTGTGCTGTCCTTTACTTCATTGTTATAGGCTTGTTTATCTCGCCTTTCTTTATAAAAGAGTTTAATAAAATTCTTGGCAGTATCAGCATTGGTTATACTTCCTTCCCATTCCCAAAACTGATAGGTGCGCGCCGTAAATTTTTGTGTACTGTCTATTTTAAACAGGTTGTTTTCAAAATCATCGGCATATCCAACCTTTAATTTCCCTAATTTTTGAGTGGCATTTATTTTATGCCGGTAAAAGTTTGTGTTAGTTAGTTTATCATCACTCGTTAAGTAACTGCCATTGTAATGACCGTAAAAATTTTGTTCGCTTAAACGGCTTGTTAAATTGTGTTTTAATCCTGTGTACGAATTACCTTCAATAAAACTATTTAATTGGTAACCGGCATAAAATCGGTTTTGTTTCATGTATCCTAATTCAACTGTGCTAATGTGCTGATCGTTACTGATGCCGCCATTTAAAGCCCTGTTCCAGTCTCTTTCAAATTCAATACTTCTAAAACGTTCTATTTGCTTAAAATTCTTTTGTACAAATTCATAATTTAAATTGTATATCAGTTTAGAGCCGAGTTTGCTCGTATCTTTTTTTAATTTGCTAAAGTTTTTACTCGCCACTTTTACACCGCTGCCATCATCATTTCCTTTATTGTATGTGCTAAAGGTATTGATGTCGTTTTTTGTATAAACACCTTCTACATCAATGCTATTACTGTTTGTTAAACTGTAATTAAATCCTGCGGTTAGCATTTGATTTTGTTTTGGACTAACCAAAGGTATTACCGGTTCAAAGTTACCTTGTGGTAAATTGTTTATAGGTGCAACCCATTTATAAACTTTTCCATTTGCCGCCGAAGGCACTTGAATGTAATTTCCATTCCCATTTCCAACGTTGCTGAATTTTACTTGGTATTTAGCACTATCGCTATTAATGCTGTATATGTAAATTGATTTATAGGTGATGCTGTTTACTATC
>JBIKKW010000161.1:0-5607 GCA_044360115.1 Bacteroidia bacterium
AATCAGCTTTTCCACTGATATTTATCACCTTTATTGGCTTTTCGGCAAGTGTTTAATTTTAGTATCTTTAGCCGTAATTTATGTTGCCAAAACCTTTACTCGATTTCTTTAATGAACTTGGTTCAATTTCCAAGTTTGGGTTTCGTTTTTTTGCCGAAGGTTTTGTGCCCCGTTATGAATTTAAGGAAATGATCCGCCAATGTTATTTTGTTGGCTATCGATCACTCCCGCTGGTTGCCCTTACCGCGTTTATTATGGGATTGGTTATTACCATTCAATCTCGCCCAACCTTAGTGGAGTTTGGCGCCGAAGATTGGTTGCCAAAAATGGTATCGGTTTCGCTGGTACGTGAAATTGCGCCCGTAATAACCGCGCTTATTTGTGCCGGTAAAGTAGGGTCGGGTATGGGCGCCGAATTAGGCTCCATGAAGGTTACTGAGCAAATTGATGCCATGGAGGTTTCGGGTACTAATCCCTTTAAATACCTTGTTGTTACTCGTGTATTCGCTACTTCTTTAATGATCCCTTTATTAGCTATTTTGGCAGATGCCGTCTCGCTTTATGGTGGTTACCTGGGTTGTAACATTCGTGGTGTGGTTAGCTGGGATCTTTACTGGAATCAGGTTTTTGACACGCTTTCGTATGGCGATGTGATCCCCTCTATCTTAAAAACATTTTTCTTTGGTTATGCCATTGGTGTTATTGGATGTTACAAAGGATATTTTTCAAATAAAGGTACCGAGGGTGTTGGTCAGTCTGCCAATTCAGCCGTTGTACTTTCTTCTTTAATGGTTTTTATTATCGATCTTTTAGCGGTTCAGATCATTGATATTTTAAATTTAACTTAGGTTGAACGTAAAAGAATCCATATCATCCATCACTAATGCTCCAACAAACGAACAGGAGGTAGCTATTGCCATTAAGGGATTAAATAAATCGTTTGGCAATAACCACGTATTGCGCGATTTCAATATAGAGGTAAAAAAAGGGGAATGTGTGGCTGTGGTAGGTAAATCGGGCTCCGGTAAATCGGTTTTGATCAAATGCATCATTGGGTTGATATATCCTGAAACCGGCACTATTAATGTGTTGGGTAAGGAGGTTACCAAATTGAAGAGTAAAGATCTTGATCGTTTGCGTGTAAAAGTGGCCTTTTTGTTTCAGAGTAACGCGCTTTACGATTCGATGACGGTAAGAGAGAATTTAGAATTTCCGTTGCGTAGACATTGGGTGTTAACTACTAAAAAAGAAGTTGATGATCTGGTAATGGAAGCTTTAACCAACGTGGGCTTGGCTCATACGGTGGATATGATGCCATCTGAATTATCTGGTGGTATGCGTAAGCGTATTGCATTGGCGCGCACCTTAATTATGAAGCCCGATATTATTTTGTATGATGAACCAACAACCGGTTTAGATCCTATTACCTCGCGTGAGATCAGTAATTTAATGGTGGATATTCAAAAGAAGTATAATACATCTTCCATTGTTATTTCGCACGATTTAAGTTGCATTAAAATAACCTCAAACAAAATTGTAATGTTGGTGGATGGTAAGAACTATGCCGAAGGTACTTTTAATGAATTAAAAAAGAGTAGCGACCCTAAAGTAAATAATTTTTATATTTAAGATATGATCAACGAATTGTCACGTAATATTAAATTGGGCATTTTTGTTTTTGCCGGCACCCTGTTCTTTATTGTGGTGTTGTATTTTATTGGTGCTAAGCAAAACTTATTCAGCAATACCATTTCTGTTTCTGCAAAGTTTTATAATGCCGATGGTTTAATGACCGGTAACAGTGTTCGTTTTGCAGGTATCAATATTGGTACGGTTGAAAGTGTTGATATCATTAACGATTCCACCGTTCAAGTGCAAATGATCATTAAAAATGATGCCATCAAGCACATAAAAAAGAATTCTATTGCGAGTATAGGTACAGATGGATTGATGGGTAATAAACTGGTGAATATTGCTACTGTGCCCGAAGCTGCCGAAACAATTGAAGAAGGTGATGAGTTTAAAACATTTAAAGCCATTAGCGCGTCGGATATGCTACGTACCTTAAGTGTAACAAACCAAAACGTATTACAAATAACCGAAGATCTGAAACGCATTGCCTCTAAACTCAATAACAACAATTCGCTTTGGAACTTTTTATCGGATACTATCTTAGGGAATAATTTAAAACAAGCCATAGTAAGTATAAAACTTACCGGCGATAGAACAGCTTATGTTGCAGGCGATCTTACAAAATTAATGGCCGGTGTGAAAGAGGGTAAAGGTACATTAGGAGCTTTGTTGGTTGATACGTCTTTGTCAGGCAAGATCAATCAATCGATCGTAAATATTAAAATGATCACAAATGACCTTGCAGTTGTTTCCGGCGATCTATCATACATTACCAAAGGAGTAAAAAAAGGTGATGGCGCTGTTGGAACGCTTTTAAATGATACCAACTTTGTTCACAATATGAATAAGAGTATGGAGAACTTAAATACGGGTTCTAAGGGCTTTTCCGATAATATGGAAGCATTAAAGCATAGTGTTTTCCTTCGCAAATATTTTAAAAAGCAGGAGAAGGCAAAGAAAAAGGCCGCCGGAAAATAAGTGCCGCAAAATTTTATAATCCAAGAAATTTAATTTAAATTGTTGGGTCGTTTAATTGAAAGAAATGAAGAAGATCAGCATATTATATTTATTGGTACTTACAGCAGTTTTTACTTCCTCTGCACAAGATAAGATCAAGTATTTTGAGTTAGCGCTTACCGATCAAAAACCGGTTAACAGTTTATATACCGGTATTAAATTACTCGATTCACGAGAAGACACCTCGAATTACGGATTGGTAAGAGTTGGTACACTGGATAAAGAAGCGGCGGTTCAATCGAATGGTTCGTTAGAAACGCAATTGAACACCATTTTATCAAAGGCAACAGCATCTGTTTGCGGAAATAACGAATTACTGTTTCAATTGCGTCGCTTAAAGTTTGTTGAAAAGGCCGAGGCAGATAAAGAATACGGTTACTGTTTTTTCAGAGCCAATATTTATTCGGGAAAGGATCAGTTTCAGATCGTTTCTGCCATTGATACATTTATTGTTGTTGAATCGGGCGATGTAACAAAGGTGATATTGGAAGAAGCAAATAAAGCTATTGTAAAGTTTGTAGTAGGTGCTTTAGGAATGAATGTGCAAAAAGAGCCTGTGTATACTTTTAATGAGATCGTAAAGATCGATAGCATTGAAAAAGCAAAGATAAAAGTGTATAACGCAAACGAATTTAATAATGGTATTTATGTGTCGTTTGAATCATTTAAAAACCAAACCCCCGATTTCTCGCTTTTCTCTATCACTTTTGAAGATGGCGAGATCACCGAGATAAAAGCAAAGAACAGCAAAGGAAAGGTAAAAAAGATAAAATCAGATAATGTGTACGCCATTGTAAATAACGGCAAGCCATTTATTTCAGCCGAGTTTGGTTTTTATCCCTTGGTAAAGAACAATAACGATTTTTATTTTATTGGTGACGATAAGATCAATTATATCAAAGGACAAGTAGTAAAATCAAATTCAATTTTTAGTTCTACTGAATACGTATTCAGTCCAATGCCATTAACCTCTGTTTTCGAGATCAAAGTAGATCATGTGAATGGTAAGTTCATGCGTGTAAAGGAGATCAAGTAAAAACTCTTTTTACTTGATACTGTCAGCAAACACATTGTAAAGGTTTGTGTATTCTAAAGCTTTTAAACTATATGTTTCACGTTTTTTTATTGGTGTTTCATCTGCTGAAGCTAATTTGTTATTGATGTTAACTAACCATTTATAACTCAAGCGGGTTAAGTTTCTGCTACCAATTTCTTTACTGATCTCTAATCCCTTATTTAAATAGTGCTGAGCTTCTTTATAACGGTTCAATTGAGTTTGGGTAATTCCAATATTTACATAAGATGTTGCCATGCCTTTTTTATTTGAAATGTCTTTTTGTAATTCAAGTGACGCAAAATGACTTTTCAACGCATCGGCAAAATCGCCTTTTTTTTCATAAATAACACCTAAATTATTATATGAATCTGCCATGCCTTCTTTGTTTCCCAATTCTTTCATGATCTCTAAACTTGCTTCATGCTGTTTAATGGCGCTCTTGTAATTACCCTGACGCTCGAAAACAACACCAATATTGTTATAGGCATTAGCCATTTGATGTTTATCTCCTGCAGCTTCTTTTATTTTAAAGTACTTCTGATAATAGGTCAGCGCATCTTTATAATTACTTTGTTTAAAATAGAAATTACCGATATTCAAGTAAATATTGCCAAAGCCATCGGTATTGGAATTACTTGTGTTTTGTATAAGATTTAAAGCCAATTCATGTTGTTCCTTGGCCTTTTCAAACAAACCTTGTTTTTCATAGATCACTCCGCTATTATTAGCAGTAATAGCCATGCCTGCACCATCATTTCTGTTCTGCTGAATCTGTAAACAACGTTGGTATTGATTCAATGCTTCCTGATAATTACATAATTTGTCGTAAGTAGCACCAATATTATTTAAAGAAGCGGCCATTCCTACAGAATCGTTTTGATCTTGCTTGATTTTTAGCGATGCTTGATGATGTTCCAATGCCTCGCCGTAATTTCCTTTGAAATAGTAAACATTGGCAATGTGATTATGAGAATTGGCAATACCCCTTTCAAATTTAAGTTCTTGTGCCAGTTGTAAAGACTGACGTCCGTAAGCCAAAGCAGCATAATAATCACTCAACAAACGTTTTTCCTGACTTAATGAATATAGGTGAATAACCCTGTTGGTATCCATTTTATCTTTCTTCAGAAGTTTTTCAAGTGAATCAATTTTTTTTGTTTGTGCAATTATTGGAAGAATACAAAAACAAAGAAATGCAATCAAAGTATAGCAGATGGATCTATTCATATTGGTAAATTTACATCCTAACATTTGCATTCAATGCTCCAGATATAAATTTGCAATAACCACTTATAATAAAAAAAGCAAAACATGTAACGTTTTGCTTTTTTAAAAGGAATAACCTATTAAAGGAATATATGTTTATTTATTACTTAACCATTTTCTTGCATTTACAAATGCTTCCAACCAAGGTGATATTTTGTCATCTTTTCTACCTTCTGTATAGTTAGCCCAATTCCAAGGGAATATCGAACGTTCAATGTGTGGCATCATTACCAAGTGTCTGCCTGTTTTATCGCACATCATAGCGGTATTAAAATCAGAACCATTTGGGTTTGCCGGATAGCTTTCATAACCGTACTTACCTACAATGTTGTATTGATCTTCCGATTTCGGTAATTTAAATTTCCCTTCACCGTGTGATATCCATACACCCAAAGTAGCACCTTCTAAACTTGAAAGCATTACCGAGTTATTCTTTTGAATTTTAACGGATGTAAAACCGCTCTCGTGTTTTTGTGAAGTGTTGTGATGCATTTTACCATGTACATCATGTTCCGGATTAATCAATTCCAATTCCATGAACAACTGACATCCGTTACAAATACCAATGGATAAAGTGTCTTCACGCTTAAAGAAATTCTTTAAAGCGGTGTTTGCTTTTTCATTATATAAAAACG
>JBIKKW010000059.1:0-19139 GCA_044360115.1 Bacteroidia bacterium
GCCTGTCCTTCATTTTCAGCGGCTGCTTTTAAGTTATTACTCGCAACAACTTTCGCCATCGAACGCATTACCTCTTCATCAAAATTAATATCGTTTAATTGAAGGTCTATTAAATGATAACCCCACTCTTCTAAAGTTTTATCCAATTGCTCCTTAACGGCTTCAACTATATCCCTTCTTAATGATAACACTTCAGATTGCTTTTTTGTTGCCACAAATGCTCTAACCGATCCTTCTACCGAACGCACTAGTGCTTGCATAAAATTGCGATCATCTACAAACTTAAAGGCCACATTTTTAATGGTCTCCTCATCTGAATTTAATACAGAATAAAGTAACATGGCGGTAAAGTTTACATTTGCCTGATCAATAGTAACTGCTTGAAAACCAAGCTCTGAACTTCTGTTTTGGATAGAAATGCGTTTATGAACCCTTTCAATAAAAGGTATTTTGAAATTTAAACCCGGTCTTAAAATTCGGTTAAATTTCCCGAAAATGGTTGTTACACCAACTGTAGCTTGTTGTATAGTAACAAATGAAAGTAATAATGTTAAAACACCTAAAACTGAAATAATAATAAAACCTACTCCGCTCATATTGTATTAATTTTGTTAAAGATAATAAATTTAAACAAATTTAAAAACCTATTTAACATAAATTGAACGGTGTATTTTATAAGTGGTCATTGGTTGTTTTGCTCGGCTTAATTTCTATTCAGGCACATGCCCAAAAGAAGAATAAAAAAGAAGAACAAAAGAAAACGAATGATATGATGTTGGTAAATGAAGGAGATTCTACAGCTGCCATTTCAACCGAAGAAAAACATATTACTTATTTTAAGGAAGGCATGAAATTGCTTGATTCGGCCGACTATAAAAAAGCAATGAACGCATTTAAAAAAGCCGTAAAAAGTAAGCGCGATTATTACGAAGCCTATTTAAAACTGGGTTACTGTAAAATGAAATTGGAGGATTATGACGGTGCCGAAAATGAATTTATTAAAGCCCAGGAAACCGGTCCGAATGATTTTGAGACCTATAAACTAAAAGGCATTAATTATTTTTTAATGGAAAATTACAAGGATGCCAAAACCTGTTTAGATTCGGCCTATACCGCCTTAGAAGTTGAAAAAGTAGAAGATGCCGAATTCTTTTATTACCGCGCCAAACTAATGATGAAGGGCAAAAGCTATAAAACGGCGCTAGAAGCCTGTGGCGTTGCTTTAGATTATAACCCAAGATATTACGACGCCATGATCTTAAAATGCGAAATACGTTATGCAGCAAAAGAATACGCCTATGCTTTAAAAGAATTGAATGAGACAATTAAAACCTTGCCTGAAAAAAATAAGGATTACAACCTTTATAAATTGCGGGCCAAAACAAAATTTGAATTAAAAGATTATAAAGGCGCCGTTAGCGATTGGAACGTATACATAGAGGCTATGCCGGGTGAAGAAGAAACTTACATTGAACGTTCTATGGCCAAGATCAATTCAAATGAATATACCGGTGCCATTGTTGATCTGGATGAAGCCATTAAATTGAATCCAAAAAATCCGGTAAGCTGGTGTTACCGTGGTTTGGCAAAAGGCAGCAATAAGCAAATTGTAGAAGGCATTAAAGATCTTGATCAATCCATAAAGTTGAAGTTCGATTTTTCAACGGCTTATGTAAATCGTGCGGCTTTAAAAATGGCTGCTAAAGATAAACATGGTGCTTGTGATGATCTTCAAAAGGCCGATAGTTTAGGAAATGAAATGGCTCCGCAGCTTCATGAACAATACTGCAAGTAATTAGAATTTTAATCCAACGCTTAACATAAAGCGAGTATTTCGTAATTCCAGATCGGATTTAATTGGGTTAGAGCTAAAAATATAATATTGCTCCTTTGTAAACGTTCGGGCCCAAACCACATCAAAAAATAAATTGCTTTTGGTGCGCAAGCCGGCTCCAAAACTAATGGTCTGCCTATCAAACGGACCTTTGAATAAACCGCCAAACGGACTGCTGTTCATGGCATATCCGGCGCGCAACATAATTGGTTTAATATTTAATTCACCACCAATTCTAATGTTGGTAGCGGTTTTGTATTTATCTTTTATAACAGCGTTTACACCATCAAAATCGGTTGGCGTTGAACTGCTGATACTTGCTTTTCCATAATTAATGCTCTCAATATCTAAACCAATAGCGCCCATTTTGTTGAAAATAAAGGCACCATTAAAACCATATTTCATGGGAGTTATGATCTTGTAATCATAGGTACCCATGTTCTCGGGATAGGATGCACTTAAACGGTTAGATGTATTTGAATCAAAAGTTGTTGTTAAGGAGTATGAATAAACATCATTTAAGTAAAATATAGTTGGGGTATGGATGTATCCGCCAAATCTGAAATTAGAATTCACGCGCAACAAACCACCTATCTTTAAGTTCAAACCATAACCGGTTGTTCGGAAATACTCGGTATAAGCTAATGAATTAAAGCCAAGGAACTGCGGATAAATAAAAGGTAACTCGTCAATATAAGTTGTACTGTAAGTTGATGATGATGTTAAGGTTACTTTCATACTATCGTTAGCATCCACCTCTGAATGCACCATGGTATAATCATATTTCACTCTTGGAATACCAAGACTTACACCAATATAATACTTATCATCAACCGCCTGAGATAAGGATAAGTTGATCTCATTCATCCTGCCACTGCTTGAAATTGATCTGCTTAAACTGTGATTACGCTTTAGATCAACGAAGGTGAAAAATTTATTATTGAGCGAGTCGTAATCCAGCAGATAACTGTTATATCCTAACAATTCATAAGATGGGTTCATTTGATTCAAGATCTTTTTATCGTTCGCTAAAGTAAGCATATCTCCTGCTATGCTTGAGCGCGTAGAGCCATTGGAAAGAATGATCTCTTCATTAAAATTTTGTAACTGATTATTACTGAAACAAATGGTGGTGCGCTTAGTAGCATCCTTTTCGTTAGTACTAGAAAAAGCCATTCCAAAACTTGAGAAAGCAAAATTTCCGTTTGGAGCATACGCTGTTTTATTCTCAAATTTGCTGTAGTTGTTTGTAAATCTTAGTCCGCCAGCGTAGATCATTTCACCCTTGCGGTATATTGCCAATCCGGCCGGATTTGTTGAAGCGCAACTCACATCAGCACCTAATGCGCCAAATGCACCGCCCAATGCAATAGCCCTTGGCGAACCAAACACATCGGTGCGCGAATAACGCAATGCATCCAGATCGTTTTGAGCCGAAGAAAAAAGTGATGAGCTAATTGATAAAAGTAAAACAGCTCTTTTTAAATACCGCATACAGAACGTTTTTTATCGTGGCTTATTAGTGCTTCCGCCTCCTCTTGGGCTAGAAGTTCCTCCACCCCCTCCACCGCTATTTCCACCACCTGATGAGCGATTAAAATAGGTATCCTTGCTATCTTGTGCTTTATTGTTAGAGTCTGAAATTTTAGTTCCGGCACTTTGATTTTTACGAGGATTAGAAATTGTACCTGTTTGCGTTTCGTTGGTGTTACCGTTTGTATTGGTGTTATAAGTATTTCTTCCTGTACCAACCGATTTTCCATCATTACCTGAATAAGTGGTGTTTTTTGTACCGTTATTTCTGCCTGTATTTGAATTTTGATCTAATGCGCCACCGTTCACCGAAGGCTCATTAAATGTTGGATTCGTTCTTCTTTCAATATTGGTGAATTTAGGCGTTGATTCTTGCTTTTCGATCATTGAATTCATGAACTGAATGCGATCGCCTGAAAGATCTTTTGGCATGGCCATTCCCGCATAACTCCCGCGCGCGCTGTTACTTCCGGTATTACCTTGACGTGGCGCATAGGTATAATTGCTGTTCACATCGTAACTATTGTAGTATCCCCAGTTGCCGTAATTTCCATAACCATAATAAGGGTTATTCCACGGACTGTTCCAGTAATTATTGCACATACCAAATGGCTGGCCATATCCATAATAAGGATTGTTCCAGTATGAACCATAACTATAACCTAAACCATAGTTAAAACCATTGTTATAACACATTGGGTTACCCCATGAATTACCCATGTAAATACCGGTTGTACCGTAAGGATTCCACCAATTATAACCGCCATAGATACTGGTGCCGTATGAATAAGGATTTTGATTATACCAATACGAGTTGGTGTAGTAATTATCATAGTAACCGGCACCATATACCGGGTTTTGAAAACGACGCATGCGAGAAGCGTAAGCATAATCGTAATAATCATCGGCGTTGTATTGCGGATCCTGATAATACGGGTTCGCATCATCAATTGCTTTTTGCGCCAAACGCTCAGCCTCTGCTTTCTCTTTTTCTTCGGCTTGCTGCTTCTTTAAAGCTTCTGCTTTAGCCAATGCTATTCTTCTCTCTTCTACAGGATCGCTGTAAACATCATCACTAAAATGAGTTAGTTTACTGCTTTTGCAAGAAAATAAAATCATAGAAACCGAAAATATTCCAAAGATCAATTTTTTCATATATTTAAGTTTTTATTAGGCTAAATACCCGAATATTTATATGTAAATTTACGAATTAAAAGCCATCAATCTTTCTATAATTATAACCTTTTAACAAGTGGTAAGTTTAAAAAGATTTAGTGGTAAAGTTTAAAGATTTTTGTACAAAAGGAATTATGAGCAAATCCATTACCCCACAAGAAAAAGATTACAGTAAATGGTATAATGATATTGTTGTTGAAGCCGACTTGGCCGATCACAGCGCTGTTAGAGGTTGTATGGTAATTAAACCCCACGGCTATGCTATTTGGGAAAAAATGCAACAAACATTAGATAAAATGTTTAAGGATACCGGACATGTGAATGCCTATTTCCCTCTATTCATCCCTAAAAGCTTGTTTGAGGCAGAAGAAAAGAACGCTGAAGGATTTGCTAAAGAATGCGCCGTAGTTACACATTACCGATTAAAAACAAACCCCAACGATAAAACCAAGTTAATTGTTGATCCAGATGCTAAATTAGAGGAAGAATTAATTGTACGCCCTACCAGCGAAGCCATAATTTGGAATACCTATAAAGGTTGGATACAAAGTTACCGCGATCTGCCTATCCTGGTTAATCAATGGGCAAATGTGGTGCGTTGGGAAATGCGTACACGCTTGTTCTTACGTACCGCTGAATTTTTATGGCAAGAAGGACATACCGCACATGCCACTAAAGAAGAAGCCATTGAAGAAACAAAACGAATGCTGGAAGTTTATGCCGATTTTGCTGAGAACTGGTTAGCAGTGCCTGTTTTAAAAGGTGTAAAAACGCCTAACGAACGTTTTGCCGGTGCTGATGATACATATTGTATTGAAGCTTTGATGCAAGATGGTAAAGCTTTACAGGCTGGTACCTCACATTTTTTGGGTCAGAATTTTGCAAAGGCTTTTGATGTGAAATTTGCTGATAAGACCGGTAAGTTGGAACATGTTTGGGCAACCAGTTGGGGAGTTAGTACACGTTTAATGGGCGCACTTATTATGAGTCATAGCGATAATATGGGATTGGTTATTCCTCCAAAATTAGCGCCAACACAAGTGGTTATTGTTCCAATCTATAAAGGTGAAGAAGGATTAGCAAAAGTAAGTGAGCATGCCCTAAAACTGAAGGCCAATTTACAATCAAAAGGTATTAGCGTAAAATACGACGATAGAGATACACAACGTCCCGGGTTTAAATTTGCTGAACACGAATTAAAAGGAATACCGGTGCGCGTGGCAATTGGTGAAAGAGATATTGAGAACGGAACCGTTGAAATTGCCAGAAGAGATCTGTTGACCAAGGAAGTTGTTAAAGTTTCTGAGGCAGATGATTATATCATGGACCTTCTTCATAGCATACAACAAAATCTATTCAATAAAGCGCTTGAAAGACGAACTAAAATGACCCATCACGCTTCTACCTACGATGAGTTTAAAAAGTTGTTAGATGAAAAAGGCGGCTTTATTTATGCGCATTGGGATGGTACAAGTGAAACTGAAGAAAAGATAAAGGAAGAAACAAAGGCAACCATCCGTTGCATTCCTTTAGATAACAAACAAGAAGCAGGAACTTGTATATACAGCGGAAAACCAAGCACTCAAAAGGTAGTATTTGCCCGCGCTTATTAATTTTTAATGAAAGAAAAGTTAGATAACCAAAAAGAGACCATCTTAAAACTTCTTGCCAAAAAATCGGTGATGAAGCAAAATGTTTATGCTAATACCATTAAAGTGTTTGATCAGATGCGAAATGTTTCAAAACACATTACAGATGATTTTGCAAAACAAATAAGATCGGTTGATAACCGTGTAACACTGGGTTATAAGGAATTCAATCAACAATCTTTTCAGTTAAAGGTTGCCGGTGATATGCTTCAGTTTGATATGCATACCAACGTTTTTGAATTTGAAAGATCACATCCGATATACAAATCAAGTTACGTAAAACAAAACGATCTGAATTCGTATTGCGGCATCATCAGCGTATATAACTTTCTTTCCGATTCCTTTAAATTCAACCGTTTAAACGATGTTGGCTTTTTAATTGCGCGCATTTTTGTGAATCGCGAAAACCGTTTCTTTATTGAAACAAAAACAAGCTTAAATAATCGCTATGGTAATTATAGTGAGGAAGGTATAACAGATGATAATATCAAAGATATCATACAGGAGTTAATGATCTTCGCAGTTTCGTTCGATCTGTTCATTCCTCCTTACGACGCGGTTAAGCAAGTAAGTGTTATGGAAATTCAGGAAAAGGCAAGCAGTGCTGTTTTAAAAACAGGAAAACGTTTAGGATATATTGGCCACGATGGCGATGATTCATCTTTTAATGATGATATTAATTTATAATTTTTATGCGCATTTCTCCCACTCCATTAAAAGAGATCGCGGGTCTCATACAAGCTAAATATATTGGTACTGATGATCATCTGATCACCGGATTCAATGAGATACATCGCGTAGAAAAAGGTGATATTGTTTTTGTTGATCACCCAAAATACTACGACAAAGCTTTAAGCAGTAACGCCACCACCATCATTATCAATAAAGAAGTTGAATGCCCTAAAGGCAAAGCATTGATCATTCACAACGAACCATTTACCGCATTCAATCAACTTACTTTGCATTTTCAACCAAAGCAATACAGTAACACAAACATCAGCACTACTGCAAAAATTGGCAAGAATGTTACCATTATGCCGGGTGTATTTATTGGAAATAATGTAAGCATTGGCGATAATTGTGTGTTGTTTCCAAACGTGGTGATCTATGATCATTGTATCATTGGAAATGATGTGAAAATTCATGCAGGTTCTATTGTTGGCTCCGACGCTTTTTATTTTAAGAACCGTAGCACTTCGTTTGAACCATTGAACTCATGCGGCAATGTGATCATTAACGATCATGTTGTGATTGGTGCCAATTGCACGATTGACAGAGGTGTAACGCACGATACCATTATTGGTAAACATACCATTTTAGATAATATGATACATGTTGGGCACGATGTGCATATTGGTGAGATGTGTTTATTTGCAGCACAGGTAGGTATTGCCGGCTGCACAACCATTGGTAATAATGTAAAAGTTTGGGGTCAGGTTGGTATTACATCAAACGCCATTATACCTGATAATGTAACGGTTTACGCGCAAAGTGGGGTTACCGGAAATCTGGAAGAAGGAAAAACGTATTTTGGATCACCTGCCGGAGAAGCCAAAGAAAAAATGAAAGAGATCTTTGCCATGAAACAGCTACCCGATCTTATTAAAAAATTGTATTGATATTTTGTATTGAAAGCAATCATTCATATCTTTTTTTTAATTCTATTCATTCCTATCACATTTATCGCTCAAAACAAGATCATTTTAAAGTATGGTCATAAGAAAGCAAAAATAAAATCAGGAATGAGAATTGGAGTTACCAAGAAAGGTGAGTCATTCTATTATAAAAATTTTACTTCTGGGTGCACTGAATGCTATTCTGATACGGCTTGTAAACATAGAATCTGGACAGTCGAGAATATTGCTAATGGATACATAATTTTATCAAAGCCAATTGTAAACGATACCGTTAAATCCTATACAAGGTATTTAAAACAAAAAATTCTTATTGATAGCGTAGAATCATTCAGTTTTTCGAGGAGCAATAGTTGTAGTGGATTTTCAATTTTTGTACCAGTATTTGCCGCATTTGTAATTGTTTCGGGTGTGGTTATTTCGATTGTAGAAATGTCACTCGCTCCTCTGGTAATTTTTGAACCTGTAGGATTAGGCCTTTCATATTTGATGTACAGAAGGATAAAAGATAGCCAAGTTAGAACTTATAACACCAAAAAATGGAAAGTAATTCTTCGTTAAGTCTACTATATTTTTACCACTTTTTGGATCGAATCCCAAAGAAGATCAGCACTTTTTTCCCAACTGAATTCTTGTTTTCTAGCAATACCTTTTTGTATCAGATCGTTTCGTAAAGCTTCATCTTGCCATACCTTGATCATGGCCTCTTTTAATTGATTGGCACTCAACGGATCTATCAATAATGCCGCATCTCCGGCAATTTCAGGTAAGCTGGTTACATTACTGGTAATAATTGGCACTTCGGCCTGCATGGCCTCAACCAAAGGTATCCCAAATCCTTCGTAATAGGGTACAAAGGTCATGGCAATGGCGCTGCCTAAAACGTTAGCCAAATCATCATTGCTTAATCGATTGGTAAAGATCACTTCCCCTTCTATCCCACTCTCTTTTATCAATTTGTAGGTATCCTGCATACCCCAGTAATTTGGTCCGGCCAATACCAACTTTACTTTAGTTGTTTTGTCTTTTTTAAATTGAGCAAAGGCTTTTATAAGGGTTGGAATATTTTTTCGTGGATGTAAGGATCCTACATAAACAAAATAATCACATCCATTAGCAAATTTCTTTTTTGTTGTGCTTTTGGTGAACTCATCTACCGGTTTAAAAAATGAATTAATGCCATTGTATACAACATCTATTTTTTTAGGATCAATGTTGTAATTCTTTGCAATATCTTGCTTACTGTATTCAGATACCGTTGCAATTCGTTTTGCTTTTTTAGCATAACGCGGAAAATAATAATTGTAATATTTTGCTGTTAACCAACGCGTATCCTTGGGGTGATGTTTAAAATTGATATCGTGGATAACAGGCAGTTGCTTGCAGTTAGAGCTTAACGACAAAAATCCGTCAGGCGACAAAAACAGATCGGGCTTAACTTTAGTGAGTACCGAACGCACCGATTGTTCGAACCATAAATAATACAAAAAGGGATGGCGCGCTTGCGGACCAATAACCATAGGGCTTATGTTATCCGAAAAAATAAACTCCTCATCGTAAGGTCTGTCAAATAAAAATACAAATTGATGCTCCTTATGCGTTTGGGTAATATGCTTTAAAGTTTGATAACTAAACCATCCAATTCCTTCTAAACGGTTTTTAATCAAAAGTCTTGTATTTACTACTATTTGCACCTTGCAAAACTATGAAATTAATTAGTTTAAAAGCCAAAAAATACTATCTTTGCCTGCTCCTGTGCAAAAAAAGAAGTTCATATTTGATCTGGCTATATTATTGGTTTTAAACCTCTTAATTAAACCTTTTTGGATCCTGATCGTTGATCCAAAGGTTCAGATGGATGTTGGGAACATTATGTATGGCGAATACATTGTATTATTTAACTTCTCTTTTCTTTCAAATATATTGCTCGACCTAGGTTTGGCAAACTTCAATAACCGAAATATTGCGCAAAACAGCCATTTGCTAAGTAAGCATTTTAGTAAGTTGCTTACCCTTAAATTTGCCTTAGGGCTGTTATATTTCATTGTAACCTTAGCCTTGGCAGCCATAATCTATCAGGGAGATCTGAGGTATATAAAGCTTTTATTGGTGCTTTGTTTTAATAGTTTTTTATTAAGTATGATTGCTTTTATGCGATCATATTTGCAAGGTTTACATTTGTTCAGGGTTGATAGTATTGTTTCGGTTTTAGATCGTGTGATCATGCTTATCATCTTTTTTGCCATGATGTATAATTTGTTTGGCTTAAAGGTTGACATTATGAATTATGCCTATGCTCAAACTGCAGGGTATGCTTTAACCGCCTTTATTGGCTTTGTAATTGTATTAGGAAAAACACATACATTTAAATTGAGTTGGCATTGGCCATTCAATTGGATGATCTTAAAGCAAAGTTTTCCGTTTGCCGTTTTGGTTTTATTAATGACCTTTTATAATCGCTTTGATAGTGTTATGATAGAGCGATTATTGCCCGGTGATTTTGGAAAATCGCAAACCGGTATTTATGCAAAAGCCTTCCGTTTATTAGATGCCGCTAACAACATAGCTATTCTTTTTGCAGTTCAATTGCTTCCTATTTTCAGCAGAATGATAAAGCATAAAGAAAATATTGAGAACATTGTTAAGTTATCATTTACCATCTTGGTAGCACCTGCCATCATTGTTTCAATAAGCTGTTTGTTTTATTCAGACGAGTTTTGTAAACTCTTGTATAATGGCAGTGCCGAGGGACACGAGATCTTGGGTGTGTTAATGTGCTGTTTTACCGCTATCTCTATGACCTATATTTTTGGAACCTTATTAACCGCAAACGGTAACTTTAAGCAATTAAATACCATGGCAATTTTTGGCATATTAGTAAATGTGATATTGAACTTTATTTTGATCCCGAGATTTTATGCTTATGGAAGTGCAGTAGCGAGTTTGATCACGCAATTCTTTACAGCCTTGGTACAAGTATATATTTGCTATAAAGTATTTAATTTCCACATCAATAAAAAACTACTTACCTCCTTATTCTTATTTATTTTAGGGGTGATCTTTATTAATTATTTTACAGTAAATTTAACAACACAATGGAAATTAAATTTTGTAATGATGCTGATCTTTAGCGGATTATTCGCATTTGTTACAGGATTAATTAATCACAAATCAATTTTAAGATTTATCAAATACAAATAATGGACAATAACAACATTAATTTAACAGGACTTTTTAAAAAGGCCATGGAGTGGAAAAAGCCTTTGCTTCTTTTCACTTCTGTAGCAACCATCCTGGCTATTGTGATCTCATTTTTAATAGCGCCGCAATATAAATCAACAGGTATAATTTTCCCAATACGCCAGTTTTCAGTTTCCAAATTATTGGTTGAACAAAATGTGGGTAATCAGGAAGACTACATGCAAATTGGAGACGAGGATGATGCCGAAAAAGTTATTCAGGTGCTAACTTCTGAGAGTTTAAAACGATTGATCGCCGATAAATTTAATTTATGGGAGCGCTGGAAAATTAAGAACGATCAATTTGGTGACCATAACTTAACATTAAAATGGGATAATATGGTTAAGATCAAACGTACTGATTTTAACTCCATAAAAGTTGAAGCTTACGATTATACTGCTAATGGCGCCGCAGAAATTTGCAATGGTATTATTAGTTATTGTGATACGGTTAGAAAACAAATGACCCAGCATATGGCAGATGAAGCTTTTAATATTGTGAAAGAAGAATATGATAACACCATCGTTCGCATGAATGAATTAGAAGATAGTTTACAAGCTTTAAGAAACCTAGGCGTTTTAGATTATAAAACAGATGTGGAAGCGTATACTAAAAGTTATGCTAAAGCGTTAGAAAAAGGAAACAAACAAGGCGCCAGTTTATTGGAAGAAAAATTAAATAATTTGAAAAAATATGGCGGTGCCTACTTACATGTAAGTGAAAACTTAAGAAAATACCGCTTTAAATTTCCGGTTATAAAATCAAAGTATGATGATGCCGTTGTAAATAAAAAGAAATATTTGCCATTTATGTTCGTTCTGGAGAAAGGCAAACCAAATGAGTTTAAAGCTCGTCCGTTTAAAAGTTTGATCGTTTTGGTAACGGCTTTATCAACCTTTATTTTAACGTTCATATTTTTGCTATTTAAAGAAAACCTAAGTGCCATTAAACAAAAAAATTAATAACAGTAAAAACCTAATTTAAGAAACCATGAACGAGTTTAACAAAACCGAGGACATATTTAAAGAAATTTGGTCACACAAATTTAAGTTAATGATCATTTGTGCTGTTGTTGCTGTGATCTCCTTTAGCGCAACGTATTTGATCCGTCCGCTTTACAAATCAACATCTATTGTATTTCCGGTAAACCTTTATCCAACTTCCGATGAGTCATCAACGGAACAATTGATGCAATATTTTAACAGCAACGATGTAAAACAAGATCTTGCCAAAAAATTCAAATTGTATGAATATTATGGAATTGATACTACAAAAGTAAAAGGCGGAAAGGCACTATTTGATTACATGTATAAAGAGTATGTGAGCATCTCTCCTACCCTTTACGAATCCATTGAAATTACGGTTAAAGCTCCGGAGGCTTTAATGGCTCAACAAATTAATGGTGGTATTTTAGAATTGACCAACGAATTGGTTAAGAATAACAAAAAGTACATTTTATACCAATACATCAACAACATCAACAAAACCATTGGTATGCAAAACAAATCAATTGACTCGGTTTTAGCCCTGGCAAAAGGTGATGAAGTATACATTGATTCAGATGGCAAAGATGTAGAGAAAAAAAGTAAGAAAGCTAAAAAATTAAAGCAAAAAGAATATCAGGAAAAGATAAAAGGCCTTTCGAAATCATACGGCCGCTTGGTTTATAAACGCGATAAATTTTATATGGATTACGCAGGTGATCTAACTTTCTTTTCTATTGTGTCGCATCCAACCGTTGCCGATAAGCGTTGCTATCCAATTCGCTCAATAATTGTTATCACTTCTGTGCTTTCAACTTTAGTAATGTCGTTGGTTATTATCATGATCCGTTTCCGCATCAAACAAAGGAATGCTAAAGCTTAATAAATTAAATATTTTCTATGTATTAGTTACCCTCTTTATTTTGGGTAATGTGTATGTATTGGTTGAAAAGCGCGATTATTTTTACGAATACAACGCCATTCCATTTATTTTAATTGTTGGCTATTACGCGGTTTACCATTTACAAAGCTTATTATACTTTTTAGCATTTATCACACCTTTATCCATTTCATTAAAAGAACTTGGTTATTATGGTACCGTAAACCTTAGTTTACCTGCCGAACCGCTAATGGCAGGGCTTATGCTATTGTATTTTTTAAATAAGATCTATTCCAATCAATACAATCAAAACATCAATCGTCATCCTATCACCTTGATCATTTTTGTTCAATTGTTCTGGATATTTGTTACGATGTTGGCAAGTGAGGATATTTTAATTTCAGTTAAATTCTTAATTTCCAGATGCTGGTTTGTTTTCAGTTCTTATTTCTTAGCAAATTATTTATTCAGAAATAAACAAACCATCATTCCATTTCTTACATCATACATCGTAGCATTAGCGCTTGTTTGCGTTTATACCATTTTAATGCATTCGCGATTTAATTTTGATCACAAATCGGCAGATTGGGTTATGTCGCCTTTTTATAACGATCATACTGCTTATGGTGCTGCTTTAGCAATGTTCATACCGGTTGTTGTCTCCTTCTTTTTTATTAGTACCATTTCCAAATTCAATAAAATGCTTTATGGTGGAATTTTATTATTGTTTTGTTTAGCCATTGTGTTATCCTACGCGCGGGCTGCCTGGTTAGGCATATTTGTTGCCTTTATGGTTTTAATAACCTTACTGTTACGATTTAATTTCAAAGTGCTGGTTACGGTTATTTTCACATCCGGTATTTTGTTTTTTACATTTCAGGATGAGATCTTAATTGCTTTAGGAAGAAACAATACCGATGCTGAAGAAGGTTTTATGAATAATATTGAATCAGTTTCAAACATTTCAACCGATGCATCTAACCTGGAGCGATTGAACCGCTGGAGTTGTGCTATTCGTATGTGGCAAGATAAACCGTTTTTTGGATGGGGACCTGGAACCTACATGTTCAAATACGCACCGTACCAATTAAGCAGCCAAACTACGGTAATTAGTACCAACTTTGGAACCAATGGAAATGCGCACAGCGAGTATCTTGGCCCCTTAGCAGAAGAAGGTGTAATAGGTTTATTGATCGTTGTGGTATTGCTATTTTACACATTTAATTTTGGTTACCGTTTATTTAAAGAAATAAAGGACAGAGACACACGTATATTAGGAACAGGCGTTTTTTTGGGATTGGTTACGTATTTTATTCATGGATTTTTAAATAACTTTTTAGATACAGATAAATTGTCCTTGCCTTTCTGGAGTTTCTTATCCATCATGGTTTGTATCGATCTGTTTCATAAGAACGGTACAGATAAAAGTAAGAGCCACTAATTACACGAATTACCACTAATTCATTCGCGTTAATTCGTGGTTAAAATCAAAAGATCAGATCGGTAACCTTTAAGGTTAATAAAGCAATATCATCCGTAAAATCTCTTTCGCCTTTATGCTCCATTGCTATATTCATAATGGCCTCATTTATTTTTTCAGGAGTGTTTTTTGTATTGGCTTCAATACATGTTTTAATTTCTTCAATTGATAAGGATATATCTTCGGTATTAACAGTATCGGTTAATCCATCGGTGTAACAAAACAAGGTGAAATCAGAGGCGTAATCCATTATCTCCACATCAATATCTCTTAACTCTTCCTGTATGCCCAATAATGTGGTACCTTTTGTTAATGAAATAAATTTCTTGTCGATATACCATAAAGGTGCATTATGGCCGGCATTGATGTAGGTTAGTTGCTGACTTTTTGTATTGATCTTCCCTAAAAAAAACGAAACAAATTTTTCGTAATTGGTATTATTAATTACACGTTTATTCAGTTCAATAATAATATCTTTTAAGTTATGGGTATAATTACATAAACTTTGTAAGGTAGCTTGCAAATTGCTCATTAAAATAGCAGCTGAAACTCCCTTACCGCTTACATCGGCAATACAAAAAATGTATTCATGATTGTTAAGTTTAATAAAATCATAATAATCGCCACCAACCTGTTGATGCGGTAAATATTTGGCACTAACACTAAACGAATCTGTATTTGGTAAATAATTTGGGAAAAGCATTTGTTGCATGCTTTGTGCTAATTCCAACTCCTTATTTATTTGCGCTTTTTGAATGTTCGATTTAAATAATTTCTTGTTCTCAATGGCAACAACAATAATATTGGTAAGCGTTTGCACAAAGGGTAAGTGCTTCACCGATTTACTTAATTCAACCTTATCCGGATCAACATCGCCAAGTAATACATAGGCAAGCGGACTTTTCTTATGATAAACCGGAATAACGATCTCAAAACTTTTACTTAATTCACCTTTATTGTAAGTGATCGTTTCTATCTCATTAAAACTTAAAAGATCCTCTTCAAACCTTGGTTCTGTTGCATAATCGGGCATGCCATAGGTTAACAAACAATCCCAGGTCTTATCCAAACTAAATAGCACCAAGCGTCCAACGCCCAGTCTGTTTTGTAAAATATCCTGATATAATTCGAGTAATTGGGAAACCGAAAAGTTATTATTAATAGCCTTTGTTACTTCTAACAAGGCGGTTAATTTTACATCACTTTCCGATTTTATTTGACTCATCTTAAATTAAATGAACGGCCTCTTTACCTTTTTTACTGAAGTCGGCTTCTATATGCTCCTGCAATGTTGTGCTTAAAGTTAAACCAACAAAATCGGCTTTTACCGGAAAACGTGTATGGCTTCTATCAACAAGTATTAAAGTGTTCAATTGTTTTACTGGTTTATCTAAAAAGGTTCTGATGCCGTACATTAATGTTTTGCCACTATTTAAAACATCATCTACAATGATCACCGCTTTATTCACAAAATCCTTTTCTGTAAAATCCATTACGGGCTTTGTTTTCCAAGGTTCTTCTTTATCCAACTTCAGTTTTCCAACTTTAATTTTAATGGTTGATATTTTTTTTAATCGCGCTGCAATTTCATTTGCCACCTTGTATCCATTCCCATCAATACCCACAATAAACAATTCCTTTTCGCTAAAGTTTGTTTCATAGATCTGGTAAGCCATGCGATTTAGCTTTTGATCTATTTGAACGGCATTTAATATTTGTGTTTTTGCCATTAGTAGTTTTTAATGAGGTTGTTCAACTTTTCTTTTACTGAATCATTTGGTTCACATAATGGTAAACGCACGTGTGGTTCTGTAATCTTTAATTTGCTTAATGCATGTTTAATTCCTCCCGGGTTGCCATCTGCAAATAACTGATCGGTAATATCCACCAAACCATAATGTAATTTTTGAGCTTTTTCAAAATCATAATTTAAAGCCGCACGAACCATATCACTGTAATCTTTAGGGAAAGCATTTGCTACAACCGAAATCACACCTACACCTCCACAAGCTATGATAGGTAAGGTTAAATTATCGTCACCGCTGATCACCATAAAATCTTTTGGTTTGTTCTTAATGATCTTCATGATCTGCTCAATATTTCCACTGGCTTCTTTTGTAGCTACTATATTCTTAAAATCTTTAGCGATCTTCACTTGAGTTTCCCAGGTTACGTTGCTTCCTGTTCTTCCAGGCACGTTATAAAGTATTACAGGTAATTTACTCGCGTTTGAAACTGCTTTGTAATGCTCGTAATATCCTTTTTGATTTGGTTTATTGTAATATGGAGCAACCGAAAGTATAGCCCTAAAATCCTTTACATCCGTGCTTTTTAAAGCCTCTACAACTTCGGCTGTATTGTTTCCGCCAATTCCTAAAACTAATGGCAAGGTTTTATTGTTTGCTTTTACAACGGTATCGATCACCAATTGTTTTTCGCTTTTACTTAATGTAGCTGTTTCGCCGGTTGTACCTAATACCACAATGTATTCGATCTTTCCTTTGATCAAATGCTTTACTAATTTATCTAAGGCTTTTGTATCAACTTGTCCTTTTTTTGTAAAAGGCGTAACGATGGCAACACCTGTGCCTGTTAAGAATTTATTCATGCTCAAAGTTAACAGAAATTAGAAAAGAGAGCCTTTAATTTTTATTAAAAATATCAAACACTTTTTTAGGGATTTTGTTAGGTATTTGTATATTTACCCTTCAAGATAATTATGGATTTAGAATTCAATAAAAACGACGACAAGATGCGTTTGCTTATCTCTCAAATGGAGCAACGCTTATCAAAAATATATTTAGGCGGTGGTAAAAGCCGTATTGATAAATTACACGAACAAGGAAAGATGAGCGCACGTGAGCGTATTGATTTCCTTTTAGATAAAGGCACACCACGTTTTGAAATGGGCGCTTTTGCAGGATACGAAATGTATGCCGAGCATGGCGGTTGTCCGGGTGGTGGCGTTGTGATCGTGATCGGATATGTTAGCGGCAAGCAATGTATTGTAGTGGCAAATGACGCTACTGTAAAGGCAGGAGCCTGGTTCCCAATTACCGGAAAAAAGAATTTACGTGCGCAGGAAATTGCCATGGAAAACAAATTACCTATCATTTACTTAGTGGATAGTGCCGGGGTTTACTTACCAATGCAGGATGAGATCTTTCCCGATAAGGAGCATTTTGGCCGTATTTTCAGAAACAATGCCATTATGAGCAGCATGGGTATTTTACAAATTGCCGCGGTAATGGGTAGTTGTGTGGCCGGTGGAGCCTACTTGCCTATTATGAGTGATGAGGCCATGATCGTTGATAAAACGGGTTCTATTTTCCTGGCAGGTAGTTACTTGGTGAAAGCCGCAATTGGCGAGAATATTGATAATGAAACATTGGGAGGCGCTACCACGCATTGTGAAATTAGCGGTGTAACCGATTATAAATGTAAAGATGATGCAGATTGCTTAACACGCATTCGTAACATTATGAGCAAGGTTGGCGATTATGAAAAAGCCGGCTTTAACCGCGAAACCCCTGCCCTACCTAAAAAGGATCCAAAAGAAATTTACGGAATAATACCAGACGCTCGCGAAAAACAATTTGATATGCACGAGATCATTGAACGTTTGGTGGATAATAGCGAATACGAGGAATATAAAGAACTTTACGGCCAGTCCATCATTTGTGCTTATGCCCGTATTGATGGCTGGGCTGTTGGAATTGTTGCCAACCAACGAAAAGTGGTTAAAAGCAAAAAAGGTGAAATGCAGTTTGGTGGTGTAATTTATAGCGATAGCGCTGATAAAGCAGCTCGTTTTATTATGAATTGCAACCAAAAGAAGATCCCTTTGGTGTTTTTACAAGATGCAACCGGCTTTATGGTTGGTTCACGCAGCGAACATGGCGGTATCATTAAAGATGGCGCCAAACTGGTTAATGCCATGAGTAATTCGGTAGTTCCTAAATTCACCATCATTGTTGGTAATAGCTATGGCGCGGCTAATTACGCCATGTGCGGTAAGGCATACGACCCACGCTTGATCGTTGGTTGGCCTACCGCGCAAGTTGCGGTAATGGGCGGAGCACAAGCTGCCAAAGTATTGGTACAAATTGAAGTAGCATCCTTAAAAGCAAAAGGCGAAGAAATTACACCTGAAAAGGAAGCCGAATTGTATAACAAAACAAAAGACCGTTACGATTCTCAAACTACGCCATATTACGCGGCTTCGCGTTTGTGGTTAGACGCGATCATTGATCCGTTAGATACACGCAAAGTAGTAAGTTTGGGAATTGAAATGGCTAACCACGCACCTATCACCAAACCCTATAATGTTGGGGTTTTACAAACTTAAGATTTGAGTAACGAACCTGAAATAGTTAAGGAAATTGACCTTAAAGAAGTGCGGATCTCACTAAAAAGTGATGGTGTTGTATATGTGCTTTTAAAAGCCAATTCGGTGCTGGATATTGAACTTCAAATGCGCATGCTGGATGCGTATAACGTGGTTACCGAAAAAAAACTGACGCCTTTTATTTTTGAAGCGGAAGATGGCATCAATGTTACAAAAGAAGCGCGGGATAATGCGATAGTATTAGAGGAAATTTCGCCTTGCAAGGCCATGGCTGTAATAGTAGATAATTTAGCCTATGCCATGATCGGAAACTTTTATTTGAAATTCAATAAGCCAAAACGACCTTATAAAGTATTCAAAAACCGAAAAGATGGATTGGATT
>JBIKKW010000087.1:0-12668 GCA_044360115.1 Bacteroidia bacterium
AGCTTGCACTGGTATAAAACTTCACTTTTTCCGATTTGGCATCCATTAAAAAATGCTTTACGGTCCAGGTTTTCATATTTGAATCGCCATACATACTGGATGAACTGCTTTCTTCGATGGAAACGGCCGAAAAAATGATGCCGTCCAGATCATGGTGATTGAGAATATCCACTAATTCGGGCGCAATTACCGAGCTTTTAAAATTAGCCGTATCGCGTGTGATAAATTTTTGAGAAATATCGGCGCCTCCTAAGGCTTTAAAAATATCTCTGCCGTTGGGTTTTTTAATACTTTGGTTTTTGATCAATGGATAGATGAGTTTTAAATAATCATACAAATGATTACGCTCACTAAAATTAAGAATGCTATCAGTATAAATATCTTTTTCTGTATTATAGCTTTTCACATTCGCATAAATGGTTTTGTAGGTGTCAAAGATCATCGAGAATTGGGTATTGCTGTATATCCCATTCTTTTCGGTAACCAAATGATCTACATCATACAAAATGTATAGATACTTTTTGTTTTTAGGTTTTTCGAGGTACGCTTTGGTTTGCTCGGGTAAGTTGCAATAATGTTTTTCTCTTTCAGTTTGGTTGCCTAAACAGTTTTCTCCGAAAAACAAATTATTAAGACTAAAATTCAATCGTTTGTTCTTTTCCTTAAAATAGTTTAGCGCATCACCATTTGTAAAAAAATCTAAAGTATCCTCATTCAAAAGATCTTTAGCAATAAAAGTTTGATAATCGCTGGAGTCGGTCAATAACATGGGGCCAACAAGGTTGTAAAGTAAATAGTGTTTGCCTTTTTTAGTAGGTGTTATTTCGTTTTTGTTTTTAACCAGATTTTTTCCTTCGGTATAAGGTTTGTTATTAAAACTTGCCTGATAGTTGCTGGTAATAAATGCATAGGCATGGTAATCTTTATCGTATGCCATTGAACGACGAATGCATTCTGTTAGATAGAAGAGGTAATACGGATCATTTGGTTTTTTAAGGTGTTCAACAAAAGCCATTTCTAAACATTCTTCAAAATCCTGATTTTCAAAAAGGAGATTAATGCTTTCATCAATTGCCTGTTGTTTAAGTTTAAAGAAGTAAACCGAATCAATTAAAAAGTTTTTGCCGCTGTTATTTGTTATTTGCAGGGCCTTTGCTTTTCGTTTATCGGAAGACGGATGTGTGCGCAAATAAAGCAACGAACTTCCGTCGTAACCATCAATAGATGAGCGGTATTTAAGATCAAGCGCAGAAAATAAATTAAAGCATTGTGATAATGCCATGGAGTTGTAGTTCGATTTGATCAAGGCCTGAGTGGCAATTTCATCACTCTCTTCTTCTTGTGAAATTAAGCGCGATGATAATTGTTTGGTTTTAATAACCGTACCAAGAAGAGATGAATGCGGAGTGTAGGGCGAGTAGTAGGTGCTTTTAAAATACTCTTTTTTGGTGGCGTAACTGTTGTATGCATGTTGCTTTAAAATGTGCCCAAATTCATGACCTAAAATAGCGGCAATTTGTGCTTCGGTTTTATATTTTGCAAGCAAACCTATATTCACATAAATGGTACCATCTTCAAAGGCGCAAGCGTTAATGGATGGGTCGCGAATGATACGTATCTGTAAATTCAGTTGTTTTTCAAATTCAAGTTTAGAGATGATCTTTTCCAAATAAGCAACAGCTTCAGGCATGTTCTCATATTCGGTATTGGAATTCACATAATAGTTTTTGCTTTCGGTAAGTGCCGAAGCAAATTCATGCAATTCATTTTGTTTTTTAATGATAGTTGTGTACTTGCTAATCAGACTTTGATAATAGCTTTCGATGTTAAAATCATTTTTAGGGAATGTTTTTGGTGTAAAATGTATCTGATGCCCTAAAAAGGTTTCCTGTGCAAAGCTACCTAAAGTAAGGAGCATAAAAAGGCAAGCAACATTTTTCATATTGAAATAAAATTTAATAAAAGGAAATGAATTTTATTGAAGGTCGTTGAAGAACTTGGTCATTTCGGCTTTAGAAACCATTTTTAGGTTAGCCGGAATTTCAAAGGTATTGTCAGGAATTTCGATGTTTTTGGCAGACTTAGCAAGAAAGCGCATCTCCATACCCATACGTTTTGCTCGGTAATCCAATAAAACACCTTTAACCTGAGCATATGGCGTAAGAACGTTGCAGTTCTCCATACCTAATTCTTTTGTATACCATGCTTCAAAAGTCTTAGAAGGATCAGCTGCCATACTAACCTTCAATTTATAGCATTTTAAACCTATGATCTTTTTTGTTTCTTTTGTTTCTTCGATCATCAATTTATATTCGTTGTTATCTTTCATGATATCAGCTTCTTTTTCAATGCAAGCCTGCTTAATATCCATGAATTTTACGGTTTGAGCCATGGTCTTTTCTTTGGTATCACCAATGATAGTGGTGTTAAACATACCCATGGTGCTCATTTCCATCACAAATTTATCCTTCTTGTATTTTAATGTAGCTGAACCCGGTGCTAAACCAGATAACGGATGGGTTTGATCAACCGCTTTGGTTTCAAACTCAATAATACCTTCATCTTTTCCGCCTGCTTTATCGCCATCACCGCCGCAAGAGCTTAACATGAAGATAGATGCCATTAAAAGGATGAAGTTCTTAAATATCTTTAAATTAAAATTCAATTTTAAAAAAGGTAATATTATAATTAAATTTCATGATTTGCAAAAAAAAATCATTCCTTTTAGGGAGGAATGATCAATTTTATTATTTCAAAAGGATTATTTTATGGTTACAGTCTTTTCAACTGTTTTACCCTCTTCTAACTTAATAATGCCGTTTCCAACCAAAGTAGAAGTTGCAGGCCCTGTAGTTCCTGTATTTGCAACAGTCATAGAAGCTACAATATCATAAATTGCAGGAAGTTTGAATACAAAAGAAACAGTTCCACCACCATCGGTTACACCATTTGCTTTTAAGTCAGCCACAACTGTTCCGCCATTACTGGTTTTAACATTTGCATATAGTTGAACTGCAGCATTTTGTACAGCAGAACCATTTGCATCCACACATTTTACAGTAGCTTTACAATCTGTATTTTTTTCACAAGAAATGAAAAAATAATTGAAAGAAACCATTAGAACAATGAATGGAAATATAACTTTGTTTCTCATAATTAATTAATTACTTAACAAATATATATAATTTAGGCTAAATGACAAAATTTGAAAGGATATTAGCTGTTTTTTTGACCTTTAATGCGTTTTGGCTTTGCGGACAAACATTAAGTAAAGAAACCATTATTCTCGAAACCCCTTACGGTACTATGAAATTGAAGCTGTATGAGGAAACACCCTTACATAAAGCAAATTTTTTAAAGCTCGTTAATAATTCATTTTACGACAGTTTGTTGTTTCATAGGGTAATAAACAATTTTATGATACAAGGCGGAGATCCGGTTAGCAAAAGGGCTAAAGAAGGCGATACACTTGGTAATGGCGAAATTGGTTATACTATTCCGGCTGAGATCAGCACTAATTTGATACACAAAAAAGGAACACTTTGCGCAGCACGAGAAGGCGATGATATTAACCCAAAATTTGAATCGAGTGCCTGCCAGTTTTACATTGTTCAAGGAAAAGTGCGAACAGAAGATGACCTGAAAAAAGCGGAAGAACGCATTAACCGAAACAGCTATAATGCTGCAGCCCGTAATTTCATGAAAAGCGAGCAGGGCAAGGCTTTAAAAGTGAAGTACGATAGCTATAAGGCAGCAAATATGCTTGATAGTGCCGAACTGGTAAATAAGAGTATTGAATTAATGATCAAGGTAGAGGCACGAAAATCACCGGCTTACTTTTTTTCGGAATACCAAAAGAAAACCTACACAACGGTTGGCGGAACGCCTCATTTAGATGGTACTTACACCGTATTTGGTGAAGTGATATCGGGTATGGAAGTGATCGATAAAATAGCAGCCGTTAAAACGAATTCTAATGACAGGCCGGTAAAGGATGTGCGAATGAAGATGCGATTGGAGAAGTAATTATTTTCGTCCGGGACACTTTTTACATCTGTCGCCTTTTTTAAATTTACGGCAACAATCTTTTTTCTTTTTAAAGCAAGCGCTTCCCATCAGCACCATTAGCGGGCATTCGTTTTCAAATGGTTTAACCTTTACTTGCTCTAACATGGTATCAAAAGTATTTCAACAAGGTATTTAATCCTATACCTTAAAAAAGGTAATTTTCGGTTTATCAACTAATCTTTAATACTTTTGTTATTCAATTATGACCATTGCCCCATTAAATACCTGGTTACATTCAAAAGAAGAGCCACTCATTATTGCCGGACCATGCGGAGCCGAATCTGAACAGCAAATGCTGGAAACCGCTGAGTTGATCAGTAAGATCCCGCAGGTTGCATTATTCAGATCGGGTGTTTGGAAACCGCGTACTCGTCCGAATTCATTTGAAGGTATGGGTGATAAGGCTTTAAAATGGTTGCAGGAGGTTAAACAGCGCTATCATTTAAAAACAACCGTTGAGGTAGCAAATGCCCAACATGTTGAAATGGCTTTGAAGCATGGGGTGGATGTTTTGTGGGTTGGCGCCCGCACAACCGTTAATCCGTTTAGTGTGCAGGAAATTGCCGATTCATTAAAAGGAGTAAATGTGCCAGTGATGATCAAAAACCCTATTCATGCCGATCTGCAATTGTGGATAGGTGCCATTGAGCGCATTAATCAAGCCGGTATTACTCAAATTGCAGCCATTCACCGTGGTTTTCATTATTATGGCGCACACAAATACCGCAACGAGCCTTTGTGGAAATTACCAATTGAATTAAGAACTTTGTTGCCGGAAATACCGGTTATTTGCGATCCCAGCCACATTGCCGGAAAACGTGATCTTATTCAGGAGGTAGCACAGGAAGCGCTTAATATGGGTTTTAACGGGTTGATGATCGAATCGCATTACAAACCTGATGAGGCTTTAAGTGATGCCAAACAACAATTAACGCCTGCCGACCTTACAAAACTTATTTCAAATTTAAAGATCAGAACCGATCGTTCATCTGATTCGGAAGTGAAGGTTTATTTAGATGATCTGCGAAAACTTATAGATACTATTGATGAAGAATTAATGGATGTGATCCAAAAACGTGAAAATGTGATCCGATTGATCGGTCAGTATAAAAAAGATCATAATATTACCGCATTTCAATTAGAGCGTTGGCAGGAAATTTTAAAAACGCGTGCGCAATGGGCAGATAAAAGGAATATTTCAAGAGCACATATTGAAAAGCTTTGTCAGTTATTGCATGAAGAAAGTATTCGTATACAAAACGAATTGCTCGATTAGAACGAACAATCATCCACACTCGACTTCATACGTTTTTCGCCGCTAGTACCAAATATTGGTGACAGACCTATCATGATCTCTGCGGTATGTGTATTTGGTTTGAACATTTTATTTACCGATAGATCATAAGCCAATCCTACGATCAGATTATTTACGATACGAATTTGAAAGATGCCGCAAACAAAATCTTTATTTCGCACACTAAAACCATAGGCAAAACGCTGGTACCAGTAATTCATCACATTCAATTCAAGGTCAGGAATATTTTTATAACTCGAACGCATATTAAAGGATATCAATAATTTATTTTCGAGCGGTAATATAAATTTTCTTCCGATGCTAAAATTATAATGCAAAGGCAATTTACTTGGTGAGCCAATTTGTTTTGATGAAAAGAATCCTTTTTGCTGATAGGTAACCACCTGCCAAAAACTAAGATCTGCAAAAAATTTACGATTATAAATTCGTATTCCCGGAATAATATCCGGATAGATCATCAGTGATCTGGCGGAAGCCGCAACGGCAGGATCATTGCGATCAAACAAACTGCTGTTGATGTAAAATTGTTTTAATCCGGCAAACACACCAACCGACATCACTGTTTTTTTGGTGATCAATTGATGGAACGCGTAAGTTAAATAAATGCTATTATCAAAAAAGGCGCCGTTTCTATCTTGGTCGATGTACACACCCGCATTATGCCAGTTTTTATAAGCACGCTGAGGAATGAACGTGTAATTACCACTAAAAAAAGCGGTTTTAGGATTATTGTCTAAACCAATATATTGGGTGCGGCCACCAAAAATAATTTCAATAGGACTTTTTAATGAAGTGCCTGCAGCGGCAGGATTATAGCCGGCCTTATTAAAAATGAATTGAGTGTATTGCGGAGTATGTTGCGCGTTTAGGTCAACAGCAAATTTCAAAAAAAGCAATATGAATACCGTTCTTCTCATCTCAATATGGTCACATCGCCTTTTAAGAAATTATCTTTATCGCTTCCTTTAAAATAAAATACAAAATAGTAAGTACCATCAGCTACTTTGGTTCCAAGTCCATCGCCATTCCAAGGGGTATATGTGTTTTTTTGTTGATGCACCTGTTGCCCCCATTTATTAAAAACGTATAATTCAAATTCAGGATAATACTGAGTGTTGTAGATGTTCCATGTATCATTGTAATTATCATCATTCGGTGTAAAATGGTTCTCGGCAATTACCGGGCATTCTTCCCTAACGATCTTAAAGGTGGTATTGGTTTGGCGAACTTTTCCTGAATCCTGCACAAGCACACTGTATTCGCCTTCGGGTAATTTGTAAACACTTAAAACAACGGTTTCGCCGGTGCTCCATTTAATGGTGTAAGGTAATTTACCGCCCGAAATTTGTATGGTGGCACTGCCTTTTTCACATTTATGAGGAGTTGTTACAACCGTAACTTTAACTGAATCGGTTTGTGAAGAAACAGAAGTATAAAGTACTAGGAAACAAAAAGTATAAAAGAGATTTTTCAATAATGATCTTTAAAAAATAAAGATAATTATTTTTTAATTAACTCGTTCAACCCAATCGCCGTGCTCTTTTATTAATGAGATCAGCTCATCAACAGCAGTTTCGGAGGTCACGTTCTTTTTAACCACCTCTTTGCCTTTGTATAAACTGATCTTTCCGGGGCCTGTTCCAACATAGCCATAATCGGCATCGGCCATTTCACCCGGACCATTTACTATACAACCCATGATACCAATTTTTACACCTTTTAAGTGATCGGTACGTTCACGTATTTTTTGAGTGGTTTCCTGTAGGTCAAATAAAGTGCGGCCGCAACTTGGGCAGCTGATGTATTCGGTTTTACTGATGCGCGTACGGGTTGCTTGTAAAATACCAAATTGCGTTGAGTTCAAAGTAATAGGGTTCACACAATTGTGCTGTTTGATCCAGATACCATCGCCCATACCGTCTAACAGAAGAGCGCCGGCATCGGTACTTGCATAAAGCTGAAACTGTTCTTCTGAAAGATCTTTGTAATTTAATTTAAGGATGATCGGTGTTTCACACTTGGCATATTTCAGATCCATTACCATTCGGCGTATCTCAGCCATTGCCAGGTTATTGAATGAATCAAGTATCAATACACAATTCTTCTCTTTGTTAAGGCGTTCAATAAAATCATTAGTTAACACCGTGTGATCAACTGCAATAAAATTCAGTTCAGTTGATCGTGAATTGCTTTTAAAATATTCTTCACCGCAAAATAAAGGGTAGGCGCGTTGCTGTGCGCTGTGTTTTTTATAGGTCTCTGAATTATAGATGATGCCCAGTGTACCCGGAATTTCGAAATTCACCGAATGATCGCCGGCGTATATGTAATCAACAGCCATATCATTCAAATTCCATTTATCTAATGGCACAGAATAAATATAACCGTTGGCAAATAATGATGCTGCTGTGATCTCTTCTTTGTTACTCAGGTCGGCAATTACGCGCGGCACATTGTGATTTCCAATATTGATGACCTCACGTGTGTGATGTCTGTTATATGCAAACGGATCGTAAGGGAGTTCTTTCTCAATTGGTTTTATAGGATCGTGATCAGCACGGTTAGAATATCTGCGAACTAAATTTTGTGCAACCGGTATTTCGTATTCCGGCTCTTCCGTTAATGAAACACGAATGGTATCTCCCAATCCATCTTCCAATAAAGTGCCAATACCAACTGCTGATTTAATTCGTCCATCTTCACCATCACCGGCTTCTGTAACACCTAAATGCAATGGATAATTACGGCTGGTCTCTATCATTTTACTTACCAATAAACGGTAAGCCTGAACCATCACCTGCGTATTACTGGCTTTCATAGAAATAACCAACTCATGATAGTTGTTCTCTTCACAAATGCGAACAAATTCCAAAGCGCTCTCAACCATACCAAGCGGCGAATCGCCATAGCGACTCATGATGCGATCGCTTAACGAACCGTGGTTAGTACCTATACGCATAGCAGTGCCGTATTCTTTACAAATTTTTACTAAAGGCGTAAAGCGTTGGCGAATGCGCTCTAATTCAGCTTCGTAAGCCGAATCGGAATAATCAATGGTTTCAAATTTCTTTTTATCGGCGTAATTGCCCGGGTTTACACGAACTTTCTCTATCAGGCGTGCAGCCATTTCGGCAGCGTTGGGTGTAAAATGTATATCTGCAACTAACGGTGTATTAAAACCAGCAGCACGGATCTCTTTTTTGATCTGTTCTAAATTCTTTGCCTCATTCATGCTTGGCGCGGTGATGCGCACCAATTCACAACCTGCTTCTATCATGCGAATACTTTGTGCAACTGTAGCTTTGGTATCCATGGTATCGGTTGTGGTCATACTTTGAACACGAATTGGATTGTGGCCACCTAAAAGTAATTCACCAATTTTAACTTCACGGGTTAAAAATCGGGAGTAGGCAGTTAAATTATTGCAGTATTTATTTGTGTTTGACATGATAATTGCGATACGGTAATCAATAAACAAAGATAGGCTTATTTTGTTTAACGTTAAGCGCTTTTACTTTAGCGATTTTTTAATGCGTTTGCTGATAGGTACCCAAACTCTTCTTCCCACATCGTCGGTTAATTGGCGGGCTATGTCATCACTCAGTAATTTTTGGCGATAGGTGCTACGATCTTTATTTGTACCGCTAATGAGATCCCCAAGGTTTCTGTTATTCTTTAATTTTTCTTGTTTACTTTTTACATTGGTACAACTCATGCCAATTTTTTTATTGGTCTTTCCATCAATACAATCCACCTCACCATAACATTCGACCTTGTTCAATAAGTATTCTTTGCCATTATTTTCCGATTTGGCATCATTCACTGTTTGTGTAAAATCACTTTCGGTTACGGTGATCTTTTTGATCTCCAAAATAAAATCCGGATTCAAAGCATTATTATCAATGGTCACGTTTTTTGTGATCTTAGCTTCATTCATAAATCCGTTCAAAAATTGTGCCTGGTAGTAAGCCGCATCTCCACTCACATATTTAGAGTAATTGGCATTCATTTGAACAGTTGCAAAATTTTCGGGCGTAATAATTTTGATAACAACAGGTTTTGGGATCTCTTTTTTAAATAAGATGCATGAATTAATAAACGCCGCAAGGCAAATTATAATTAGGGATTTAATTGTTCTCATAAAATTTAATTTAATTCAATTTCATCAATAAAAATAAAAGCATCGCCACCCCTACCATCGTGCCACTCCGGTAATTTGCCAAAATTTTTCGCAACAACTTTTAAATACTTAATTGGCTGAGGTTTTGAAAGGGTAACTTCTAAGCGATTAGTTTGTGTTTGGTAATCGTTAGCCGGAATAGTGTTATTAACCGATTTGAGTTCAGTATAGTTTATACCATCATTTGAAGCATAAAAGGTTAAAGTGGTCGGAAAAACGATCCATGCGCGGGTATCTTGCAAAAAGTTAGCGCTTAAACAACTAACTAAATTATTGTTCTTGTTTTCGATCACACATTCAAAATCCTGCGATTGGTAACCAAGCCAATCACCTTTGCGCCAATCGGTATCACCAAAAACACCATCTACTAACGATTGGTCTCCATCTGCTGAATATTGTGGATTTGCTTTGGATCTTACCTTTACAATTTGCTGGCTGTTGAGCTTAAACAAGCTTGCAAACGTAGTAACACTGCTATCATTTCCTTTGTATACTTTTGCTTTTATTTGTGTTGAATTGGTAAGCATTAATGGTGTTGAATAAATTTTCGCTCGTTTAGTTGGCTGTACGTTGCTATTAGAAAAGGAAACAACATCGGCTTTACCATTTAATGGTTTTATTCTTACTTCCATATTCTTCGTAAAGGTTTTACTCTTGTAAGAAATAATTGGAGATGGGATGATCAGGTTTTCAGTTATTGCTGATAACGGTCTGTCTTCTTTTGAAACACCAAAATTGTTTGCAATCGTTTTTGGTGTGTATTCGAAATGAATTGTTTTAGTATCTATAAGTTGCTGGTAGGTAACAAAGGATGCTTTGCTTAAACGATCATTTAGTTTTATGGAAGAAATAGTTTTGTTTGGATTTATTTCCGCCTCAATTGTTAACGATCCATCATTTTCAAAATTGAAAATTGTTTTTTCAAATTGAGGCTGGAATATTACAAATTGTGGATCACCCGGACAAACCTGATACAAGCCTACAGAAGCCAGCACATACCAAGCGCTCATCTGTCCGCAGTCATCATTACCAATTAAGCCATCCGGTGCATTCACATAAAATGTATTTAATATTTGATTAACGCGTTGTGCGGTTTTAGCAGGTTTGCCAATGTAATGATAAAGAAATGGTGAGTGATGACTTGGTTCGTTTCCGTGTGCATATTGACCAATTAAACCTGTAACGTCAGCTTGTTCTCGTCCGCGTGTTTTAGACGAGGTGCTAAACAACTCATCCAGTTTTAATTCAAAATTCTTTTCTCCGCCATGTAACGCTATTAAACCACTTATGTCTTGAGGAACATAAAATGAATAATGCCAACTGTTGCCTTCGGTATAGTGGTTGTTGATCTCATTAGGATAAAATGGAGAATACCAATTACCATTGATGCGAGGTCGCATAAAGCCGGTTGAAGGATCAAATAAATTCTTATAAGCTTGTGCCGTTTTGGTTAGTTGTTCAACTGAAGCTTTATCGTTCAAACGTTTTCCCATTTGTGCAATACACCAATTATCGTAAGCGTATTCCAAAGATTTGGAAACACTTTCGCTTTCATCGTTAATTTCGAGATATCTTTTGTTGAGGAATTTTTTAATGCCAAATTCTTTATTGTAAGCCGATTCTTTCATGGCTTTATAAATAGCAAGGGTGTCGTATTTTTTTATGCCTTTTACAAAAGCATCTGCGATCACGGAAACAGAGTGATAACCGATCATGCAATTGGTTTCGTTAGATGAAAGTTCCCAAACGGGTAATTTTTTTCCTTCCTGATACTGGTTGAAAAAGGTGTGAATAAAATCGTTGGTTCTGTTTTGTTCGATCAAAGTAAACAATGGGTGCAGGGCTCTGTATGTATCCCATAATGAGAAAACATTGTAATGCGTGTAATTTTGTGCAACATGTATCTTATTGTCTCTGCCGCGGTAACGGTGGTCAACATCCATATCTAAACTCGGATGGATGAAACAATGATACATAGCGGAATAAAAAACAGTACGTTTATTGGCATCCGGCTCACTGATCATGATCTTGCCTAACTGTTGATTCCACATTTGTTCAGCCGCTTTTTTATATACATCAAAATCCCAAAGTTTTGCTTCATCAACCAAATTATTTGTTGATCCTTGAATATCAACATTCGATAAGGCAACTTTTGCAATCAATGGTTTTTTATCGCTATTATCAAATTCTAAAAGTACGCCTTCATTAATTTCTTTCTTTTCCATGTCGGCATTAACTGCATACGCTTTTCCTTTTGCAACTGTGCCTCTTTTAATGGGCTTACTGAGCTTTAATGTGAAGTAGCAATGTTGTTCGCGCGCCCAGGCCTCGCTTTTGCGATATCCTGTTACGGTAACACTATCAATGATCTGCAAATTGCAATCAATAATTTTATCACGGTGCAACAGATCAATAAAAATAAAGGCTTTGTTGCCACTGAATTCATATTTGTGAATACCAACCCGATTAGTGGCTGTTAGCTCCACATTAATTTGATTATCGAGTTTAACAGCATAATATCCTGCGTGGGCCTTTTCATTTTTATGATTGAATTTGTTGGCGTAATTTTTACTGTTGGTTCCTTTGTTCTCATTGGCTGGTGAAATTAAGATATCACCCCAATCACTAACTCCTGTTCCACTTAAATGTGTGTGCGAAAATCCGTAAACAATACTATCGCTGTAGTGATAACCACTGCAACCATCCCAACTGCCATCAATGCGTGTATCCGGACTCAACTGCACCATTCCGAAAGGTACTACTGCGCCCGGAAAAGTATGTCCGTGACCGCCGGTACCAATAAATGGGTTCACGCTTTTTGAATAATCAAGCTGTGCCATTCCAAATTGAACGGTTAAAAGTAGAAGTACTTTTAATTTTATAATTGGAAGAAAGCTTTTGTGTATATGCTGTTTAGTCATTGTCTTTCGATAAGTTATTGATCGTGTAAAAATGTATGTGTTTTAGATCAGTTATTTTTTCTTTTAAAGGTATCGTGTAATTTGTTTCCGCCTCAATATTCAAAAAATTTGTTTTGAAAATGGAAGTAGAATGTTCAGAATAAAGATAAAGATCTTTTACAAATGTATCCGACCAAACTGTGAT
>JBIKKW010000004.1:0-45160 GCA_044360115.1 Bacteroidia bacterium
CGTTTGAAAGCGCCATTTTGATGTTCGGTTGCTTTAACTTAAGATCCTTTGGTTTTGAAAAAAAGTGATACTGATCGGCTTTAATTTTCCCATCATTAGAATTAAAAGTGCAATGAAGATAAATTGCATTCTTGTTCATGCCATTCAATTCCTTTTCATTTAACAAATACTTTATTTGGCTTGAGTTTGCGGATGATTCAATGGATAGTGTTTTAGTTATTAAAATTTTATTTTGAAGATCTTTCACCTGAATGGATAATTTACCTTTAAGGGATTGGATGGAATCGTTGATGAGATATACCGCATAATTCTCTCTTTCTTTATGAATGGAAATGAGCAGAGTGCGGTAGAATCTATTCAATTCGTATTGAAAAGCTTTGGGTTCATTAAAATAGTCTGTGGAGCTCCATGAAATGCCTGGCCAGCAATCATTCAATTGCCAAAACAAAGTGCCCATGCAATACGGTTTATTGCGGCGATGCGTTTCAATTGCAGTTCTCATTCCATCACGCTGAACCAATTGTGTGGCGTATACATGTTTTTGAAATGAGCCTGGATTTTGGTATTCACGTTTCAAATACGTGTCAATGGTTTCAAAGCCTCTTGTGTTTTTTTGGTGAGAATCAATTGAAGAGGTGATCTTATTAAGCGAATCACTTTCACAGAATTTTTTTAGCGTTTGATAGGATGGTAAACTTTGAAAACCATATTCACTCATAAATCTTCCGAATTTGTATTCGTAGTTCTCAAACGGTTCTATACCCCACCAAACACCCCAATAGTGCGAATCTCCCTGAAGCAAACTTTCTTTATGTCCCCACCCAATGGAAGGTGAGCTTGGCCAATAAGCAATAGATGGTGAATGTTTTTTAATGATCTCCGGAATTTTTGAATTGAATAAATTCAAATAGTTGTTATAGATCGTTGCAGAATCATTTTTTGAATAATTGAATTCTTTTTGCCATCCCCAATTCTTCCAACCTTCATCGGATTCGTTATTACCACACCATAAGGCCAGGCAGGGATGTTCTTTGATTCGATCAACTTGTTCGGTTACTTCATTTAAAACGTTTGTGGTGAATTCCTCATCGCCCGGGTACATGGCGCACGCAAACATAAGGTCTTGCCAAACCAATATTCCATTTTCATCGCAGGCATTATAAAAATCGTCTGAACAATAAGCACCACCGCCCCAAACACGCAACATATTCATATTACTTTTTTTTGCGATCAATGCAAACTCATGATCTTTTCTGTTTTGTTTGATGATATCGGGTGGTATAAGGTTGGCGCCTTTTATGAAAATTGGCAAACCATTCAATTGAAAGAAAAAACTTTTACCAAAAGGATCTTCTTTTTGTATCAGCTCAATGGTTCGGATGCCAACTTTTTTTGTTTGAGTAATTGTTTCTCCGTTTGGCAGTTTAATGCTAATGATAAAAGAGTAGAGGTAAGGCTTGCCGTAACCGTTGCACCACCATAATTGTGGGTTAGTGATGAAAATGATCTGTTCAAATGTATTATCACCTTTATTTAATGAAAGAGTACGAATTTCTTTTTTACCTGTATTGCTATTTATTACTTCAACTTTTAATTCTTGCTTTTTTTCCGATCGGATCTGATAATTGAATTTCAGATCTGCTTTTGTTTTTGATACTGAACTTTGTTCGATGGTAACCGAATTGATATTTAGTTCTCCCCACAAGGTTAGTGTTACCGGTTGTGTAATGCCACAGCCAACAAAACGCGGACCAAAATCCCAACCAAATTTATATTGCGGGGCGCGTGCAAATATTTTTTCATCGCCCGGTAAGGTGTATGGTAATTGTTTGGCTTTTGCTTTTGCAGTTTTAACGGTTGATGAAAAATGTATTCGTAAATTATTCTTCCCTGATCTTAATAAAGAATGCACATCTTTGTCCCAACTCCTGAAAGCGTTGTTGGTAAGCAATATCAAAGAATCATTCAAATAAATGGACGCGAATGTTTCAATGCCTTTGAAGCTAAGTTGCGCATGACCAAAAGTTTTTAGTTGTTTATCGCTTAAATTAAATTCAGTTACATAATCCCATTCGCAGGTATCAACCCATTGAACTTTTTTTTCGTTGGATGAATAATAAGGATCCGGGATTTGTTTGGTCTCAAAAAGATCGTTGTAAACATTACCAGGTACCATGGCAGGTTGCCAGTTTTGACTTGTGCTGTTTTTAAATTTCCAATTGGCAGATAATACGATCTGTTCGCTTACTTGAGCAAAATGAAGAAATGGAATTAATATGGCAATGATCCAATATTTCATTAACTAAGTTGCGATAAAAGTTTTTTGATCTCTTGTTCGTTTGCTAATTCACTTTGATCAATGATCGCTGCGGAATGATAAAATTGGCAAGCTGTGAAAGATCTGATCTGTTCAATGTTTGATGATCGGATGCCTCCGCCGGCAATGAGCTGTATTTGATGACCGTTTGCCAATTGTAATTCTTTTAATTTGTTGATGCCCGATAAAGCAGATCCTTTTCCACCGGAAGTTAATACCGCGTCAAATTTTAATTCAATTAGTTTTTTAAATCCTTCCTCAATATTATTTAATTCATCAATCGCTCTGTGAAATACTGTTTTCATTGGCTTTGCCAGTTCAATTAATTCTTTGCACTGCAATTCATTTATAGTGTGATCAGAATTTAAATTACCAAATACAACGCCATCAATTTTGTTTTGCTTACAAACTTCTATAGATCGTTTCATTTGTTCGATCTCTTCATTCGTATAAATAAAGTTACCGCCTCTTGGGCGAATGATCACGTGAACTGGAATATGAACTTTCTTTTTTATTTCACTAATATCTGCATCACTGGGTGTTGTGCCGCCCAAATTATAATTAGAACAAAATTCAATACGATGAGCGCCGGCCTTTTCTGCGATCATGCAGGAATTTAAATTAAAACAGGCTATCTCTAAAAGTTCCGACAATTTATAATAAACTTTTTGCGTCAAATAATTTGTTGATTATTTCACTGGAGTATACCGCGTAATTAAAACCTTTTTGCAGGCAGTAGGCACCATGTTCACCTTTTTTATTGATGGCAATAAATCCTATTTGAATTTCATTCAATGGTTTATTTCGTTTTTTAGCACTGCTTATAATTCGTTCAACTGCTTTTTTACACGCTGTTTGTGGATCAAATCCTTGTCGCATTAATTCCACAACCGTATGGCATCCGGCAACGCGTATCACTTCTTCACCATGGCCAGTTGACGTTGCAGCACCTACTTCGTTATCTACATATAAACCGGCACCAATAATTGGCGAATCACCAACTCGTCCGTGCATTTTAAAAGCCATGCCGCTTGTTGTGCAAGCACCTGATAAATTACCATTCATGTCCAAAGCCACCATACCAATGGTATCATGATTCTCGATATTGATAACAGGTTTGTATTCCGATTTCTTTAACCACTCTTTCCATTCGGCTTCCGAATCGGGCGTCAATAAATTTTCTTTTTTAAATCCTTGTGATAATGCAAACTGTAAAGCGCCATCGCCAACCAGCATCACATGTGGTGTTTTTTCCATCACAGCGCGTGCTACCGATATAGGATGTACAATATGTTCCAAACAGGCAACCGAACCAATGTTCGAGAACTCATCCATAATGCAAGCATCCAAAGTAACGCGACCATCTCTATCCGGTCTACCCCCCAAACCAACACTGCGTTCTGTTGGGTCTGCTTCAGGAACCATAACACCAGCTTCAACAGCATCCAAAGCGCGGCCTTTATTTGAAAGCACTTTCCAGGCTTCGGCATTGGCTTCTATACCAAATTTCCAGGTTGAGATCACAATGGGCTTAATTTGTTTTTTGCTGCTGGTTTCAATGAGCTCAACTGCTTTTGATCTGCCTGCTGCCAATAGCGATGCGCCAATGGCTGATAGCTTTAGAAAATTTCTTCTACTCGACATTTATGGTTGTTTTAAAAAATGCTTTGCGTAATTCACATTTAGGCGATCTAAAAAGTTTACATGTTGTTTTAATCTCAGATGAAATTTATTCAGATCCTTATTCTCCGGTTTGGTCCATAACACCTCTGATAAAGCCAGCATGCGCGGTACAGCCATGTATTCAACTTGTTTTTCTGAAAGGATGTATTCTGTCCACACATTTGCCTGCGCACCCATAATGTATGTTTGCTCTTGTTCGCTGAGGCTTTTTGGCATTGGCTCATACATGTAAACAGAATCAACCGGATTATATCCGCCTATGGCTAAAGGTTCATTTTTTGTATCTGTACTTTGATAATGATCAAAATAACACGGTTTACCCGGACTCATGACCACATTGTGTTTTTGTTTAGCGGCATCAATACCACCTTGTATACCCCGCCAACTCATTACAGCCGCATTGGGTGCAAGTCCTCCTTCTAATATTTCATCCCAGCCAATGATCTGTTTGCCTTTTGAATTCAAAAATTTCTCCATACGTTTTATGAAATAACTTTGTAATTCATGTTCATCTTTTAAACCAAGTTTTTTAATGTTATTTTGACAAGTTTTACAGGTTTTCCATCTTGTTTTTGGACATTCATCTCCTCCAATGTGAATGTATTTTCCCGGGAAGAGCGCTACCACTTCCGTTAAAACATCTTCCAAAAATTTAAAGGTTGAATCTTTGGTGCAATACACATCATCAAAAACTCCCCATTGTTTTTCTACTTCAATTTTTTTACCGGTGCACGATAACCATGGATATGATGCAATGGCTGCAACCGAATGTCCGGGCATTTCAATTTCAGGTACAATTGTAATGTGTTTTTTATTTGCGTAGGCAACAACTTCTTTGATCTCATCTTGTGTGTAAAAACCGCCATAACGGATCGTATCAAATTTATGATCGCTGTATTTGCCAATCATAGTGCCTTTGCGCCAGGCTCCAACTGAAGTAAGTAAAGGATATTTTTTTATCTCTATGCGCCAGCCCTGATCTTCGGTCAAATGCCAATGAAAGGTATTCATCTTATATGTGGCCAACAGATCAATGTATTTTTTTACAAATGAAACAGGAAAGAAATGACGGCATACATCCAAGTGCATACCACGCCATTTAAAACGCGGCGCATCCTTTATGACCACACATGGTAAATTAAATTTGGTTTGCGGTGGTGTTTTTGTAGTTGGTGCTTCCTGAATGGGAATGATCTGTAGGAGCGATTGTAAAGCATAAAAATTACCTGCACCATTCCTTTCGGCGGTGATGGTAATTTTTGATTCGTTGATCTGCAAATGATAATTTTCAAGAAACCCTGCTTCCCAGTCTGATCTTAAAAATTCAATGTAATTGCCATTTGCGGGTCTTTTACTGATCACTTGTAATGAATAACCATAATTTGCTAGTAAGGTTTCATTGAACCAATTGATGTCTGATGTATTGAAATCGTTTTCAGCAACAATTTTAGTTTGTGGAGAGAAAACAAAGGCGCCGTTATTAATTGTTACTTCGTTTGGTTGAGGGATAATAGCAATTGTTTGCGCTAATGATCTTTCGGAAAAGATCAATAAAATAAACAAACTGAAAAACAGTTTAATGAGCTGTTTCTGCTTTCTTATCATAATCAATGCCTTGAGCTTTTAAAATGTGTTGCGCTTTCCATCCGTAAAATGCCAAATAAGCAAAACACATCACGCCAACCAAATAACTGTATTGAATACCTAACATATTATCGGATGCCAACCAGCCTTGTAATAAACTGATGAAGCCACCACCCATGATCATCATGATCAAAAAACTGGAGCCTTGATTGGTGTATTTTCCTAAACCTGCAATGGCTAATGTAAAGATGCATGGCCATAAAGTTGAACAAAACAATCCAACACTTGTAAACGCATACACACTTACCATACCATCTGAAATCATGCCAATGATCAACGATGTAATTCCCATTAATGAAAAGATCAGTAACTGACGGGCCGGATTTCCTTTACTTAAAATATCACCAATGATCATGGCAACAATTACAAGCGCGTATAAATAAAACGGAGTGAGATCGTGATTGGCGATTCGGTTTACCAATAAAAAAACACCAAACGCTAAATACGGCATAACAAATCGCATGATCTTTTTAAAACCTGCATTCACATCAAATGCTTCCACAGCACCGGTCCAACGACCAATCATTAAACTCGCCCAAAATAACGAAACATAAGGTGCAATTTGATCGGTTGTGGTGTTCAAATGTTGTTTCATGAATTCCGGTAAATTGGATGCGGTTGAAACTTCAACACCCACATATAAAAAAATAGCGATCATGCCCAGTGCCAACTGCGGATAACTTAATGCACTGTTGCGTGGAGTTGCGGTGTTGTTTTGTTTTTCATCTTCGGTATGATGAATTTGATTTGGTAAACTTGAGAATTTAAAGAATAAGGCAACAATTAAAAATGCGGCACCAACAATAAGATACGGCGTTTTGATACTTTCTAAACTTTCTAATTTAGCACCTTCTGCAATTCCACCAAAAATGGCAAAGCTCACCAAAAGCGGACCAATTGTAGTTCCTACATTATTTATACCGCCGGCTAAACTCAAGCGTTGCGAGCCTTTTGTGGCATCACCAATTGTAATAACCAATGGGTTAGCCGCAGTTTGTTGTAATGAAAAACCTAATCCAACAATAAATAAACCGCTGATCATTAAACCAAATGAGGCGCTTTGTGCGGCTGGATAAAATAGCAAGGTACCAATGGCAGAGATACATAAGCCTAATGCAATACCATTCTTATAACCGATCTTGTTCAAAATATCACCACCAAATGATTTTGATAAGCCCACGTAAATTAATGAGCCAACTGTATAGGCAACATAAAACGCAAAGGATATCATTTGACTTTGCCATTGTTCTAAATTGAGTTTTTCTTTAAAAACCGGAATTAAAATATCGTTACTGGCAGCCACAAAGCCCCAGAAAAAGAAAACCGATATTAATACCAAAAACGAAGAGGTTGATCTAGCCATAATAAATTTTACTAAAAATATTGGATTAGGTTTTTAGATTAGGCTAAGCTCATTTAAAGTTTTTAACACTGTATATGCGATATTTTATAAATGCCGGTGCTGCCGTGCCAATTTTTAGTGATAATTTTAATGTATGGAATTATTGTGCCCTAAAAACTGGAAAGACTACGAACTATTGGATTGTGGTGATTTTGAAAAACTCGAACGCTTTGGAAATTATATTACAATTCGTCCGGAACCACAGGCGGTATGGCCTAAAGTGTATTCAGAGGCTGAATGGCAAAAGCAGGCACATGTGAAGTTTGTTGCCAAATCATCGAGCAGTGGCGAGTGGAAAAGTTTGAAAAAAATGCCCGATCAGTGGACCATCGCTTATAAATTAATGAATCAAAATTCAAAAGAAGGTAAAGAGATCATCTTCCGATTAGGCTTAACCTCCTTTAAGCACGTAGGCGTTTTTCCGGAGCAAGCTGTTAATTGGGATGCTATTTATTCTTTCTTAAGCGAATTGAATAAACCAAAATTCTTGAACTTATTTGCTTACACCGGTGGTGCTTCATTAGCTGCTAAAGCAGCAGGTGCAGATGTAACACATGTGGATAGTATCAAGCAAGTGGTTACCTGGGCAAATGAGAATATGACCAAATCAAAACTGGATAACATCCGTTGGTTGGTTGATGATGCCTTGAAGTTTGTAAAGAAAGAGATGAGAAGAGGGAATACGTATCAGGGAATTATATTGGATCCGCCGGCATATGGGCACGGACCAAACGGCGAGAAATGGAAATTGGAAGAGAATATTTCGGAAATGATGGAGAGTGTTTTACAGATAGTTGATAAAGAAAAACATTTGTTGATCTTAAACGCTTATTCATTGGGCTTTTCGGCAATGGTTCCTGAGAATTTATTGAGTCCGTTTGCCAAAAAGAATAGATCAAGTTTAACGGTGGGCGAATTATATCTTCCGTCAAAAAGTGGTATCAAATTACCTTTAGGTGTTTGGGGAAAATTAAATAAATAAAAAATACAACATGAAACATTTACTGATCATCTTAAGTATTATTGTAGGTTATGGAGCAAATGCGCAAATAACTTGTGAATCGCTTAAAACGGTTGGCGCTTCATTTAGTTTAACAGCCTGTAAAAACGGTAAGGGCAAATTGTTTTATACAGATACCACAATTACAAATAAATTCAAGTATAAAAGTTTTGATGTAAAGTTGGTAAGTGATTTGACTGATGCTGAAAAAGCAGAAATGAAAAAATACAAGATCAATTTAAATCCAACCGACACGGTTATTATGTACGATTGGGATATTTTGCATCAGGCTAAAATGGGATATTTTGGAACTGCCGTTGGTAAGGTGCGTTTTGATTGCAAGGATAGCGTGGTGTATATTCAAAAGTACCTATTCAAAAAAGAAACTGTTACTTATGTTCCCACACGATTTAAATTATTCCGTATGGGGCAAGATAATTTTGTGTTCTATGATATGGATCATCCGTATTTGAACATCAATTATTATTTTAAAAAGAAATAATTATTTTTCTACCCAGCGAATGATCTTGCCACAAAGCGGTGAGCGAAAAGGGTAGAGGTAATCGATCAATTCACCATTTTCACTGATCATGTATTTTTGAAAGTTCCAGTAAACTTTTGAATTTAATTTTCCGTTTTTTTTTTTTTGGGTAAGCCAATTGTAAATGGGGTGTTGTTGTTCACCGGTTACGTGAACTTTTTCCATCAACAGAAAAGTAACACCAAAATTTTTGGAGCAAAATGTTTGAATGGATTCGGCATCACCTTTTTCTTGTTCACCAAAATCATTGGATGGAAATCCCAAAACGGTAAAGTTTTGATGTTTGTATCGGTCAAATAAAGTTTGCAGCTGCTTATATTGTTTGGTAAATCCGCAGGCACTGGCTGTATTTACAATTAGTACTTTTTTATTGCGAAGTTCATCAAAGGAGAATGGTTTACCATCAAGTGTGTTTGCTTTTAAGGAATAAAAGCTATTTGCGGCATTTGTTGATGGTTGCATAAGATCAAAGGTATAAAACCACTAACAACTATTTCGCAAAAGAGTTTGGTTAAAGAATGTCTATTTAAGTTCCAGCTCCGGTTCTTCGGTGTTTGAAGTAGGCAAGGCAGTGGTCATAGGTTTGGTCTCTAATGTTTCCACCTGTCTCTTTTTCTTTTTACGAGGTTTAGTATCAGTTTGTGCCACATTACTGTTCCTGCTATTCTCACTGGTTTTGGCAACCGAATCCGATTCATTTTGTTTAGATGAGGTTTCGGTAGTTGCCGGAGGGGTTGTTGGTTTGGTTTCTACTAAAGCAGCTTGTGTATTGGTTGCAGGCGCCATGGTAGGGGTTGATGCAATAGTAACTGTATCTTTAATGATCGGTTGAGGTTTAGGTTCCTCTTTTTTAATTTGAACGGCAACAACCGGTTTCTCAATTTTATAATTAGATGGATCAGGTTTTACTTCTCTAACACTTTCAAGGTTGGCACCTGAACTTTTAAAATCAACGAATTTGGCAATTAATAATGTAAAGCTTCCAATTAAAACAACAAATACGGCTGTAAGTACTACGCTTTTGTTGATCTCAAACGATACATTTGGTTTAAAGTTTGGCAGTTTGCTGGCTTTGGCCAAGGGTTTGGTTTTGGCTACAAATTCATTCCAAACATCATCCGAGTAGGGCATGCTGTTCTCCTTGAGCAAGATCTTGATCCTGCGTTCGTCTAGTTCGTAGTTAAAGTGCCTGCTCATGTTTTAAAAGTTTATGATTTTTTTCAATGTTCTTTTGCAAATTAAAGCGAGCCTTTTCCAAGTTGCTTTTTACGGTTTGTTCGCTAGCCTCCAACATTTCACTTATTATTGGAAGATCGTAACCATCAATCACATACAGGTTAAATACCAGGCGTTGAGAGGGTACTAATTCCTGTAAGGATTTTACCAAAACAGGTGTATCAACCGTATTATAATCTATGATCTCGGTATTTTCAAATAAATTGTAATTCTTGTCTCTGTCAACCGTTGCAACTACAGTGCTAGCCACATAATATTCGCTTCTGATGGCTTTTATAAAGGCGATGGCTTCTTTAATGAACTCCTTTTTAAGAAAATCGGCAAACTCCGGAGCATCATTCAAACGCAGGTTGAGGTAGTTCTGTAAAACTTTGTTGAATGAATCAAATAGCAGTTCCTTGGCTTGTTCCTCGTTTTTGGCAAATCGCAGGGCCATACTCGACATTAATTCATAGTGCTGCTCAAACAGGTCTTTTTTAACCTGAGGCTCATTTTTACTTAACGCTATGATCAAATCGCTGGTAGACATTTTATCATTCAGTATACTTGTACGTGCTCAAAACTTAAAAAGTTACAGTTCAAAGGAGCTTTTGTTGCCCTTCAAACGCTTTATTTGCTGAAAAAGTGAACCCAATTATAGTAGTTCTAAAAATTTCCCCGAATAAAACAACTTTCAACTCCACTAATTTTTTAATTTTTTTTAATGTTTTGTAAATCAGTCCATTTAATCTTATCAACTGTAAACGGTTAATTTCCGTGGTGTTTAAAACTTCGAGTAAGTGTTAATTCATTTGTTATTGTATTCAACTGATTTATGCAAATATTTGTAGTCGGCAATAACCGAAAAGAATAATTTAACCACACCCTAATATAGAACGCATTATGAATGAGCCAATTTTAGTCGAGAATAAAGATCGTTTCGTCCTTTTTCCTATTAAGTACAAAGACATTTGGGAAATGTATAAAAAGGCCGAGGCCAGTTTTTGGACTGCGGAAGAGATCGATCTTGCATCTGATATTTCTGACTGGAATAATAAGTTGAATGATAACGAACGTCATTTCATCAAACATGTATTGGCATTTTTTGCTGCCAGTGATGGAATTGTAAATGAGAATTTGGCTATCAATTTCTTAAATGAGGTTCAGTACCCTGAAGCGCGTTGTTTTTATGGATATCAGATCATGATGGAGAACATCCATTCTGAAACGTATTCATTATTAATAGATACTTATATTAAAGATCCTGTTGAGAAGGATAGATTGTTGCATGCGGTTGACACTGTGCCTTGCGTTGGCGAGAAAGCAGAGTGGGCTTTGCGTTGGATCAGCAATGGTTCATTTGCTGAGCGTTTGATCGCGTTTGCAGCGGTTGAAGGAATTTTCTTCTCTGGATCGTTTTGTTCGATATTTTGGCTTAAGAAACGTGGCTTAATGCCGGGCTTAAGCTTCAGTAACGAGTTGATCAGTCGTGATGAAGGTTTGCATTGCGATTTTGCTTGCTTGTTATATTCTCAGCATTTAAAAAATCAGTTACCAAAAGAACAGGTAACCAAGATCATTACAGATGCTGTTTTGATTGAAAAGAAATTTGTAGTTGACGCAATTCCGGTTAAATTGATCGGAATGAACTCTGATCTTATGTGTCAGTACATCGAATTCTGTGCCGATAGATTGTTGGTAGCTTTAGGATGCAGCAAATACTATAATGCTGCAAACCCTTTCGATTTCATGGAAATGATCTCGTTACAAGGTAAGACCAACTTTTTCGAAAAACGTGTGGCCGAGTATCAAAAGGCCGGCGTTATGGGCAAAAGCGAAGAAAACAATGTGTTTAAGTTAGATGAAGACTTTTAAACACATGAATTTCATCGAATAGAAACTCCAAACCATCATTTGATCGAATTCATTTAACAAGATGACCTCTTGTAATGGGGAATTAACCCCCTAATTGAAAGAAAATCAAATAAAAACAATTAACCGGCGGATTGTTAATTAAATAAAAAACGTTAACACAAAACCGGGGAATTTGAAAGTAACTTGTGTAGAAGAAAAAACTCAAAAAAACCAATAAAAAATTAAGGCGTATGTTTGTAATTAAAAGAGATGGCACCAGAGAGTCGGTAAAGTTCGATAAGATCACCGCTCGTATTCAGAAGTTAAGCTATGGCTTAGATCCTTCGCATGTAGATTCAATTCTTGTTGCTAAAAAAGTAATTGATGGTGTTTACGATGGCGTAAGCACAGTTGAATTAGATAACCTTGCTGCTGAAACTGCTGCTTCGTTAACAGTTCGTCATCCTGATTACGCTTTATTAGCATCACGTATTGCAGTAAGTAACTTGCATAAGAATACTATTAAGTCATTCTCTAAAACCATTGAAGAGTTATACAACTACATCGATCCAAAAACGGGTTTACGCGCCGCTTTGATCGCTGATGATGTATATGAGATAGTAAAGAACAACGCCCAATTATTAGACTCATCTATTATTTACGATCGTGATTTTGGTTACGATTATTTTGGTTTTAAAACATTAGAACGTTCTTATTTATTAAAAATGCATGGCAAGGTTGCTGAACGCCCGCAACACATGTTAATGCGTGTAGCTGTTGGTATTCATAAAAATGAAATTGAGTCAGCTATCAATACATACAACTTAATGAGCGAGCGTTGGTTCACTCACGCTACGCCAACTTTATTTAATGCCGGTACGCCTAAACCTCAAATGAGTTCATGTTTCTTACTTCAGGTAAAAGACGATAGCATTGATGGTATTTACGATACTTTAAAGCAATGTGCTAAGATCTCTCAAAGTGCAGGTGGTATTGGCATCAGCATTCACAACGTTCGTGCAACAGGTTCTTATATTAAAGGAACTAACGGTACATCTAACGGTATCATCCCAATGTTAAAGGTTTACAACGAAACAGCGCGTTACGTTGATCAAGGTGGTGGAAAACGTAAAGGTTCTATCGCAGTATATTTGGAGCCTTGGCATGCAGATATCTATGAGTTCTTGGATATCCGTAAGAACCATGGTAAAGAAGAAATGCGTGCACGTGATCTTTTCACTGCATTATGGATCCCGGATCTTTTCATGAAGCGTGTTGAAGCTGAAGGTGTTTGGAGTTTAATGTGTCCTAACGAGTGCCCTGGCTTAAGCGATTGCCACAGCGAAGCATTTGAAGCACTTTATACAAAATACGAAGCTGAAGGAAAATTCCGTAAGCAAATTAAAGCGCGTGAATTATGGGCTGCTATTATTGATGCGCAAATTGAAACAGGTAATCCATACATGTTATTCAAAGATGCGGCAAACGCAAAATCAAATCAACAAAACTTGGGTACTATCAAGTCAAGTAACTTATGTACCGAGATCCTTGAATACACCAGCGCTGATGAGGTAGCTGTTTGTAACCTGGCATCTATTGCATTACCTCGTTTTGTAGATGAGAAGACCGGAACGTTTGACCACAACAAATTATTTGAAATTACTTACGTGGCAACACGTAACTTAAATAAGATCATTGATCGTAACTACTACCCTGTACCGGAAGCACGTAATTCAAACATGCGTCACCGCCCTATTGGTTTAGGTGTGCAAGGTTTAGCAGATGCGTTCATTTTAATGCGTTACCCTTTTGAAAGCGAAGAAGCTAAAAAATTGAACGCAGAGATATTTGAAACCATTTATTTTGCTGCATTAACTGCAAGTAAAGATCTGGCTAAGATCGATGGTCATTATGAGTCATACCCTGGATCACCAATCAGCAAAGGTATCTTCCAACAAGATATGTGGAATGTTACGCCAAGCAGCCGTTGGGAGTGGAATGTATTACGTGAAGAGATCATGAAGTACGGTGTGCGTAACTCATTAATGTTAGCGCCAATGCCAACTGCAAGTACATCACAGATCTTAGGAAACAACGAGTGTTTTGAGCCATATACATCTAACATTTATACACGTCGTGTATTAAGTGGTGAGTTTGTGGTAGTGAATAAGCATTTATTGCGTGACCTGGTTAAATTAGGTATTTGGAACGAAGGATTAAAGAATAAGATCATAGCTGCAAACGGCTCTGTTCAAGATATTCCGGAGATCCCGCAAAACATCAAAGAAATTTACAAAACAGTTTGGGAGATCAAACAACGTACGATCATTGATATGGCTGCAGACCGTGGTGCATACATTGATCAATCACAATCGTTGAACTTATTCATTCAGGATGCGAACTTCGCGAAAATGAGTAGTGCTCACTTCTACGCTTGGAAAAAAGGTTTAAAAACAGGTATGTACTACTTAAGAACAAAAGCAGCAGCGGATGCTATTAAGTTTACTGTTGATCAAGGTGCATTAGCACAACCTGCGATCTTAGGAAACGAAGATGCATTGTTAATGGAGCGTGGTCAAACTCACGTATTAAGCTTTGAAGAGCAACAAGCACAATTAGCTTGCTCACTTGACAACCCTGAAGGTTGCGAAGCTTGCGGAAGTTAATTCCATTGTCATGCTGAGCGGAGTCGAAGCATGAGTTAATTAAATAATAAAATTAAAAGCCCTGCAGAAATGTGGGGCTTTTTAGTGATGTAATAAGTGTCACGATAACATTCGTAAATTTACACTATGAAAAAAACAATTTTCCTTTTTGCTTTTTACCTACCGGTAATAATTTTTAGCCAATCTTTTCAGGTAGGTCATGCCAGTATTAATTTTAAAGATCCGTCGCGCTCCGGTGGCTTTTTAATAGCGGGCGGTATTCAAATGCCGGGTGCTGGAAGAGATATTGGAACAGAGATCTATTATCCGGCCACAACAGCAGGAAATAATGTAGCGCTGGCTGCAGGCCAGTTTCCGGTGGTTGTGTTTGGCCATGGTTTTGTTATGACCTATGATAATTATGATAATATTTATAATCAATTAGTAGCAAAGGGTTTTATTGTTGCATTACCACGAACCGAAGGGGGCTTTTCGCCAAATCATTTAGATTTTTCAAAAGACATTGCTTTGTTGGCAGATCAGGTAAAACAATTGAACACGACAAGTACGCCAACAGGCGTTGCTATTTTTAATGGCAAAGTAAAACAAAGCGCGGCTATTGGCGGGCATTCGATGGGAGCAGGCTGTTCAATGGTTGGTGCACAAAACAATACCACTATTTCAGCTTTATTTAACATGGCAACCGCAACGTCCAACTCAACCGGTATTTCATCATTAGCCGGGGCAAGCTTAGTAACGGTGCCTGTTTTGATTTTTTCGGGTGAAAAGGATTGCGTTGCAGACACCACTGTTCAAAATGCTCATTACACTAATTTAGCATCAGCGAATAAATTTCAAGTTATTTTAAAAACACTTACCCATTGTGATTTTGGTAATGGCACCAGCTCAAATTGTACTTTGGGTCAAACAATAAGCGGATGCGGCAATACAATTAACAACACGGTTGCTTTTAACCGTTATATGAATTATTTGGTACCGTTCTTAAACAAAACATTAAAAGATAGTTGTGCCGAAGGACAGCGATTTATGGATAGTATCAATTCTGTTTCTAACTTAAGAGCAGGGTTGAAAAAACAAGGAACAATGGTGTGTGGTCCGCAAAACATTTCAAAAAACAATTTAAATGATCTTGTTCGTATTTATCCAAATCCGGCAGGTGAAATGGCCTTTATAAAAGTTAGAAGTGAAAGCCAATTAAATGACCTTCTTATTACCGACATTAGTGGTAAAGTAATGGCAACGAAACGTGATTTGATTTTGAGAGACGAAAAGTATGAATTAGATACGAAAGATTGGGTGCCTGGCGTGTATCTTATTAAAATGAATTTAAATGAAGTTGTATTCACTTATAAATTGATTAAGTGAATTTAGCCTTGTGTTTATTGGATTGAATTCAAATTACGCTATTGTACTGATCATATCAAGAATTAATTCAAAGTAAAAAACTTTCCGCCTTGTAATAACAACATGTACTTTTAATGAGTTAAGGTAATAAAATTTGGAAGTTGATTTACGGCCTATTATTGAGTAATGAATGTGTTGTTTGAATTAGTTCATCCCTACTTTTAAATAATACAATTATCGGTACAATTCCCGCGATCAAATGTTTTAAAGTGTGTCCGCTCACAGTAGTCGTAAAACTAAATATAGACTCATCAAAATGTTCGCATAATTTTGCCAAGGCATAAAGTAAAATGATCAACCAGTAAACTCTAGTTTTTCTATTGTTATTTTTAAAGATCAATAAGATAATTGGAATTAAGATCAAAGGTAAAAACTGAACTAAAGCATAAAACCTCAGATCGCCTTTACCTCTTTGTTCGCCATTATACCAATACAAAACCGATAATATACCAATACCTATCAAATGGATCACTAATTTTTTACCTAGGTCTTTACGAACAAATTCACCAAGTATTAAACTGAAGAACGACATGAAACTAATGGTCATAGGTATTCTATCCCAAATTAATCGTGATGTGCATGGATCAGCATGATAATAAGAAGAGCCAAATCCCGTTAAACAAATTCCAATGAAAAACAAGGTTGTTGGATCATTGAATTGTTTGTTTTGTTTTAAGGAATGGAATATTCCAAAAGCTCCGATAATTATAAATGGGAAATTACTGATCACATTATAACAATTTGCAATACCATTTGAACTTCGGCAATCGGCAAATAAATGATAAGCATTATTTTGCGCAATTGCTGGAAAAAAGAATATGGCGCCAATTGCCGTAAACGTTACCATTATTAACAGGTTGATCTTGTAAGTGTATTTCATGTCTTTTTAAAAAAAAGATCTGTTACCGAAACGCTCGATAACAGATCATTAATTAGGAGATAAATGAATGTTCTTCCGGTTCTTTCTTCTCGTGCTTTTCTGCTATTTGCATGTCACGAATGTTCTTTTGCACAGCAACAGCGGCAAATAAACTCAAGGTAAACGACATGCCGTAAAATCCTTTTTCACTTCTCATCAATTCAGCATTCCATAATCCAATAACCAGTAGTAAAATCGAGAGTATGGTTGAGAACCAACTGATACCATAATAAATGGCAGTTACTTTTATGCCTTCCAATTGATCTCTTACTGCCTTTTGAAGTGATACGGCAGAGAAAAGGCCATACATTAAAACAGTAAAATAATAGCCCTTTTCATTTAAATACATATCAGCATTCCATAATCCTAAACAGTAGGCAATTCCGCCCGCAAATAAGGCAACCCAAGAGGCGCCAATAAAAGCATTTGATGGTCTTTGATTCATAAGTTTATTTTTAAAATTATGGATCAAAGGTATTGTGATGTGTTGCGGTTGCTTTTGACAAATGTCAAAAAGTGTGCCCTTAACGAATTTTAAGATTCAGCACGTATACGGCTTAACGTTTCCTGGCTGATACCTAAATAGCTTGCAATTTGCCCTAATGAAGCGCGTTGTAATAACGAAGGCTTTTTTTCGAGAAGTGTTTGATAGCGTTCTTTGGCGGTTTTAAAATGTATATTCAATAAACGCTCTTCCAGTTTAATATAATAGTTCTCTGTTAGGATCCTGCCAACACGTTCAGTTTCCGGATAGTTCTTATACAAACCTTGAAGTGAAGCATAAGGTATTTTAATAAGATCTGTTTCTTCCAAACATTGTATGAACTCAAATGAAGGGTTCTGGGAAATGAATGCGTAAAAAGAGGTTGCAAATTCGTTCTCTTCAGCAAACCAATGGCTTATTTCTTTGTCTTCTTCAAAATAATATCCCCTTACAATACCTTTTTCAATAAAGTATAGATCACTGCAACGCTCACCCTTGTTCAATATCATTTCACCTTTGGCAAAATGTTGTTTTTTACAAATCGTATTTAATTCGTTCAATAGATCATTACTCAACGAAATGATGGTTTCAAGTTGTGGGTATAGCGACATATGATCACGAATGTAGTAAAATATTAAGTACGTAGTTTTCTCATATTTTATGGTTTTTGTTTAATTTTAATTAAGTAATTTTACTGTATGAAACACTTAGCACTTTTCGTTTTAATGATGATGTTATCGGGTGGAGAAATTTATTCTCAAACAAAATTAAAAGGCGCTAAAACCAAGCAGGAAAAATCTATGAGCACAACCTCTAAAATGAAAGTAGAAATTTGGTCGGATATCATGTGTCCGTTTTGTTATATTGGTAAACGTCATTATGAAGCTGCCATTGCTAAGTTTGCCGATTCAGCAAATGTGGAAGTAGTGTGGCGTAGTTTTCAGTTAGACCCAAGTTTACCAAAACCGGCCAGTAAATTAAGTACCTATGCGTATTTGGCTGAACGAAAAGGCATGAGCGTTGAGCAATCAAAAGCCTTGCATCAAAATGTAGTTGAAATGGCAAAGAACGCCGGTTTAAACTATGACTTTGATAAAGCCGTTGTTGCAAATTCGTTTGACGCGCATCGTTTGATACAATTTGCAAAAACAAAAGGTTTAGGTGATGAAGCAGAGGAAAGGTTATTTAAAGCGTATTTCATGGAAGGGAAAGATATGAGCGATGTTACCACTTTAATTGAATTGGGAAAAGAAATTGGTTTGAATGAATCAGAGGTTAAAGATGTTGTTAACTCAACTGCATATACTGCTGAGGTAAATAATGATATTGAAGAAGCCCATCAAATAGGAGTACAGGGCGTTCCGTTTTTTGTGTTTGATCGTAAATATGCCATTTCGGGGGCACAACCTGTTGAGGCATTCACAAAGACCTTAGAAAAATCGTTCAGCGAGTGGCGTAAACAAAACCCTTCAGTTAAACTAGAAGTTAGTGAAGGAAAAGTTTGCACACCAGATAAAGAGTGTAAGTAGGAACATATAATCCTATTATTACAATTCAACCGGTAATTTCTACAATTCATCTGTTTTTACATTTAATATTGGTATAGTAGTTTATACTATTGCACTATAATTTAAAAACAATGAAAAAATTTTGTAAAAGCTTTGTGTGCATTTTAGCACTTCTGTTTAGTCTAGACAGTATTAACGCGCAAAACACCCAAATCATTCGTGGTGTTATATTTGATAAGCAATCCCAATTTAACTTACCTGGAGCCAATGTGTTGATCTTAAATTCAGAGCCTATTATGGGAGCAACTTCAGACGCAAATGGTAAATTTAAGATCAACAATGTGTTGCCGGGAAGATATGATTTGAAGATCACTTTTATGGGCTATAAGGAAGTTATCCTTTCTAGCATAGTTGTAACCACTGGTAAAGAAGTTGTTTTAGAAATAGGGTTGGAAGAAAGTGCTGAAACCTTAAACGAAGTTGTAGTTTCTGGTAGTAAAAATAACGAAACTAATAATGAGCTGATCAGTGTTAGTGGAAGATCATTCTCAATGGAAGAGGTAAATCGTTATGCAGGCGGCCGATCAGATCCATCACGTTTAGCTGCTAATTTTGCAGGTGTAAGTTCACCCGACGATTCAAGAAACGATATCGTTATTAGAGGAAATTCGCCCAGTGGTGTATTATGGCGTATTGAAGGATTAAACGTTCCTAACCCAAATCATTTTTCAACTGTTGGCACCACCGGTGGACCTGTAAGTGCTATCAATACAAATGTTTTAAAAAATTCTGATTTCTTTACATCTGCCTTCCCATCTGAATATGGAAATGCCAATGCAGGTGTATTTGATCTAGGATTCAGAAACGGAAATGCCGAAAAGCATGAACACACCATTCAATTAGGTGCTTTAACAGGTTTGGAAGCAATGACGGAAGGGCCAATCAATAAGGATAAAGGATCTTCCTATTTATTGGCCTATCGATATTCATTTACCGGATTTGCCCAATCATTGGGTGTAAATGTAGGTACTACTGCAACGCCATTTTATCAAGACCTCTCTTTTAAATTTAACAGTGGTTACGGAAAGTTAGGTCGTTTTACTTTATTTGGTTTAGGCGGTAAAAGTAAGATCGAATTTAAGCATGATAAGACTGATAGTACAGATTTGTTTGCAGATCCAACGAAGGACAGTTATTTTACTAGCGATATTGGCGTTGTAGGCCTTAGACATTTTTTACGATTAGGTGAAAGATCTTATATGAATACTGTTATCGGCAGTTCATATGCAGCTTCTGAATTTAACTTAGATACGATTTCACGATCGGATATGAATGTGGTTCGAGTGCTTGAGAATAAAACTACCCGTATTCATTACACCGCAAATACATCATTTAATTCAAAAATTAATTCAAAATGGTTTATAAAAATTGGTGGAATTGCAGAGATATTGAATTTGAACCTAAACTACCGCAACAGACAATATTCGCCTGTTTGGAATCAAATATGGGATTTTAACGATTACACACAATTATATCAGTTATATGCACATAGTAAATATAACTTTAATGATCACCTTACTTTGAATTTAGGTCTTCATGGTCAGATGCTAGCACTGAATAATTCAACATCTATTGAACCTCGTGCAGGATTAAAATATCAATTGAATCAGAAACATAGTTTAAGTGTTGGATATGGTTTGCACAGCCAAATGCAACCTACAGATGTTTATTTTTATCGATCATTGAACACGGATGGCTCGTATGATCAATCGAATAAGAATTTAGACTTTACAAAAAGTCATCACTTTGTTTTAGGCTATGATGTTTTGCCTGTAAAAGACTGGCGTGTTAAAACTGAAGTGTATTATCAGATGTTATTTAATGTACCAGTTACAAATACACCTGGCAGTTTCTCAATGCTAAATAGTGGTGCAAGTTTTAATCCTAATGAACAGGGAAATTTAACAAATAGTGGTACAGGTACAAATTATGGTTTAGAATTAACGATCGAGAAATTTTTTAGTAAAGGCTATTATGGTTTAGTTACAGGTACATTGTATCAATCAAAGTACAAAGGCAGTGATCAAGTTGAACGAAATACTGCTTTTAATGGAAAGTTTGTTTACAATGTTTTAATTGGAAAGGAATTTAAATTTGGTAAGAACAAAAAGAATTCGTTTACATTGGATATGAAATTAACCCAGGCGGGTGGCCGTTACTACACACCCGTTGATCTTGCTGCTTCGCAGTTAGCCATGCAACAGGTTTTAAAAGGAGATGAATTTGCCTTCACCCAGCGGAACCCTGATTTTTTTCGATTAGATGTAAAAAGTGGTGTTACCTTTAATAGTTCAAAGCGCAAATTATCTCAATCTATTTTCTTTGATGTTCAAAATGTCACAAATCACCAGAATGTTTTTGCTGAGCGTTACAACCCTGTTACTAATTCAATAAATACAGCTTATCAAATAGGTTTATTTCCAAATTTTGTTTATAAAATACAATTTTAAATATGAAAAAGGTTTTAATTATAAATGGTCATCCGAATAAAGACAGTTTTTGTTCTGCCTTGGTAAAAAGTTACGCTAAAGGGTGTTTGAGATCTGGCAACGAAGTAATTATTTTAAATTTAAATGAATTAAAGTTTGATCTTAATTTAAATAGTGGTTTTAAAAGTGAACAAGAATTAGAAACAGATCTAAAATTAGCTCAACAGCATATTCATTGGGCACAGCATATTGTAGTAGTTCATCCTGTTTGGTGGGGATCAGTGCCTGCTTTATTAAAAGGTTTTTTTGATCGCACCTTACTACCAGGTTTTGCATTCAAGTATAAAAAAGATAGCCCTATGTGGGATAAGTTATTAGTTGGTAAAACAGGTCATTTGATCTATACAACAGATACACCACTTTTTATATATAACTGTTTTTTTGGAGCCCCATCTGTAAACATCGTTAAAAAGCGCGTGCTTCAGTTTTGCGGAATTGATCCGGTTAAGGTAACCGGTATAGGTCCCATTCGCAATTCCACTGAACCATTTCGTACCAATTGGTTAACTAAGTTAGAGGACCAAGGTGCAGCTGTAAAGTAAATTATTAGTATTTTTAGCTAATGAGAGAGAATAAGAAACGTTTCATTTATATGTTCGTTTTAGGAATGCTGATCGCGTTTCTCTTAAATAAATTTTTACCTGGGGTACCGAATGATCACAATGTATTTTTTGATTACTTACAGTCATTGTTAATTACATTTCTTGTTTGGGAAGGAAATTTACGTTTAGATAATTGGTTAAACCAAGTTTTTCCTTGGATAGATAAACCCGGAAAGCGCTTGTTGATTCAGTTTGTGCTAAGTATGCTTTTTTCATCGTTAGCAACATATTTGCCAATGCGCTTATTCAATCATTATGTGTGTATAATTCCAGAGGCCCGTTCAGGAATGCTAACAGATGTTGCTTTAATTGCGGGTTTAGGTGTCTCCATAATTTTATTGTTTGTCGAGATCAGTACTCAATTTTTTAAGAACTGGAAAAAGTCGTTGATAGAAGTGGAGCATTATAAAACACAAAGTGTTCAGGCGCAATTACAAAATTTGAAGAATCAAGTGAACCCTCATTTTTTATTCAATAATTTAAGTGTGTTGTCATCATTGGTTTATAAGGACCAGGATAAAGCCGTAGATTTTATTAATCAATTGTCAAAGGTTTATAGGTATTTATTAGAAGTTAGAAATGCACAGTTAGTGATGTTAGAAGAGGAAATGGTATTTATTCGATCGTACATTTATCTCATACAAATACGATTTGATACAAATATTAAATTTGAAATAAATTTAAACGAATCCGATAATAAAAAACTAATACCACCATTAGCATTACAAATGTTAATTGAAAATGCCATTAAGCACAACGAGATATCGGCAGAGTTCCCTTTAAAAGTTGTTATAAGAACTGAAAATAATAAACTGGTAGTTGAAAACAATATTAAACTTCGAGCCAATAAAGAAGAAAGTACGAATAGTGGCTTAAGTAATATAAAAGAAAGATATAAGTTTTATACCGATGAAGTGGTTGAGATCTATCAAGATAATCAATTGTTCAAAGTTGCAATTCCTTTATTGTTAAAATTATGAATGTAGTAATAATAGAAGATGAGAAACTATCTGCCGAGCATTTAACTAATTTGTTATTAAGGATAGATAAAGGAATTCATGTTATTGCATATTATGATTCGGTAAAATCAACAATAGCTGCTTTTAGCAAAGGAATCAAAGCTGATCTTGTTTTTATGGATATTCATTTGGCTGATGGTTTAAGTTTTGATATTTTTCCTAAATTTTCGCAAGATATTCCGGTAATATTTACTACTGCTTATGATGAATATGCTATTAAAGCATTTAAATACAACAGTATTGATTATTTATTAAAGCCAATTGGTTTGTTAGAATTAGGAAATGCTTTGGAAAAATTCAAACGTATTACGGATGGGCATCTTAATCAAAATATCAAAGATCTGCCGTTTGTATATGAAAGCATGCAGCAACAGTATAAATCTCGTTTCATGGTAAAAATGGGTGATGGCATTAGCACCATTAAAACGGAAGATGTGAATCATTTTGTTTCTGAGGATGGAGTAGTGTTACTGTCTACAAATCAAATGAAACGTTTCGCTCTTGATCAAACACTTGATGAATTATTGCAACAACTTGATCCATCTGTTTTTTTTAAGATCAACCGAAAAGTTATAGTAAATATTAACGCCATTCAAAAGGTAAACTCCTATTTTAATAGCCGCTTAAAAATTAATATTCCTGGTTTAACAGATGATGATTGTATAGTAAGCAGAGAACGTGTTGCAGATTTTAAATTGTGGCTAGGAGCCTAATGTTTTTGTTGATCTATAACACCAATTTATTATTAATTTAGTTTTATGAAAAAGTTTAACGATCTATGTATCGCCTACACCAAAGCTAAAAGTGAATTTGATGAGTATTTAATTACATGTGAAATTGTAGCACATGAGATATGGAATACCATTATCTATTACAATGAAATTCCGCCCACGCAAATTGCCTTGTATATGGTTGATGAAATGGGCAACTGTTATAAATCAGCAGAAACCTTAAGCAAAACAATGGTTTTGCGCGAAGATGGTTTTTTTGAATTTGGTATAGGGATAACCTTTTACGCCTCGCCATCAACTTACCCTCATGAAACGGTTGTGGTTTCAGTTAATGTAGCAAAAGACATCGAAAATATTTATAAAGCAAAGTTAGGCGCTGATGGAAAAATATTTGAGATCAATCTTTCAAACATAAAAGATATTGAGCGATTTACCGATAGCATCATGGACTCGATCGAAAGCCAATACCAAACCGGCTTAACCAATATGGTAAGCAAAAATACATTCAGAAGAATAGGTTTCAAATAATACAAATTGAACTAAAGCGATATAGGACGTTTTAGCAACATTCAAATATTTTGTATATTTAGTTGGTCTTAATTTAATCAGTAATCAACCGGTATACATCACATGAAAAGAATTTACCCATTCATTTTTTCAATTATTTTTATTACAAATAAAATTACGGCTCAAGTAGCTGCTTATGTTTTTTCGCAAACCAATACAACTTACACATCTTTAAATGTGCCCGGATCTACCGTTGTAGCTTCAGGTTATCAGGACGATAATGTATACAGCAATTTACCAATTGGTTTTTCATTCACATTCAATAACTCTACTTATACATCTGTTGCTGTGAGCACAAATGGCTGGATGACCTTAGGCGCTTATTTTCCTAACGATAATTTTGCACCTATCAGTAACTCCGGCGGAAATGGTGATGCCATTTCTTTTTTAAGTGGCGATATGATGTTGGGTCCGTATCAAACCTGCACCGTTACCAATGGTAGCAATGTGATCAATTTTACCTATCCGGCTGCTTCCGGTTTTTTTAATGTTGGTGATCCAATTGTTGGCATAGGCATTCCTGCAAGCACATCTGTTTCAGCCGTTGGTGTTGGTAATGTTACAATTACAGCTAATGCAACTGCATCCGGCACCAGTATCACATCTCCCGGTGTTATTTCATATGTAACATCCGGCACTACGCCAAACAGAGTTTTTACTATGCAGTGGAAACGTTTGGCACGTTATAGTAATGATGGAACCGGACAAGATGATTTTACAAATGCTCAGATCAAATTATACGAAACAAGCAATGTGGTTGAAATTGTGTATGGCCGATGCGGTACTTTCAATCCATTTACCATGACATCCGAGATAGGTTTGGTTGGTATGAATAATCTTGATTTTAATAACCGTAGCATTCCTTTAAGCACTAATTGGTCAGCATCCACACAAGGCTTGGCAAACAATGCCACTGCAGTTTTTAGCAGCAGTAATACCGTGCCAAACGGATTAACATTTCGTTACACACCGCCTTCACCATGTACTGGCACACCTTCAGCAAATTCGGCAATTGCAGGTTCATCATTAGCTTGCATTGGCGGCAATGTGAATTTGAATCTTTCACAAACCTATACCAATTCAGGTTTAAGTTATGTATGGAGTGCAGCAACATCTTCAACCGGACCATTTAATTCCATTAGCACATCAACAACAAGTGCATACACTGCAACAAATATTTTAACGAACACATGGTTCATATGCACGGTAACTTGTACCAATAGTGCCGGTAGCACAACCACAGCGCCAATAGCTATAACAGCAGTTGCAAGTATTACAAATACCACACCCTATTTCGAGGGATTTGAAAGTGTTCAGGTGAATAATATGTTGCCTAATTGTGCTTGGTCTGCATCAAGTCCTACAACAATATGCCAAACCTATACATTGCAAACAACGTTTAATCGAAAGCCAAACACCGGAAATAAATTCGCAGCGTTTCATTTTGGCACTAATTCGAATGGCGATCATTTTTATACCAATGGTATTCAGCTATATTCTGGTATCACTTATTCAGCGGCCGTTAATTATATAACTGATGGTGCTAATGGTTGGTCGCAATTTGCTTTATTATACGGTACTTCACAAAGCACCGCCGGATTAACAAACATTGCATCTGTAACAGGAAGTATTACAAATACAACTTATTCAGTTTTATCAAATACATTTACAGTGCCGGCAAATGGTATTTATTACATAGCTGTGAAGGCAATTGGTAACACTTCGCCATGGTATTTGTCGTGGGATGATCTTTCGGTTACTGCACCATGTAATTTGAACACGCCAACTTTATCTGTGAACGGAGGTACGAATGTGTTGTGTGGAGGTAGTAATATTAATTTATCTGTATCTGGTGCTTCAAGCTACACTTGGAGTTCAGGTCCTGTAAGTTCTTCTGTAGTTGTATCTCCTTTAGTTAATACAACCTATTCGGTTTCTGGTTCAAACATGGTAGGTTGCGTTGGATTGGCAACAAAACAAATTACCGTTGATCCTTTACCAAGCTTAACTGTTACACCAGCAACTCAAACAATTTGTGTAACAGAAGTAGCAACAATTCAAGTGAGTGGTGCAAATTCTTTCACATGGAATCCGAGTAATTCAAATGCATCAACTTTTACATTATCTCCTTCAACTAATTTGCAATTTACTGTTAGTGGAACCGGCGCAAACAATTGTGTTGGAAATGCAACAGCGCAAGTAATAGTTTCGTTATGCACTGGCATGAAGGAAGATTTTAGTTATGACCATTCAGTTCAGCTAATTCCAAATCCAAACAATGGTTTGTTTAAAGTAAGATCTGAAGATATGATTCAAACCATTCGTATCACAGATATGAATGGTAGATCAATTAAGCAGGTGATCGTTAAACAGAACGAGATAGCGTTAAATGTTTCAGAATTACCCTCAGGTGTTTACTTCATTGAAGTTAATACAAGTAAAACACGATCAATTAAAAAATTGATCAGAAATTGATCTGTTAATTTTTGATCAGTTTCTTTGAATAGATCTGCTGACCGTTTTGAAGAAGTAACAAATAGTATATACCGTTTGATTCTTTTGTAAGATCGATCTTTGTTTCGCGATCAATTATACTCATTTGTTTTATAGTTCTTCCTAAATGATCAACAATGATCAGATCTTTAACTTCATTTGAATTAGTTTTAATTGTAAATGATCCTTGGTTAGGATTCGGATATACAGAAATATTTGCATGGCTATTATTTTCGTTAATTCCTGTACACCACGATACAATTAAATTCACCGTATTAGTGTTTGAGCAGCCATTAGCATCTGTTCCTGTAACTGTATAAACTGTTGTAATAGTTGGACTAACTGTAATGCTGTTCGAAACCGGACCCGTGCTCCATGTATAACTATTTGCGCCGCTTGCAGTTAATATTGCCGCCTCTCCTGTGCAGATCAATGATGTTGAACTAATGGCATTAACTGTAGGATTCGGATTTACTGAAATGGAAATGCTTGATGAGTTGGAACACCCACTTGTTGTTCCGGTAACTGTATAAACAGTATTTAATGTTGGTGACACTACTATAAATGAAGATGTGTTACTTGTATTCCATAAATACGTATTACCGCCATTTGCTGTTAATGTTGTGCTTTGGTTCAAACAAATTGAATTAGCCGATGTATTGATGTTGATCAAAGCGGTTGGGTTAACCTGTACAGTTTGACTGATGCCACATGAACTATTTGTACCATTAGTGGCAGCTAATGTGATCGTGTAAATTCCAGCAGCAGGATATATGATCACAGGATTTGTAAGTGTTGAAGTTGCAGGGTTTGCGCCTGTCAATGTCCAAAGCCAGTTTGTAGCACCGCCAGTTGAAAGATCGGTTAAGGTTGCTGTTTGCCCACTACATAAAACTGTGGGTGTACTGAATGCCGATATGATGTTCGGAATATTGTTGGAAGTGATACGTACATAGTATTTTCCTAAGCTTCCATAATCAGAGTAGTTGGCTGATCCGCCACCATCAATTACAAAATAATAGGATCCTGCATTTAGGTTCATCCCAACCAGAGTATTTAATTTAGCTAAAGGTGTATCAATTGCTAAGGAGTTTGTTGTAGTAGCATTAAAAAGTTGAAAACGAATATCTAAATTGGCCGCATCATAATTTACTGTATCTAATGCCCATGGTTTAATATTAAAGGTCATGTAACGGTTGTTACAAATACTAAACTTGTAAACATCTTTATCGTTTGGTGTAGTAATTATTCCAGAATCAAGCAACACAGTGGTATTTGTGTTTAATGCCTTAGCAGTTGAATATACATCTCCAACATCATCCGCTAAGTAATTTAAAAATAACGATCCGGTGATGCCATTAGAACCATGATCGAACTGAAAAGTGGTACATGTGTTTGAGTTTGCACCGTTATGCCAAATGGTAACATTTTTTGAATAGCCAACGCCCATGATAGGCGCCCATGAGGTAACACCAGCTCCAACACCCGAATGGTATTCGGCGGTCTTCGAACAGGTAGTGCTCCAAACACTTTGATGTTTTAAACTCAAGGTATGTCCCGCTTCGTGTGATCCTGCTTCCGCACAATTCTTGCCGCTATAACCAAGTTTGTTCTCAAATACCCAACATGGCGTATCTGGATTTCCACCCCAGCTAAATGAGTTCAAAAATGCAACACCACCAACATTGGCAGGGTACCATGCACTTGAAGGAGTGAAAACTACACGCATTCTTAAAATTGGCGACGCCGCATTAAATTTAGCTACATCAGTAGTTACATTCACATCAAAGGGTCTGTAATCTTCCGCCATGCGTTGCCAAATATTGCGGATAACAGCAGAACTTAATGTAGATGGCAATGCGGTAATGGTTGGCACATTCACAGATGAGTTCCAAGCAGTACCAATAACGGTCTCGCCATCAAAATCAAGGTAAATAACCTTATGTATGGCATTGGGATTACTGTTAAGTAAAGGGATCTGCGCATTCAATTGAAATGTGAAAGCTATGATCAATCCAAAAAGTAAATTTATTTTCATTGGGTATAAAATTTGTAAATGCGTTTATTCTGATAAAATATCATCTTTATGACACTGCGTTAAAGTAATTTTATCGCCTTCAATTTTACTGTTGTAAAAAACTGAATCGTCACTGGTTAATATGTAAATGATCTTAGAGTCTTTGCCATTGATCTGAACAAACATCTCGGCATTTTTAAAATAACTGAGTTTTAATTTTAGCTGTTTGTTTTCTTTATAAGCAGAATTTAAAATAACCTGAGCGCCATTCAAATAAATATTTTGTTTTGATTTAAAGGATGCTCCTTTCTTTAATTTAAGAAGTGCATTTAGTTCACTGTTGTTTATGATAAAACTTGTTGGGTATTTAGTGGGAGAAACAGAAAGGTCTTTTTGAGCTAAAACATAATGGTTCGATCCCAAAAAAGCAAAAAACATTAAAAACTTTAAAAGCACATTTTTCATAGCTGATATTTAAGTATATCAAATATACCTAATTAGCGTTTAAATGTCAATTCGTAAAACCTTTGATTGGCATAGCAAATGGCTGAAATGGATACCGGATGGCACATGCATTTATTACTTAAAACCATTTAATAACCCATTAAATTTTAATGAACAGTTTGCTTATTCCTTGATGGTTGAGGTTTTCAGAAGTTTTTAGCATCCGTTCAAGAAACTCACAATGCCGTGTTGATATTGTCATCGAATTGCCTAAAAATTTAGCAAAACTCACCTATAATTTTGTAATGAATTGATAATGATAATCTTATTTACAGTTACTTAAATAAGGTTTTTGTTAATTAAAACTATATTACATGAAACATTACATTATTATTTTGGCAAGTTTATGTTTATTGTCATTTGCAAAAGGTCCGGGTGAAATTGAGATCCCTGAAAGTATCAAACGTACATTTGAACAAAAATTTCCAAATGCAATTGATGTGAAATGGGAAAGTGATACAGACAATCATTATGAAGTTGGATTTGTTTTAGATGGAAAAGAAAAAACAGCTGTATTTACATTGGATGGAAATTTTAAAGAGATCGAAACAGAAATTAAAATAATTGAATTACCAAAACGTGTTTTAAAGTCAATTGAAAAAAAATTCCCATTATCCAAAGTTTCATTTGCCCAAAAAATTCAACGTGCCAATAATGTGGTAGTGTATGAAGTAGAGGTAAATACCGGGATAGAAGAGATAGATATCACACTAGACCAATACGGATTTGAAGTAGATTAAAGTTTTTATGTTATCGCTTTAAAGCTGTAACCTTTTTCTGAAAAATCTTTCAGCGTTTCGCTTAAGGCATATTTCACATTTTGTTCGGCCTTTATGTTATCGTGAAACAAAACAATGCTGCCGTTTTTAATGTGCTTATATACATTTTTATAGCAATCTTCTTTACTTATTTTTTCATAATCATAACTGATCACATCCCAAAATACAACTCTATAATTTAGTGATAGAAGCGAACGGTATTGTTTTTTTCGCAATTGACCATATGGAGCTCTAAAGATCTTTGTTTTGGTAAGCGTTTCGCAAGCATCCACATTTTTTAAATAATCTTCTAGCTCACAGTTAAAACCTTTAAGGTGATTTTGCGTGTGATTTGCTACCTGATGGCCTTCAAGTAAAATACGATCAAAAATAGATCTGTGCTTTACAATATTATCTCCTACACAAAAGAAGGTGGCTTTTGCATTGTATTTTTTTAGTTCGTCCAATATCCACTCGGTTAAGTGCGGAACAGGACCATCATCAAAGGTTAGGTAAATATTTTTCTCAGCGCGATTAAAATTCCAAATGGCCTTTGAATAGAATTTTTTGATCAACTTAGATGGCTGTATTAAAAAAATCCTATTCAAAGCAAATGGTATTTTATTTCAATTCAATTGGTGCCCCGCCTTGTTGCTCTTCCTGAGGCATCATTTCTTCCGGTGGAACGATCTTTGTAAAACGTCCCATGAATTCTTTTGATAAAGCTTCTTGTTTAAACTGTTCGGTAATTCCAACCAACCTTCTCAATACTTCTTTAGCTTGATCCATCTCTCTTGCAAATGCTATTTGGTGATTGCCTTTTTGTTTGTTATAGATCATTAGGTCTCCTTCAAAAATTTCAAACAAACGTTTAGCTAAAGCATTTGCTTTTTCATTTTCTCCGATCTGGTAATAAGCAGCACAGATCGTAAAGATGGTACCATCATACGGAATGTTTTCTTCCGGCATAACGGTTAAACACTTATCTAATACAGCTTTTGCTTTTGTCTTTTTACCTTCATTGATCAATGCTTGCGCTAAAATACTCATCTGCATGCGCAAGTTACCGGCCATGCGTGTACTTGTTTCATCCAAATTCACACCAGGTTTATCCATGCCACCCCACAGGAATTTGTTCATGATGTTGTCGTACATTTTCTCGGTATTCACTCGTCCGCCTTGCGCTTGCTCTGATTCAGTTTGTTTGATAGGGACAAAACGATACGCTAAACCTTCTAACTGGAAGTATTTATCTAATCCTACATAAGCCTCATTACCTGTAGTTACAGCAAAGTAGATCGGGCGTTTCCAATCTGTATGCGCGATCAGATCCAACACCATTAGATCGTTTTTGGTGATGTAACCTCTGTTGCCAAGATCCCATGAAATGCGTTTTGATAATCGTGCTGTGTCTCTAACCGATATAACTTTATTTCTCATAATGGTCAATGAATCAACATTGATATAGAACGCTTTTGTTGGAATGTAATCGATAAATGTTCCGCCATTATCAAATTTCTTTTCAGGATCATCACTCGATACAAAATCAATGGCGTCTTTTAAGCGCATTGGTTTAGGATCTTTTACCATTAAGTAAACCACTTCGCGTTTTGCTGCTTGTAATTTATCTTCCGGAATAGTGAAAGGAACAGGAGCGCTTTCATATGCAGCGCGTCTCATTTGAGAAATGTACCAATCGGTTTGCAATAAACTCAAATTCACTACACGCACGTCTGTTCTTATTCCTTCAACTTCTTGTGCATACCATAATGGGAATGTATCATTATCGCCATTTGTAAATAATATGGCATTTGGCGCACACGATTGTAAGTAGTTAATAGCACAATCACGTGATAAGGTTCTTAACGAACGATTGTGATCATCCCAACCTTCTTTAGCCATAATGCCCGGTACGATCATACTGAACGCAGTTGCACCAATGGCCATTGTAGTGCTTGCCATTTTTTTAGAGATCAGATCAAATAAAGCGATCACGCCAAATCCGATCCATATCGCAAACGCATAGAAACTGCCGGCATAAGCATAATCTCGCTCACGCGGTTGGTAAGGTGTTTGATTTAAATAGATCACAATGGCTATTCCGGTAAGTAAAAAGAAAGCTAATACGATCCATGCATCCAATGCTTTTCTTCTGAAATGAAAGATAGCACCAAATAATCCAAGGATAAGTGGCAAGGCATAAAATGAATTATGCGCTTTGTTATTTTTATCACGGTTAATGATCAGTGTTGTATCTGAATCCAATTTCCAATTATCAAATCCAGTTATACCTGTTATCCAGTTTCCTTCCATGGTGTTTCTTAGTAAACCTTGCTGGTCGTTCTGTCTTCCAACAAAGTTCCACATAAAGTAACGCCAGTACATATAGTTCAATTGATAAGAGAAGAAATAATTCAAGTTCGCCATAAAGGTTGGTATTTCCACTGTTTCAGGTTCGCCTGTTCGTGGATTTTCAACAACCTTGTTCTTATGATTGCGGGCTACATTACCCCAATATTTGTAAGCCGATTCGTGGTGTGCCTGACTGCTCCACATGCGCGGGAAGTAGGTGCAAAAATCCTTCTCATATTTTGGGATCGAATTTTTTCTCGAATCAACAACAATGTATTTTTTATTATCGCCCTTTTTATCTTTCGCATAAATAGGATCGCCGCTTCCAAATTCGTTTTGTGAAACTGTTGGCGCGTTGTAATACTGTCCGTATAAAATTGGCCAATCACCATATTGTTCACGCAATAAGTATGATAACATGTTTGGTGCATTTTCAGGATCATTTTCATCCATTGGCGGATTGGCTTGTGAGCGAATTACCAAAACAAAGAACGATGAATAACCGATCAATAATGTTGCGAAACTTAAGAAGATGGTATTAAGTGTAACGGTTTTTGTTTTGTATTTATGAATGGCGTAGATCATGCCACCTAAAACAACAATTCTTAAGAACATACCAGAACCACTTGGTGCTGCAATAATTGCAAGGAAAGAAAATGCAACGGCTGAATACAAACCTATTTTATAGGCACGCTCGCTTTTGTTGATGGTAAAGGTGATGAATGAAGAAATAGAAGTAAGTAATAACACAAAGAAAATTAATGTGCCTGTATTAAAGCCCATATTGGCCTTGTTGGTAAAGAACACCTCATAATCACTTACAAATTTTACGATCTTAGGGATGATCATATTTTGAACAGCACCTAATACCAAAACAGAAGCAATTCCGGCAATGAAAAATCCTTTCCAGCTGAATTTGTATTTTTTGAAATAGATAACGTAACCAATAGCCGGAATAACCAATAAATTCAATAAATGGACACCAATAGATAAACCGATCATGTAACTGATGAAAACGATCCATCGCATGGCCGTTGTGGGATCAGTAGAATCTTCTTCATCCCATTTTAAAATGGCCCAAAAAACCAAAGCTGTAAAAAACGACGACATCGCGTAAACCTCACCCTCAACCGCACTAAACCAAAACGAATCAGAAAAAGTATAAGCTAAACCACCAATAATGCCGGCACCTAAAACAGCCCATTGTTGAGCAGGTGTAAGTTCAGAGCTTGTTTTACCGTAAATTTTAATTCCTAAACGGGTAATGGTCCAAAATAAGAACAAGATGGTGAATGAACTCGCCAATGCACTTAAAATATTGATCATCATTGCGGCATTTGCAGGATTATCACCGCCAAAAATGGCAAAAAAGCGACCTAACAACAAAAAGAAGGGTGCTCCGGGAGGGTGACCAACCTCTAATTTATACGAACAGGCAATATATTCACCACAATCCCAAAAACTGGCAGTCGGCTCAATAGTACTGCAATATGTGAAGGTTGCAACGGCCCATACCAGCCAGGCAATGATATTGTTTAATTTTTTAAAGGATAATGTCATGTTTTAATGTATTATGAGATGCGAATATACTATTTACTTAGCTTTAAATTAATCGTTTTTTTTACATTTTTATTGTTGATTTATGAATTTTTTATAATTTTGCAGCCTGTTCTTAAAAACAATGCCCGATCGTCTAATGGCAGGACTTCAGATTTTGGTTCTGACTATGTTGGTTCGAATCCAGCTCGGGCAACAATCAAACCCTTTCAACGCAAGTTGAAAGGGTTTTTTGTTTTTCTCAACGAGCACAAGCTTTGCTTGATGCGAGGTGAGGAAAACAAAAAACCATTTTCGTGTAACGAAAATAGGGTTTGGTTGAGCATTAACTCCAAAAAGGATGGGCTTTCATCTGCCGTAACAAAGTGGAGGTGGATGAAGCCAATCCAGCACAAGCTTTGCTTGATGCGAGGTGAGGAAAACAAAAAACCATTTTCGTGTAACGAAAATAGGGTTTGGTTGAGCATTAACTCCAAAGAGGATGGGCTTTCATCTGCCGTAACAAAGTGGAGGTGGATGAAGCCAATCCAGCACAAGCTTTGCTTGATGCGAGGAAAAAGCTTTGTATCAGAATGTGCGTATTTACATTTTTAAACATCAAGCGGTAATAAGATTTTGCTTATTTTTAAGGGAATGATCCAATTTACATGCATAATAGAAAAATTTGAGAAGAATGGCGAAAAAACCGGTTGGACCTACATTTTTATTCCTTTTGATATCGCAGAGAAGATCAATAAAGGTGTACGGAAGTCTTATCGCGTGAAAGGAAAAATGGATAAAATATCAATTTCACAATTGGCCATGATCCCAATGGGTGATGGTAATTTTATCATCCCGTTAAAAGCAGACCTTCGGAAAAAAATAAAAAAACAAAAAGGCGATAAACTAGCTGTTACACTTGAATTAGATAAAAGTGAATTGGTGATGAGTGCAGATTTTTTACTTTGTTTGGCTGAAGAAAAGCAAGCAGAAAAATTTTATATGGCCTTATCACCTTCACATCAGAAGTATTATTCGAACTGGATAGAAAGCGCTAAAACAATTGAAACAAAGAGTAAACGAATTGCACAAGCTATTGAAGGGTTTAAAATGAAAATGGGTTATCCGGAAATGATCCGATATTATAAAGCACAAAAAGAAAAATTAATATAAGTTACTATTGACCTTTTTTTTGGTACAGTTCACCGATTGCTAATTACCAGGCACCTAATTGTTATTGTACTCGCCTGGATACCGGTGTAACTTTACTGAAAAATTTAAACAAAATGGAAAATCAAATGAGTAATTCAGAACAAGAACAAATTTGGAACAGATGGGAAACCAATAACCGACGCGGAAAAATAGCCGGCGGTATTTTAATAGTGTTATTGGGATCACTTTATTTAGCTAGAGAACTTGGCGCCATGATCCCGCATTGGATATTTTCATGGAAAATGTTCTTGATCATGATGGGTTTAGTAGTAGGTATTAAAAGTTCATTTAAACGTCCTATGTGGTTTGTGCTAATAGCCATTGGTTCTGCGTTCTTGATCAGTGATTTTAATCCAGACTGGAACATTAAACCGATCATTTGGCCGGTTGCATTAATTGTTATTGGTTTAGTAATGATCTTTAAACCACGTCGCCAATTTAGTCAGCAAAAATGGGAAAGGTGGCAAAAATATACCGGTCATTCAGGAGGAATGCAAGGATGTGAAAAAAAAAATTTCACTTCCAACGATAACTACATCTACTCATCCAGCTTTATGGGAGGGGTTAAAAAAATAGTGATCACAAAAGATTTTAAAGGTGGTGAGATAAGTAATGTTTTTGGTGGAGCAGAGTATGATCTGAGTCAGGCAGATATTACCGAAACAGCAACCTTAGAGATCAATCAAGTTTTTGGTGGTACAAAATTAATTGTGCCATCGAGTTGGGAAATAAAATCGGAGTTGGTGGCCGTATTCGGCGGGATTGATGACAAACGTCCGATCATGTCACCTAACTCACTTAGTTCAAATAAAATATTGATACTAAAAGGCACAACTTATTTTGGTGGTATAGATATTAGAAGTTACAGTTAATTATAAGAATCATGAAAACATTTATAGTTAAACTCATATTTCAAATTGAGATGAACGAAAAAGTAAAGCAGGCTCAATTTGATGAACAAACAATTCTTATCGCGGCGAAAGATATGTCTACCGCATTTCAAAAGGCAAAAGCAAAAGGTGTAACCTTGCAACAAAATTTCAAGAATGCGAACAGTGTTGATGTAAATTGGAAATTTATTGATGTTACCGATCTGTTCGAGATCAATAGTTACAAGGATGGAGAGCAGTTATATACAAAAACACATGAGGCTATTGATTCAAACGGCTTTATAAAATTTGTAAAGCATCGTTCGCAAGTGATACAAACTAAATTATTGAACTTCGCATAATTGGTGAAAAACAGTTTTATATATTCAACACCACGTTTGTTAATGGCCTATACGGCAAGTTGGCTTGGTTTTGCAGTATTGCACGTTTTCGCACTGCATAAGTTTGGGTTGAGTTGGGACTTATCTCTTATTGATTCAATTGTCTCAAATACCTTACTCGCGTTGTTTGGCTTGGCGATCATTTTGATCTATAAGTTTTACCAACCGGGCCAATCAAATTGGATCTATCGATTTGGATTTGTTATTGCTCTTGTGCCTTTATATCAGTTATTATTTGAATATGTGATCAATACATTCTTCCACAACAATACTTCTTACATCAATTTTATTCAACAGTCACAACCCATCCGTTTCGTTGAGGTACTATTGATCTTAACATTTATAACAGTGATCAATTGGTTGGTTTATTATTTAAATGCAAATAAAGAGCAAGAGCGCAATCAGGCCGAAATTGAAGTAATGATGCGAGATGCGGAGTTATTAAAATTGCGCCAGCAAATTCAACCACATTTTTTATTCAATAGTTTAAATTCTATTAATGCATTGGTTGTTACTCAGCCTCAGGAAGCACGTAAAATGGTTCAGCAATTGTCGGAATTTTTGCGCGGTACATTAAAAAAGGATGAACAAAAATTAATTCCTTTTGGTGATGAACTTAAACACTTGCAATTGTATTTGGATATAGAAACGGTGAGATTTGGTCATCGATTAAATGTTGTTATTGAAAATTGTGAAAACTGTTTGAATGCGTTAACGCCTCCTTTACTTTTGCAACCGGTTGTTGAAAATGCCATTAAGTTTGGTTTGTATGATACAACAGGTGATGTAACAATAACCATTACATCAAAACTTGAAAATAATTTTTTGAAAATTGAGGTTACGAATCCCTTTGATGAAGCTACTCAATCATCAAAAAAAGGAAACAGTTTTGGTTTAGAATCCATTCATCGCCGTTTATATTTATTGTTCGCGCGAAAAGATCTTTTGCAAACCAAACAAGTTGAATCTGTTTTTTATACAACCATTACCATTCCGCAATAAATGAAAAAAGTAGTGATCATAGATGATGAGCCCCTGGCACGAAGTGTTGTTCTTGAATTTTTATTGAACCACCCTCAATTGGAAGTAGTGGCGCAATGTGGTGATGGGTTTGAAGGTGTTAAGGCCATCCAGCAGCACAAGCCCGATCTTATATTTCTGGATATTCAAATGCCTAAAATAAGTGGTTTTGAAATGTTGGAATTATTAGATAAAAAACCCGCTGTAATTTTCACAACCGCATTTGATGAATATGCCATTAAAGCTTTTGAAGCAAATGCAATTGATTACCTTTTAAAACCCTATTCACAAGACCGGTTCAATGGTGCCATTGAAAAATGGTTGAAGAATTTTGGTAAGCATACAGAACAAGATCTTACAAGTATTTCTGAAAATCCGAATTTATACACCGAAGAAAGATCGCGCATTGTGATCAAGAACGGAAGCGATATAAGGATAGTGCCTACTGCGGATATACATTATATTGAAGCCTTTGACGATTATGTGAAGATATTCACAAAGGATACGTATTATCTGAAGAAAAAAACCATGAACTTTTATGAAAGCATTTTAAATCCTTCCGATTTTTTCAGAGCACATCGATCGTTTATTATCAACTTAAAGGAACTCACGCGTATTGAGCCGATGGAAAAAAACTCATATGTAGCAGTTTTACGATCAGGAAAAAAAGTTCCGGTGAGCAGAACCAGTTATGCTAAACTGAAGGAAATATTAGGTGTTTAAGCTATCTGCTCATTAAGTTTCGTTTAACAAGATACGCATACAATATCTTCTCAAAACCTTCGTTAATATCGGCTTCAATAAAATCGATCTGATATTGACCGCACTTCAATTCTAATTCCTCTTTGTATTTATTGATGCTTTGCAAGTACTGTTCTTTTACTTGATTCGGATTTAATTTTAACTCTTCACCACTTTCCATATCAATAAAATGGTAGGGCCTGTTCTCAAATTCAAAATCTAACTCCAGTTTTTTATCAGTTACGTGAAACAAGATCACTTCGTGTTTTCTGAATTTAAGATGTTGCAAGGCAGAAAAAAGATCTTCATGAATGTTTTTATTATCAAACATATCGCTAAATATCACAACTAAGGATCGCTTATGAACGATCTCTGCAATTTCATTGAGGGCCGATGCAGCAGATGTAGAATGGTTCAATTCACTTTCTTCCATCATTTTTTCGAGCTGGTCAAAAATGATCTTTTTTTGCGTAGTGCTGCCTTTTGCGGGTAAATGATGTTTGATCTTTTCTTGAAATACAGTTAAACCAAAAGCATCTCGTTGCTGCTTTAAAAGTTCACAAAGTGCCGCTGCGGCATATACACTGAATTTTAATTTGGTGTTCTCCGCATCTTTCGGAAAAAGCATACTTGATGATTGGTCGATCACAATTTGGCATCGTAAGTTGGTCTCCTCTTCATAGCGCTTAATGAATAATTTGTCTGTTCGCGCATAAAGTTTCCAATCCATATGCTTGGTACTTTCACCTTTGTTGTATAACCGATGTTCGGCAAATTCTACAGAAAAACCATGAAAAGGGCTTTTATGCATGCCGGTTATAAACCCTTCAACCACCTTTTTGGCTACTAATTCCAGGTTTTTAAAGGGTTCCAGCTGATTTTGGTTTATTGGCATAAGGATGTTAATTACTGCTTTTTATAGCGTGAAGATAGGCTCATTATTTTGTTAAATTTGCCTGTATTGCCATATTTTTTATTAAATTTGGTAGCAATTAACATAATTTTTATAAACAAGTCCGATCGAAAGATCACTGATTAAGTATTAAAAAAAATAGACATATGCGGTATTTTTACCTACTAATTTTTAGCTGTTTTGTATTCATCAGTTCAAATGCTCAAATTGACACCAGTTTTTGGTTTGTTGCTCCGGATGTTCCGCCGGCGTTAAGTAATAGCCCAGCTGAATTAAGATTTTCATCCTATTCACAGGCCACCACCATTCGTGTGCGCCAACCGGCCAACCCAGCGCCTGCAGGTGTTGATGTAACCATTAACTTACCGGCAAATACAACTACAGTTGTAAATTTAACTGCTTCATTAACAGCAATTTTAAGTGGTCCGGCAAACACAGTTTCTGCAAAAGGTTTGTACATCAGTTCAACTCAAAAGGTATCTGCATACTATGCTGTAGGATCTGGTAACAACAAAGAAATGATGACCTTAAAAGGTCGCCGTGCTTTAGGTGTTGACTTTTACACACCATTCCCAACCAGTTTACCAACCTTAACTACGGGCGCAACTGTTGGCGATGTTTCATTTGACGTTGTAGCAACACAAACTGGTGTTACTACCATTTTGATCACACCTCGTGGAAATTGCATCGGAAGACCCCAAAACGTAACATTTGCAAGAACATTAAATTACGGTGAAACATTTTCAACCCGCGATCTAGGAACTCAAAGTCCTAGTAAACTAGCTGGTTCCATCATTTCAGCAGATAAGCAAATTGCCGTTACCATAAGTGGTGCTACCGGAAATAGTACGGTTTGCCCGAGTTTTTACGGCGATCAAATCACTAATAGTTCGGAGTTAGGTAAAGATTACGTGATCCATAATGGTAATTCAACCATCAACATGGCTTACATTATGGCTCCGCAAAACTCAACGAGTTTAACCATTACAACCGGTACAGGAACAACAAACTGGTTGATAAATACAGGTGAAACCTATTCAGTAGATATTACTAGCGGAAGCTTAGGATTTATCCAGGCAAACAAACCAATTTATGTATTTCATGCCAGTGGTTTTGGGTGTAAATTAGGTGGCGCTCAGGTAACACCTGCATATTGCGCGGGCTCTTATACAACGGCTTTCTCACGTTTATCTGCAGATTCAATGTTCATTGATATGTATGTGAGATCAGGTTTTCAGGGTGATTTTACTTTAACAGCTAATGGTTCTCCGGTTCCGGTTCCGGTAGGTAATTTTACGGCAGTGCCGGGAAGCGCAGGCAACTTGGTGGCTGCTCGTATTTTTTACAACACCACACAAATTCCAGTTAATGCACATTGCGAATTAAAGAATTCAAAAGATGTTTTTGGAAGCGCACTGCATAATGGTTCAACTTTAGGAGGTGTAGGTTATGGTTATACCACAGAGTTTGGAACAAGTTCGTTTGTTTATGCCAATACAGTGCCAACAGCAACCATTTGCTCAAACACTTCATTTACACTAAATGGTGTTGTGGGTGGCGGACCAATTGCAGGTGTATGGAGCACAAATGGTTTTGGTACACTTTCCGGTGGCCCAAATCAATTATTAAATAATGTGTATACGCCTAATCTATTAGATACGTCTTTAGTCCCAACACCTACAATTTCGGGTTGGACCGGTGGATTGGTGAATTTGGTTTTAACCTCTGTAGGATTTTGTCCAAATAAATCAGATACTTTGAAGTTACGTGTGTTACAGGGTCCAATTGTTAATTCTGGATCTGATCAATTAAAATGTACAAATAATGCAACCATCAATTTAAGTGGTTCTGTAATTGGTGCTGCAACATCAGGCACATGGTCTTCTGTAGCGCCTGCATCCGGTACATTTGCAAATATATCCGCATTAACCACCACTTATTTCCCTTCGAGTTTAGATACATCACAAAATCAAATAAAGATCGTACTCACCAGTATCAATAATGGTATTTGTGCAGCAGCTCGAGATACTATCAAGATCAATTTTCAAAAGGCACCTATTGTAAAAGCTGCTCCAACCGCATCCTTGGTGAGGTGTAGTAATAATTCAACCGTGAGTTTAAATGGCTATATTAGTAATATTGTTACCGGTATTTGGTCAACCAGCGGATCGGGTGTGTTTGTGCCAAACAATATTTCACTTACAAATAATTACATCCCGAGTTTATTGGATATCAATAATGGATCGGTATACTTAAAACTTACAACACCGCCAAGCGCACTATGTAAAAATGTTTCAGATAGTGTGCAGGTGCTCTTCACCGCACCATCAAGTATTAGCGCGGGTATTGATTTGAATAGTTGTAAGAATAACCCGCTCATAGGTTTGAATGCTGTAATAACAGGAACTTCAAGTAATAGCGCATTATGGACAGGAGGAACAGGATCATTTGTGCCAAGCAATACGGCATTAAGTCCTACATATATTGCAACGCCAAGTGAAACAACCACAGGATTTGTTATTCTATCGGTTACAACAACAAGTAACGGAATATGCGCATCGGCAAGTGATCAAATTCGTATTGATTTTCAGGATAAGCCAACGGCTAATTTTATAACCAATACGGTTTGTTTGAATAATGCAACACAATATACCGATCAGTCGATCAACACTTCCGGTTTAGGTTCACTTAATTCTTGGCAGTGGGATTTTGGTAATGGTCAATCATCAACCCAAACTAATCCGAGTTTAACCTATACTTCAGCCGGTACTTATACGACTCAATTGGTAGTAAGTAATACATTTAATTGTTTTGATACCATTAGAAGAACGGTTACAATTTACCCATTACCAGATGTAAAATTAGGTGTGTCGCGCTCTTGTACAGGTTCATCGCAACAAATTTGTTTTACGGATAGTTCAACAATTGCGCCGCCTTCAAACATTCCAAGTACAGGTTATTATTGGGATTTTGGTGGTGTTGGATTTAGTATCACAAAAGATACATGTTTCGTTTTTCCAACAGAAGGTAAATATTCTATAACGCATCAGGTAACTTCTAATAACGGATGTGTAAGTTCAACTATATATACTTTAAACATTACGCCACGTCCAAAGGCTAAATTCTTATTTATAAATTCATCATTACCTTCAATTGGTACTAATGTGCAGTTTGTTGATTCATCTGCAAATTCTGTAGGATGGATATGGAATTTCGGAAACGGTAGTAATCCATCTTCATCTAATTTACAAAATCCTAACACGAATTATTACAGTAACGGCACTTACACTGTATCGCAAACAGTAGTAGATCAGTTTGGATGTACCGATACATATACTTCAGTAGTTCGCGTTTTGAATATTGTTGATGAGTTAACCGAATTAATTCCAAATATCATCACACCAAATAACGATGGTAAGAACGATTTTTGGCGATTAGATTTTATTGATATTTATTATCCGAACGCAGAGATCGAAATATTTAACCGTTGGGGTGAATCCATCTTTACTTCAAAAGGATACGCCAATGCTTGGGATGGAACATTTAAAGGTGATCCGTTACCAGTAGGCGCTTATTACTTTACAATTGACCTAAAGGATCCAAAGAAACCGGAAGTAATTAAAGGCAATATTACCTTATTGAAATAAAAAATGTTTGACAAAAAAAGTCTATATCAAATGCAAGTAAAACTAAATAAATATTACAGTAAGTGTACAAAACATTTTTTTGCTGTGATCGTTTCGGTATGTTGCTTGTTTGTTGCTAATGCTCAGCAGCAAACACAATACACAAATATTTTAATGAACCAATACTTATATAATCCTGCTTATGCAGGGGTTGTTAAAGGTATGCAGTTTAATGCAGGTTACCGTAAGCAATGGGCCGGTTTTGATGGCGCACCGCGTACCATTATTGGTTCAGGTTATGGAACCTTAAAAAAGAGACCTCAAATGGCAGTTGGCGGCATGGTTGTAAATGATCAGTTAGGTTTGATCAACAGAACCGCGATGTATGCATCATACAGTTACCATTTAAAACTGAATGATAAATGGCGTTTAGGATTCGGTTTGTCTGCCGGATTTGTGCAATACAATGTGAAGATCTATAATGCAAAGCCTTATGATAAGGAAGATGTTTTTTTAACGTCAAGTATCTTAAATGCAAATGCCATTGATGCCAATACCGGATTATTGCTTTATAATAAGAAGTTTTTCTTTGGTGCCAGTGCTCAACAGTTGCCTAGTGGAAAGATAAGATGGATGAACACCATTGGTAAATTAACACCACACATGTATGTGTATTCTGGATACGAATTCACCCTTGATAAGAAAAAGAAAGAATACACATTACAACCTTCTGTTTTAATGCGTTTTAATAATCCTTTACCATATGAAGTGGAGTATAATTTGAAAGCTTCATATAAATCAATGGTTTGGCTTGGAGCAAGTTTCCGTCATGCAAAAACAGTTACTTCACTTGGTAAAAAATGGCAAAACAACTCGTTTTGCGGCATGTTAGGAACTACCATAAATAAACAGATCACACTTGGTTATAGTTACGATCTATCATTGAGTAATATCAGAAATTACAACAGTGGTTCTCATGAGATCTTGGTTTCATTTACCATTTTAAGTAAAAAAGGAATTCCAAAAGATAAAGTTCAAAGTGCAGACGAAGAGGAATTGAATACTATTGATAATAGTATGAAAACTAACATTAAAAGCAAAAAGAAATAATGAAAAGAGTGAATAAAATAGCTGTATTGTTTTTGATCTTTTTGATCAAAACCTCTACTTCAGTATCGCAAATTGATACGGCATTTTGGTTTGCAGCGCCTTGGGTAACACCCGATCACTGGCATCGTGATGCTATTGTAATGCATATTTCAACATTTGCTGCACCTACAACTACTGTGCGTTTACGCCAGCCTGCTGCAATAGCGCCTAATAAGTATGATACAACCATAGTAATTCCGGCTAACAGTAACTTCGATTATACATTTTGGAGAGATGCTGCTGTTTCAACTACAAACAGAGCGTACGATTCTCTAGAAACTCGTCCTGCTGATCAAGTTGTGCCTTACGGTATTTATGTTTCAGCATCATCAAACATTACCATTGTTTATGATGTGATCACACGTCCAACAAATTTTTACAATCCCGAAACATTTTCATTAAAAGGACAAAATGGTTTTGGTTTAGAATTTGTTTGCCCATTTCAAACACGCTGGCGAAATCAAACCATTGGTAATTTAGGCGGTACGCCTGCCGGTGTTGAACAGCCAAAACAACAGATCAATATTGTTGCTACAAAACCAAATACTTTAGTTTGGATCACACCAAAATGTGCGGTAGTTGGTCATCCCGCAAATATTACCTATAGTGTACTATTAGTAAATGCCGGTGATGCTTATACTGCCGAAAACGTTTCTCAGCTTACAAATACTGCCGGAAATAATTTATCGGGTACCATCATTGTTGCCGATAAGCCTATCGCCGTTACTGTTGCCGATGATTCTGTTGCCGGTGTTACCGGATGTTATGACCTTATGGGTGATCAAATTGTACCGGTGGATATTGTTGGTACCGATTATATTTTAAATAAAGGATATATGAATGGCCCTGAACATGAAGGCGCCTATGTTGTTGGAACGGAAAATTTCACTCAGTTAACTATCAATGATGGTGTAACAACTACTACATTGATCAATAAGGGTGAGACCTTTCATTATAAAACAACACAAGCATTAACTTATGTAAATGCTACAAAACCTGTTTATTGTTTACATGCTTCAGGTACCGGATGTGAGCTTGGTGAAGCTTTGCTACCGCCATTGAATTGTGCCGGTTCAAATTTAGTAGCGTTTTCACGAACCAATAATCAAGGTTTTTATTTGAATTTATTATGTAAGAATGGATCTCAAGGAACATTCACGTTAAATAATGCATCTCAAACCGTTAATATTCCAATAACCGCAGCAAACTTCACCTTAGTCCCTGGCACGGGAACACTACAAGGTGGTCCGTTTTATGGAGGACAGCTTAACTTATCAAACATAGTAACATTACCTATTGGGTCTTATACAGTTTATAATCCAACTGATGTTTTCGCGTTAGGAGTATTTGGTGGTAATGCCAGCACCGGCGGTTTATTCCACTACATGTCAAGTTTTTTACGCCGCACCACGGTAACAGCAGGTACATTAACACCTGTATGCGCGGGCCCGGGCTCAACCATTG
>JBIKKW010000162.1:0-5525 GCA_044360115.1 Bacteroidia bacterium
TAACTTTCAAAGGATAAATGATACGTATGAAGCGTATAAAACTTATTCTTTTGTAATTTTAATTCAAACTCACCGTATTTATTGGTAAAAGCGGCATTGTACTGATCGAGTTTAATGGCCACCAATTCAATAACCTTTCCGTTTTGATTGGTAACTTTTCCTTTGATAAAACAGCTTTGAGAGATCCCTTTATGAAAGCAAAAGAACAGTAAAACCGCTATGAAATATTTAATAAACCCCTTCATTTAAATAAAAGACGTTCAATTCGTATTATTCCATAACCCCAATTTCCAATCAATTTCATTTATGCCGTTCTCTTTTAAATAGGTATTTGTTTTACTGAATGGTTTGCTTCCAAAAAAGGCGCCACGCGCAAGGGGAGAAGGATGTGCTGCCTTTAGTATCAGGTGTTTTGAAGCATCAATAAGTTTTTCTTTTTCAAAGGCATAGTTGCCCCAAAGTAAAAAAACAACATGTTCTTTTTGATCGCTGATCAGTTTTATGATATGATCGGTAAAGGTTTCCCAGCCTTTATTTTTATGACTTCCGGGTTTAGCGTTTTCAACTGTTAAAATGGTATTGAGCATTAAAACGCCTTCTTTTGCCCATTTTTCAAGGTTTCCGCTAAACGGAATATCAGCGTTCATATCAGTTTTTAATTCTTTGAAAATATTTCGCAAACTGGGTGGTAAAGCCATGCCATCATTAACCGAAAAACATAGGCCATTGGCCTGACCGGCGCCGTGGTATGGATCTTGACCAATTAAAACAACTTTAACGTTTTCAAACGGACAAAGGTTAAAAGCGTTAAAAATTAGTTGTTGAGGTGGATAAATGATAAGTTTAGAATAAGCAGATGTTACAAAATCATTTAATTGTAAAAAATAGGCTTGCTTAAACTCGTTATTAAGCATGTGCTGCCAAGAGTTATGAAGAAGAGTGTGTAACAATTGTTAATAGTTTTTATTATAGTTTTAAATTGGAATTAATTATATTTACCAAACTTAAAATTTAAATTACGAGTATGAAAAAGTTTTTATTGTCATTAGTTGCAGTAGCAGTTATCGGTGGTTCTTTCACATCATGCAAAAGCCATGAGAAATGTCCTGCATATTCTAAGGTAGACACACAAGCTAAAAAGAGCATTTAATAATATTATAACCCTTTATTGGGTTATTTTATTTATCATTTCTATTTAACATAATATTAATTATAGAGATTTTAATAAGTTGTATAATCAGTCTGTATTTGATGTAAAACCCAATAAAATCAATATATTTGAGCCTTATGAGTGGCTTTACCATTTTTATAGTTGAAGACGAAAAAGCGATCCTGGATACCCTAACGTTGAATTTGGAATTAGAAAATTTCAACGTTATTTCGGCTGCTTCCGGCAATAAAGCGCTTGAACTATTTAAAGAAAAACATCGCCATATTCATTTGGTCCTATTAGATGTGATGTTACCCGAATTGAACGGTTTTGAATTATTTGAACGTTTCAAATCTATTCACCCGCAAATACCTATTTTCTTTTTAACGGCAAAAAATCAAAGTATTGATAAGATATCCGGTTTAAAATTAGGTGCCGATGATTACCTCACAAAACCTTTTGATCTGGAAGAATTACTGCTGCGCATCAGAAATGTTTTAAAACGTTACCCTGCTCAAAATAATTCATCCTATCAATTCAATGGCGGTACCATTAATTTTGATACTTACGAGATCACCGATATTCATGGTGCTAAACATCCGCTTTCAAAGCGCGAAATTGGCCTATTACAGCTTTTAACCGCTAATGAAAACAAAGTAATTTCGCGCGATGAGATCATTGATAAATTATGGACCATCGACGAAAATCCATCATCACGCACCATTGATAACTACATTCTTAACTTCAGAAAACATTTTGAAGTTAATCCAAAAGAACCCAAACACTTCCATTCAATAAGAGGTGTTGGTTACAAATTCACTATTTAGGCTGCTTTTTTACGTACTCGCGTAAATTGGTCTTAGAGCTGTTGAATGAAAGATGATCTTCAACTTTATAGTAATTCTTTTTGTCTATTGTGCGTGAATAAGCCCATTTTGCAAAATCCAATTTTGAATCATCAAACGAAAACACCTTTACCATTTCAATTACCTGATCGGTCTTTAAATATTCATCATCTAAAACCTGCTTTGCTTTTTGCAATCTATCTTTATCAAAACTGGTTTTCTTTAAAGCCTCCAAACGCTCGTTGAATTCGGCAGACGTGATTGGCGTAATGGTTACCGATGTGCTGCTTACTGTTGCAGTTGATGTTGTTCCGGTGCTAACTGCCGACGGATTTACGGTTATAACACTTGTAGTAACTGCTGTTACTGGCGCAGTAACCACAGCTGTTGTTTGTGTTGGTGTTGTTGTTGTTGTTACTGCTGGCTCTTCATCTAACATTAAGGTCTTACTTTCCAATAAAATAGAATAATAACCCATGTTATCTTTGGTGATAATGTATTTAGATAAATAACGTGGCTCAGATGTAATGGTATACGTTAACATATTGGTTGAACCCGCTTGCAGGATCTTGATGCGATACGTATTCTCTTCCAACATACTAAAGGTGATGTTTGCCGCATAATCATTGCTCATGCGCACGCCATTGATGGATGCAATAAATTTAGGATACGCTAAATTGGCATTTCTGATAACCACTTTTCCGAGGTCTTGTGCAAAAGTTGTTGCCGTTAAAATGATGGTTGTTGCTAAAAGTAAAATTTTGTTTTTCATATAGGTTGTTTTTATTAATCTAATTTCAAATATGGTGCTAAGCTTTTATCAAATATCATAAAATATATTAAAAGGGCCACATTCTATTTTTTTATTACTTCATCTAATTGTTTTACAAAGAACAATAACTATTTTAATATCAAGTCTTTAAATTCGTAATTAAAGAAAAAAAATCAATTTGTAATTGTTATATTTATGACCAATACCCTATTATAAAACGAATAATTATTTCATATGAACTCACTTAAAAATTATGCCTGCGGCCAATGGGTTGCAGGTGCCGATAAAGGAACTGAATTATTTAACGCCATTAATGGTGATGTGATAGCCACTGCTTCAAGCAAAGGATTAGATTTTGGTCAGATGCTTGATTACGCGCGTAAAGTGGGCGGACCAAAACTACGCAGCATGACCTTTCATGAGCGTGGTATGATGTTGAAAGCTTTAGCCACTTACCTACTCAGTAAAAAAGATATTTTTTATAAGATCAGCTGGGCTACCGGTGCCACTAAAATTGATAGCTGGGTTGATATTGAGGGTGGTATTGGTAATTTATTTACCTACGCTTCTCTTCGTCGCCAATTCCCTAACGAAACCTATTGCTACGAGGGCGATGTAGCCCGTTTATCAAAGAATAACACGTTCATTGGTCACCATATTTGCGTTCCTAAAGAAGGTGTTGCCATTCATATCAACGCTTTTAATTTCCCGGTTTGGGGTATGCTTGAAAAAATTGCAGTGAACTGGTTTGCCGGTGTACCTGCTATTGTTAAACCTGCTACACTTACCTCCTACTTAACTGAAGCTGTTGTAAAAGAAATTATTGCCAGTGGTATTGTTCCCGAAGGCGCATTACAATTGATATGCGGCAGTGCAAATGGTATTTTAGAACATGTGATCAATCAGGATGTAGTTACTTTCACCGGCTCTGCCTCTACCGGTAAAATGCTAAAATCGCACCCTCGCCTACTCGAAGAATCAGTGCATTTTAATATGGAAGCCGATTCGTTGAACTGTTGTGTATTAGGAAGTGATGTAACGCCAAGTATGCCTGAATTTGATATTTTTATTAAAGAGGTTTCGCGCGAGATCACAACCAAAGCCGGACAAAAATGTACTGCTGTTCGCCGTATCATAGTTCCTGAGAACATGATCGAAGATGTGCAGATCGCTTTAGGCAAACGCTTGGCTCAAATTGTAATTGGCGATCCGAATGTAGAAGGTGTGAAAATGGGATCACTTGCAGGAAGATCGCAATTAACAGAAGTGCGCGAAAAAGTAGAACAATTAAGTAAAACACAAAAAATAATCATTGGCGATTTTGAAAATTTTGAAGTGAAAGGTGCTGACAAAACAAAAGGTTGTTTTATGCCGCCGATCATTTTCTTAAATGAAAATCCATTTGTAAATACCGATTGCCATAATATTGAAGCCTTTGGTCCGGTTAGTACCATCATGCCATACAAAACAATGGATGATGCCATTCAATTAAGTAAACTTGGTAAAGGTTCATTGGTAAGTTCAATTGTAACCGCTAATGAGTCAATTGCGCGCCAGTATGTTATTGGTGCTGCATGTATGCACGGCCGTATTTTAGTTTTGAATAACGAGTGTGCTAAAGAAAGTACCGGACATGGTTCACCAATGCCAATGCTGGTTCATGGTGGTCCTGGTCGCGCCGGTGGTGGCGAAGAAATGGGCGGCAAGCGTGGTGTATTCCATTATTTACAACGCACCGCTATTCAGGGTTCACCATCAATGATCACTTCTATTTTAAACAGTTATCAGGTTGGTGCAAAACAGATCATTAAAGATGTTCATCCGTTCCGTCAGCATTTTGAAGATCTGGAAGTTGGAGAAACAACCATTACCCCTACTCATACAGTTAGCGAAGATGATTTGGTGAACTTCGCAAATTTAACCGGCGATAAGTTTTACGCGCATCTTGAACCTAATTCATTAGATGGTACCATCTTCAAACGCACCGTTGCTCATGGCTACTTCATTTTATCAAAGGCAGCTGGTTTGTTTGTAGATCCGCCAAAAGGTCCGGTTTTATTGAACTATGGTATTGATGAGTGTCGTTTTACAAGACCAATTTACCCTGGCATGACCATAGGCGTAAAATTTACGTGTAAAGAAAAGATCGAGAACGATAAACCTTTAACCGCAACTAACGGTGAAGAGGTAAAAGTTGGTATAGTTAAATGGGTGGTTGATATTTATGATGCCAGTTCGATGGATGTATTGGAAAAATACGATGCGGTTGATCAGGCAAGCCAAACAGTTGGTATTGCAACCATATTAACCATGGTAAAGAAAAAGAAGCAAGACTGATCTGAATAGATCTCCAATTTAGTTACCGATCTTTTGATATGAAAAAACTGATACCACTTTTAATGTTTTCTATACTGTTCTTTCAGTTTAAACTGAAGGGACAGGTTATAGATTCATTGATAACAGTTTCGAAGACTCAGAAGGATACGGTTTTGTACAAAACAGTATTAAAAATTGGAAATGCACTGTACAATGAAGGTAATTTAGATTCGGCCACGTATTATTTTAAAAAGGGGTATGATCTAACTTCAAATTCTGTAAATGAAAAATACAAATGTGATTTTTTAATTCGATTAGGATTAGTTGAACGAGAAAAAGGTATTTACAATAAATCGTCAGAATATTATTACGAAGCATTATCTATTGCCGAAAAGTTAAATTTGATCAAACAAAAGGCCAGCATTTATAATGGCATTGCGGT
>JBIKKW010000074.1:0-15851 GCA_044360115.1 Bacteroidia bacterium
CGGCATGTAGATAATGCGACGAAGAATTTTATTATTCACAAAGTTTTTGAACCAACTGAGCATTACATTATTCTTGACCTGAAATCAAATAAGGAAAAAAATATTTTTGCAGAGGACATTACCTACCTAGGCAATGATATGGTAAACATTAAGATAAAGGGCAAATACAATAAATGTAATTTGTTTGAGTTAGACACTTATAAATTTTTAAATCATGAGTAAGATCAGAGTTGCCATTAATGGTTTCGGACGGATTGGTCGCGTTTATTTACGCAATGCCATTAATAATCCTAATATTGATATTATTGCTATTAACGATATAACGGATGCGGAAACATTAGCGCATCTTTTAAAGTATGATTCGGTGCATCGCGCATTTAATGGTAGCATAAAAGCTGGTAATGATCATATTGAAGTGAATGGCAAAACAATAAAGATCACTACTTCAAAAGACCCATCTACCCTGCCCTGGAAAGAAATGCAAATTGATGTGGTGATCGAATCAACCGGACATTTTACCGATGAAGAAAGCGCCATGAAACATGTTAAGGCGGGCGCAAAAAAAGTGATCTTATCAGCGCCGGCAAAAGATGATTCAATCAAATCGATTGTTTTGGGTGTTAATGACCATATACTTACCAAGGATGATATTATTATTTCTAATGCCAGTTGTACAACCAATTGTGCAGCACCCATGTTAAAGGTATTGGAACAGTTTGGAATTGAAGATGCGTTTATTACAACAGTGCATTCTTATACAAACGATCAACGCATACACGATGCACCGCATAAAGATCTGAGAAGAGCGCGTGCAGCAGCTATGAGCATTATACCAACTTCAACCGGCGCAGCCAAAGCCATCACAAAAATTTTTCCTGAATTAGATGGAAAGATCGGTGGATGCGGTATGCGCGTGCCGGTTCCGGATGGTTCATTAACCGATATTACTTGCGTACTCGAAAAAATTCCTACCGTTGAACAGATCAATAAAGCATTTAAAGACGCTTCTGAAACTTATTTAAAAGGCATTTTACAATATACCGAAGATCCAATTGTAGGTGTAGATGTAATAGGCAACCCACATAGCACTTTGTTTGACGCTGAATTCACGAGTGTTGTAAATAATTTGGTAAAGGTAATTGCCTGGTATGATAATGAATGGGGATACAGTAACAGATTAGTAGAATTAACGGAAAAATTATTTCGTTAATTCCGGATCTTCATCTGCCGGTTTGATGTAATTGCTGATCACACGATGTAACAAATAGATCATTGGGATGAGTGCTACAGCCACCATTAACTTGAATACATAACCAATGGCTGCGTTATGTATAAACTCACCAAACGACCAATTACCGGGTAATACAAAGGCAATGAACTGTACAATGAAGGTGTCAAATAACTGACTGATAACGGTACTTGCCGTTGCTCTGAACCAGATCATCTTTCCGTTGGTCATGCCCCTGAAAACCCAAAAGAAATACACATCAACCAACTGAGAGCATAAGAAAGCAACAATGCTACCAATGATGATCCACTGACTTTGACCAAACACCGTTTTAAATACTGTATCATTAACCGGACTAAACGACGTTGCCGGCATGTTGATTCCAATCGTAATTAAGAAGTAGGTATAAATGATCAATCCAATGGTTATGAAAGTAAGTTTTCTTACACCACTCTTACCATAATATTCATTGATCAGATCGGTCATAACAAAAACAACCGGCCATAAAATAATTCCTAAACTTTGTGTGAACAATCCAAAAAACTGTACAAGCTTACCTCCTATTAATTCGGCAACAATGGCATTGGTCACAAAAAATCCGGCGAGGATTACAAATACAATATCTTTTCTGTTTGATAAATTCATTATTGCTCAACCTTAGGATACAACAAATAAAACATACCTAAGCATAACAGTAAATTCAACACAATGTTCAATCCGGCCCATAAAACGTTTCCTTGTTTCAATAACAGAAAAGTTTCGTAACTAAAGGTTGAAAAGGTGCTCAAACCGCCGCAAATACCGGTTAAAACAAGCAACTTAAAAGATGTAGAAGTTTCAAACTTGTCGGCAAATAGTTTAAATGAAACAGCAAAAATTATACAGGCAGCTACATTAGAAATTAAAGTTGATAGTGGTAACGACAAAGTGCTTTTTTGAAACACCATTCCTAACAGGTATCTTATTAAACTCCCTAATCCACCACCAATAAATACGGCAATAAAATTCATGGAATTAAATTAAGAAAAATAAATGAAGGAAAAATTTTAATAAACGGCTATTATTTTGATCCTGCTCGGCGTTGCTTTTCTTTCATGATCAAACCTAACTCACGGCCTGTTTGTCCTTTTACACTCGTGTTCTCCTGCGCTCTGCGGATCAAGTATGGTAACACTTCTTTTACTGGTCCGTATGGCACATACTTTGCAACATTGTATTTACTTTGCGACAAGTTATAACTGATATGATCGCTCATACCTAATAGTTGCGAAAAGAAAATACGTTTATCATCGTTCGCAATTTGCTTAGCGGCCATCAGATCAACCAACTTTAAACTGCTCGCCTCATTATGGGTACCGGCACATAGCGCCATGTTTTGAATATTATCTACACAAAATGCCAAAGCATTATCATAATCGGCATCACTTGATTGCTTATCTTTTTGAATTGGCGAAGGGTAATTCATTTGTGATGCTCGCTCACGTTCTTTTTCCATATATGCACCACGCACCAATTTAGCACCAACCTTATATCCGGCCTTATTACCCATCTCCATTGAATCCTTTAAATATTGTAAACGATCGTGGCGGTATAATTGAAAGGTGTTGTAAACAATAACTTTTGTTTTATTATACAAGGCCATGTTCTCATTTGCGAGATCATCAATGGCTTGCTGTATCCAGCTTTCCTCAGCATCAATAAATAGTGGCTGATCGGCTTCGGCAGCGGCTTTGCAAATGGTATTTACTCTGCTTCTTACCTTTTCCCATTCTTGTTTCTCTGCCTCAGATAAAGTTTCTTTTGCGGTAACTTTTCTTAATAGTTCAAATCGTGCTAAACCTGTAACCTTAAATACACAAAACGGAATAAAAGGATGGCTTTTTGCTTTTTTAATGGTATCAAGCGTTTCGGTTACACAGTGGTCAAAATCCGCTTCACTTTCTTTTCCTTCAACACTATAATCTAAAATAGTTCCAATATTAAATTTGCCTAATTCCTGAATCGTTCTTTCGCAATCATTAATATCCTCGCCTCCCACAAATTGCTTAAAAATGGTGTTTTTGATCAATCCTTTAAAACCAATATTTAGAGCTAGTGGCGTAACCTTGGCGCCAAATTTTACCAATGCCGGGTTGCCTATTAATTTAAACAACCAATAAGAGCGCTTTAATTCGCCGTCAGATTTGGCTTTAAAGGCTATTTCTGTGTTATTGAACGAAATCATGGCACAAATATAAAGAGTTAATGGTATAAAATCCTGCTTTTGGTCAATTATTGTACCATGGCCAAAGGGTTTAATTAAATGGGTGTAAATTGTTAATAACTATTTAAATGGCTTTTCTTTTAATACTATATTTTAGTTCTCATGTCAGCAGTACAGCAACAAGAAGAAACCGAAAAGCTTTACTATACCATTAGTGAAGTTTCACAGCTATTCGATATTAACGCTAGTACCATTCGTTTTTACGAAAAAGAATTCAACTTAAAGCCTACCAAAAACAAAAAAGGTAACCGCCTATTTACCCGTAAGGATATTGAAAGCCTCTATAAGATCGTTGATCTTGTAAAAAGCAAAGGATACACCCTTCAAGGCGCAAAAGATCAATTGAAGAAATTTGATAAGAGCAGCCAGGAAGAGGTAAAACAGCAGGTAATTGAAAAATTGTTAGCTATTAAGGCTCAGTTATTGAAGATCAAGGAACAACTTTGATCTGCAAATCACACACTAATTCAAACACTTTTACGTTTTTATCCTAACTTTGCCTAATTAAAAGTCACCCTGAGCGGAGTCGAAGGGTATTCATTTGCAGGCATTTTGTATGCCATACTTCGACTCCGCTCAGTATGACAGCTATAAAAAATTTGAAAAAATTCGCTTCATATATAATCGTTTCAATTATTGCGCTTTCGTTTGCATTTGAATTAACATCTTGTAAAAAAGATAAACTCATTACCGATTCTTCTGCAAAACTCGATTTTTCGGCCGACTCCGTTTTATTTGACACTGTATTTACCACCATTGGATCAAGCACAAGAAATATACGCGTGATAAACAAAAACAAACAACGAATCAAGATCAGCAATATTTCATTGGCCAAAGGCAACTCATCACAATTCATAATAAATGTAGATGGTGCAAAGGGAATTAGTTTTAATGATGTGGAGATAGCTGCAAATGATAGTTTGTATATTTTTATTCAGGTAAATGTTAATCCAACCAACTCTAATTCGCCACTCATTATTTCAGATGCCATCAATTTTAACGTGAATGGCAATTCGCAAGCAGTTTATTTAGAAGCGTGGGGACAAGATGCCTATTATCATTACCCGAAATTTGCCATTAAATTTAAAGATGGTAGCTATCTTCCTTATTCCATTATTAGCAGCAACCCAAATGTTGATACCACCTGGAATAATGACAAACCACATGTGATCTATGGCTGGTTGGTAGTTGATAGCGCTCAAAAATTAACCATCAATGCAGGTACACGATTATACTTTAATAACAAAGCAGGTTTGTGGGTATACCGTTACGGCACTTTAAAAGTGAAAGGTACCTTGGGGAATGAAGTTTTATTTACCGGAGCTAGGCGTGAAAAAGAATATTTAGATGAGCCCGGACAATGGGATCGCATTTGGATAAACGAAGGCAGTTTGAATAATGAGATAAATTATGCCATCATTAAAAACGCATACATAGGTGTGCAAGCCGAATTATTGGGTACTAATTTTAGCGAACCCAAACGCGTGAAAATTACCAACACCAAAATTCAAAACATGAGTAAGTGGGGCATTTATGGCTTTGCATTTAATATGTATTGTGGAAATAATGTGATCGTTAATTGCCAGGAACATTGCGTGAATTTGGCACTTGGAGGTAATTACACATTTATTCATAACACCATTGCTAACTTTTGGAATAAAGAAGAAAGCAGAACCTTAGCCGCGCTCAATATTAATAACTACACCGAGGCTCAGGTATTACCATTAGATACCTGTTACTTTGGAAATTGCATCATAGATGGTTCGCTAACAAATGAAGTGAGCTTAGATATAAAGTCTGATCAAACCTTTCCGCCAAAATTCTTTTTTAGCAGCTGCGTTATCAGATCACCATTGAGTACATCTGACCTAACTAAATTTGACGGCAATAAAATGAATGTGCCTTGTGATTTTACCAAAAGTGCCGATTATGATTTTACTTTGGGGCCAAATACGCAGGCAGGCCCTATAACCGGCACCAATGCTGCAACCGATGTGGCTAAATTTCCTTTAGATATTAAAGGAGCGCCAAGAAATAGCCCTTATTTTGCGGGAGCTTATATTAAGTAAAAAAAGTAGCCTTTTTTTTTCTTACCTTTGACTTACCAAAATTTTACACAATGAAAGACGTTTTTATGGTTCACCTGTCGTTGCCGGAACATTTCAATAGCGAAATGTGGGATGTAATTCCTGCTCAGCGTAACATGGTTAATCAATTAATGGAAAAACGTGTGATCCTTAATTATTCATTAGATATGGATCGTCGCAATTTGTGGATTTTTATGGAAGCAACCGACATCAACGAGGTAAATTCGATCATCAAAAAATTCCCGATCATCAAATTTGTTACCATCCGCATTCATGAGTTGGCTTTTTACGATTCAGCACCTGTTGGATTGCCGGAATTGATCTTAAATTGATCTCCTGAAATAAAATGTGTTACTCTGCTGTAAGCATTACCAGACAATTAGTAAAGTACGCCAAACACCGAAGCGACGATAAAAATAAAATTGAAGAGCTTGAAAAACAGCTTCAATTGATCGTTACATCACAGCACAAATTTTATTTTGCCGATGCATATGCACATCCACGCTTATTGGTGTTTACAAACAAAGAACCATTTAAACCACAATTATTTTATTGGGGATTGATCCCAAACTGGATCAAATCAAAAAGCGATGCACTTAAGATCGCCAATCAAACATTAAATGCCCGATCAGAGACCATTTTTGAGAAACCGGCCTTTAAACAATCTGCAAAGAACAAACGTTGTCTCATTTTTTTAGATGCATTTTACGAATACCATCATTACAACAATAATACCTTTCCATTTCATATTTCACACATTCATAACGAACCCTTAACCATTGCAGGTATTTGGGAAGAATGGCCCGATCCTGATACCGGCGAACTCATACCAACAGTTAGTATTGTTACAACAAAAGCAAACTCGCTTCTAAAAAAAATTCACAATACCCCCAAACAAACTGAAGCACGTATGCCGGTAATTTTAAAACGTGAGGATCAGGATAAATGGCTCGAACAAACAGATGAAAAGGATTTGTTTTCACTTCTAGTACCTTATGATGCGCATTTATTAAAAGCACATACCGTAAGAAAACTAAAAGGCAAAGGTGCAACAGGTAATACTACCGAAGCAGAAAAAGAATTTACCTATTTGGAATTGGCAAATTTTTAAGCCTATAATTCACATCCTTCATTTTGTTACAGGATGCATTCATAAAAAGTTATAAGCGCATATCTCAAAAGTATTTTTCAAGAAATATCGTATCTATTTTTTAAGCATACAGTTATGAGTCATAATAAAAACACAACATTATGGCTTCACACAAAGAATCACCCAGACAAAAAATGATCGGCATGATGTATCTCGTGCTGACCGCGCTTTTAGCGCTTAATGTATCTGATCAGGTTTTAAAAGGCTTTATTACCGTTGATGAAAGCATTGACAAATCAAAGCAGATCATAACCGGCAACAACAAGAACATTGAAGCGGCCTTTGCTGCATATATTGCTCAAGGCAATTTAGAAGCAAAACCTTACTATGAAAAATGCTTAGATGCAAAATCAAAAATTGAACGCATGGTTGGATATATAGATACAATGAAATATATACTGATCAGTAAAACAGAAAAAACCACAAAACCGGATACTGCACAATTACGATTCATGAAAAAGCTTGATGACTTTGATACACCAACACAATTATTTATTGGCAGTGATGAAACAAACCCAACAACAACCAAATACAGTGCTTATGACCTGAAACAAAACTTAAATAATTTGTACGACCAATTGAATGAGATGATCCATGACTTGAATACAAAAAAACAATTGGATGAAGCTGATGGACAAAGCCTAATAGAGACCGCCAAAACCATTAGACCAATTGATAGAAACATTATGAACGATGGTTTAAAAATGAACTGGGAACTCGAAAACTTTTACAACATTCCTACCGCAGCAGTGATAACCAATTTTGATAAGATACAAACCGATCTGAAGAATGTTGAATCAGAATTATTCAGAGTACTTGCAGCATCATCTAATAAATATATATTCAAGACCAACAAACTGCAGGCAAAAGTATTTGCGCCAAGTGCATACGTGCTAGCCGGAGAAACATTTAAAGCAGACATACATCTCTCAACACTAAATAATGCATTAAATCCGGATCGTATGAAAGTAATGATCGGTGCAGAATATGACAGCGTATCGCATAAAATCATTTCACCCGGCACCACTGTTGCAGTTAACGAAGGAATTGGTAAATATGAGGTAAATGCAAACACGCAAGGGCAACAAAACTTAAAAGGCGTTATTGAATACCGAAACCCAAAAGGCACAATAGATTATTATCCATTTGATTATTCATACATGGTTGCGGCACCATTTAGTGCTGTTGGCGCTGATAACATGAATGTGATGTATGTGGGCGTTGATAATCCGATAACCGCATCTGCCGCAGGTTTTTCACCCACTGATCTAACCGTTAAAGTAAGTGGTTGTGGCGCTAGTATTAAGCAAAGTGCTTCCGGCAAATACATTATTAATGCAAGCTCAACCGGAACGTGCTACTTAACTGTATCTGCAAAAACAAAAGATGGAATAAAACAACAAGGACCACCAAAAGCCTTCAGAGTAAAAGCCATACCGCCTCCTGTTGCAAAGATCAATGGCAAACCGGTTCTGTCAACACTTGAATACAAATTAAGCGACCTAAATACCTTTAATTCGTTAGGTGCAATTTGTTTAGGCTTTGAGTTTCCTTTGAATGCAGTAATCAAAGAGGCCACCATTACCGGATATAACAGAAATGGAGAACTACAATCGGAAGTAATTAAAAGTCCGATCTTAACCGAGAAAGCAAAAACCATTATTAGAGGAACAGGTGTTGGAAAACGTGTGTTTATTGAAGGAATAAAAGTTAGTTTAAATGGGCAGATGACCACAGCGCCTGATGTGATCATCAAACGCAAAGGATAAATTTTCCAATTATTAATGAAAAATTTAAATCCGATGAAGTACTCCCCTTTGGCGAAGGGGGCTGGGGGGATTGACGGGACAATGATCTTCACTTAGTAAAACTTTTTAAAAACTATGAAGTACTCCCCCTTGGCGAAGGGGGCTGGGGGGATTGATGAGAAAAAATAATTAAAACCTTAATCTGTTTTTTAATCCCCCTACCCCCCCTTTGAAAAAAAGGGGGAATACTTCTTGGTATAAAAAACTTCAATCGGTTGTAATCACTCCCCCTTGGCGAAGAGTGTTGGGGAATTGACGAGATAATTCTAATCAACTTTCTTTTCGAATTCTTCAACGTAATTGATTACACATCGGGTAACATTTTCAAAACTATACCTTACATCCTTTTCTGTAAATCGCATAATTGTATAACCTAGCTTTTTCAAATTTTCATCTCTCACATTATCTTCATCTACTTTAAATTGATGCGAGTATCCATCAATTTCGATTATCAATTTCAGTTTCCTGGAAATAAAATCCACGATATAATTATCTATCGCAAACTGACGATTGAACTGATAACCAAGTTTTTTGCCGCTTAAGAGTTTCTTCCAAATAATTATTTCTCCCAAGGTTGAATCATTTCTTTTTTCTCGGGCAAATTCTTTCAGGTCTTTATTGTAAATAGAAAAAGGCATGATCAAAAATAATTAAATGATGATAATCCCCCTAACCCCCTTTGAAAAAAAGGGGGAATATTTCTCGGTATTAAAATCTTAAATCCGATGAAGCACTCCCCCCTTGGCGAAGGGTGCTGGGGGGATTGTCGGGAAAACAAAAAAGCTTATTCTATTTTTTAATCCCCCTAACCCCCTTTGAAAAAAAGGGGGAATATTTCTCGGTATTAAAATCTTAAATCCGAAAAAGTACTCCCCCTTGGCGAAGGGGGCTGGGGGGATTGACGGGATCAATAAAAGAAATTATAAAAACAAAAAAGCCCCGCATACGCGGGGCTTTTTATTTATAAGATCAATCTAGTATCTCTTCTTTTTGAATTCGCTTTTACCAAACGCCGGTTTTTCACCATCACGTTTACCAAACGAACGTTTTCCCGAATCAGATCTGTCGCCACCTGAACTCTTGCGTTCTCTGTGACCACCAAATTTTCCTTTTGATCCGCTAAAGCCGCCTCTGTCAGACGAACCGCCATCTCTGCGTCCTTTATCAAATCCGCCACGACCACCTTTGTTAAAGCCACCGCCGCCTCTTCTCTCTTCTCCACCACCATCGCGCATGCGTTTTGCACTCGCTTCAATTGAAACTTTGCGGTTGTTGAATTCTAATTCTTCTTTGTTTACACCTAAAAATGTATCCACATATTTACTTTCTGTTTCAAAGAAAGAGAAACTTCCTTTCACATCAATATTAAATAACATACGCGGATGTACTTTTGAGATCTCTGCCAAGAAATCCTTTAAACTATTTCTGTTAAAGCCATCTAACGATCCTAAATTGATGAAGAAACGTGATGTTTTATTATTTCCTGAACCACCTTCTGAACCTGAATTCAAGTCTGACGCATTCTCATAATAAGCAAAGAAACGATTGAACTCTTCACTCACGAAGCGTTTGATGATCTCTTCTTTCGACAGATCTTTTAGCTCTTCGTAAACTTTTGGTAAGTACTTTTCAATTTCCTCATCATTCACTTCAACATCATGTAATTTCTTCACCAAGTGGAATAATTGCTTTTCAGTTACATCAAATCCGTTTGGTAAGGTACCACGCTCAAACTTTTTATTTATGATGCGCTCGATATCCTTGATCTTTCCGTTATCTCTGCTGGTGATAATTGAAATAGCCAAGCCTGATTTACCGGCACGAGCAGTACGACCACTTCGGTGCGTGTAACTTTCTATATCTTCAGGCAAATTATAATTAATTACATGGGTAATACCTTGTACATCAATACCACGTGCAGCCACATCGGTAGCAACCAACATTTGTAATGTTTTATTACGGAAACGCTTCATTACAAAATCACGCTGACCTTGCGAAAGATCACCATGCAATGCATCGGCGCTGTATCCATCCTTAATTAAAGCATCAGCAACCTCTTGTGTTTCGGCTTTTGTGCGGCAAAATACCACACCAAAAATTTCGGGATAAAAATCAACCACACGTTTTAACGCTGCATAACGATCACGTGAATTTACCATATAGTAAATATGAGTTATATTAGCTGCACCTTCATTCTTTTTACCAGCGCTTATTTCAGCAGGGTTGGTCATGTAATTTTTTGCGATACGCTCTACCTCACGAGGCATGGTTGCGCTAAACAACCAGGTATTTTTTCCATCCGGAGTTTGTTCTAAAATTGCATCCAAACTATCTTTAAAACCCATGTTCAGCATTTCATCTGCTTCATCTAACACAATGGTTTTTACGGTACTTAATTTTACTGCTCTACGCTCAATTAGATCAACCAAACGACCCGGAGTAGCAACAATGATCTGCGACCCCTGTTTGATATCACGCATTTGATTAACAATACTTGCACCACCGTAAACAGATGTGATCATTAAACCCTTATAATACTTCGCGTATTTTTTAAGGTCGTTAGTGATCTGCACACATAATTCACGTGTTGGCGATAATATCAAAGCTTGTGTATCCTTGGTATTAGTATCTAAGGTGTTTAAAATTGGCAATCCAAATGCCGCGGTTTTACCGGTTCCTGTTTGCGCTAAAGCTACAAGATCGGTGCTTTTTTCCTTTAATAAAGGAATAGTTTGTTGTTGTATTGGGGTAGGATTTTCGAATCCCATATCCTCAATAGCTTTCATTAGGGCATCATTTAGCCCTAGCTCTTTAAATGTCATTTTACTGATTTTAGTTTATTATTAACTGCTTACCAAAAAATTCTCCGCAGTTAATGCACAATGGCCGACAAAAAACGCGAACAAACTTTTATTGAACAGACCACAAAGATACGATTTAATTTTAATAATGATAATTTATTATTAGTTATGCACAAATTTCATACTTTTGCAGTCTGTTATGAGCAATAAATACGCAATAATTATGGCCGGAGGAGTTGGTACGCGTTTTTGGCCAATGAGTACCACACAACACCCAAAGCAATTCCTAGATGTGTTGGGAAGTGGACAAACCTTAATTCAACAGACCTTTAACCGAATGATGCAAATATGCCCAAAGGAGAACATTTTTGTGGTAACCAGCGTTATTTATGAGGATCTTGTAAAAAAACAACTGCCTTTATTACCAAAAGAAAATATTTTAAGTGAGCCTTTTAGAAAGAATACCGCTCCTTGCATTGTATATGCATCTTATAAGATACATAAATTAAACCCCAATGCCGTTACCATTGTAGCACCAAGCGATCACCTCATTAAAAAAGAAGATACATTTGTGAAAGCAATTAACTCTTGTATTGATAAGGCCTCTAAAGAAGATTGTTTGGTTACTTTAGGTATTAAACCTACCCGACCTGATACAGGTTACGGATACATTCAGTTTTTAGAAAGTGATAAACAGGAAAAAGACAAACGTATTTATAAAGTAAAAACCTTTACCGAAAAACCAGACCACGATATGGCGAAGTTTTTTGTGGAGAGTGGCGACTTTTTATGGAATTCGGGTATTTTTATATGGAGCACCAAAAGCCTTTTAAAAGCTGCAGAAACCTTAGATCCTGAATTAGCAAATGTGTTTAAAGAAGGTGTTAAATATTACAACACCCCAAAGGAAGCTGAATTCATTCAAAATGCCTATAACACCTGTAAGAACATTTCTATTGATTACAGTATCATGGAAAAAGCTTCAAACGTTTATGTGCGTTCAAGTATTATCGGATGGAGCGATTTGGGAACTTGGGGTAGTTTATACGGACACATTCCTAAAGATAAAAAACACAACGCCATTGTTGGGAAAAATGTAATAACTTACGATAGTAAAAACTGTATTGTTCATGTACCAAAAGATAAACTGGTGGTTTTACAGGGTTTAGAAGATTACATAGTAGTTGAAAGCGACAATATTCTTATGATCTGTAAGAAACAAGATGAGCAACAGATACGAAACTTTGTGAACGATGTAAAAGTTAACAAAGGCGAAAAATTCGTATAAATTGATCATTATCATCACTTTTCCTGAAACTTTTTAAGTTATTCCTCGTTATAAATACGGTTTAGGTCTATTTTATATTATGCCAACCTGAATTTTTTATTAACTTTGATTTCTTAAAACACAACACGTAGGAATGAGACAACTCAAAATTACCAAATCAATCACTAACCGTGAAAGTGCCTCTTTAGACAAATACCTTCAAGAAATAGGCCGTGAAGAATTGATCACCGCCGAGGAAGAAGTAATTTTAGCAAAAAAGATCAAAGATGGTGACCAACGCGCGCTAGAAAAATTAACCCGTGCCAATCTTCGTTTCGTGGTATCGGTTGCAAAACAGTATCAAAACCAGGGTTTAAGCCTTCCTGATTTGATCAACGAAGGAAATTTAGGTTTAATTAAAGCAGCGAAACGTTTTGATGAAACACGTGGTTTCAAATTCATTTCGTACGCCGTATGGTGGATCCGTCAGAGTATTTTACAAGCTTTAGCAGAACAAAGCCGTATTGTGCGTTTACCTTTGAACCAAGTTGGTTCATTGAACAAGATCAACAAAGCATACAGCAAATTAGAGCAGGAATTTGAGCGTGAGCCAAGTGCCGAAGAATTAGCTGATATTTTGGATCTTCCTATAGACAAAGTTAGCGACACTATGAAAGTAAGCGGACGCCATGTAAGTATGGATGCGCCTTTTGCTAATGGTGAAGAAAGCAGTTTATTGGATGTATTGATCAACCATGATTCACCAAAAGCTGATATCGGTTTGATGAATGAATCGTTAAGTAAAGAGATAGACCGTGCATTAAGTACCTTAACTGAAAGAGAAAGAGACGTGGTAAAATTATTCTTCGGAATTGGATTGAACCATGGCTTAACACTTGAAGAAATTGGTGATAAATTTGACCTGACCCGCGAACGTGTTCGCCAGATCAAAGAAAAAGCCATTCGCAGATTAAGACACAGCAGCAGAAGTAAACTACTTCAACAATATTTAGGTTAAAATTTAAAAACCCCGATCAACAGATCGGGGTTTTTTATGTTAGTTCAATGTCTCAAATCCTATCCACACTTTAAGTCTATAACATCCTTTTCGTTTTTGGATCTTACACGGTGCCAATTTAAAGCTGTAGAAACAATTGACTCAAGGCTATTAAATTGTGGTTTCCAATCCAATTCCTTTAAAGCTTTTTCAGATGAACCAACAATAACTGATGGGTCGCCTTGTCGTCTATCTACGAACTGCTTTATTGCCGATTTTCCAACCAAACTTTCTACCATCTTAATTACATCCATTACTGAAAATCCTTTTCCGTTTCCTAAATTAAAATCATTTGAACGATTATGTTTTTCCAAAAAAGTTATTGCTTTAACATGCGCATCAGCAAGATCTGTTACGTGTATGTAATCACGAATACACGTTCCGTCTGGAGTCGGATAGTCGTTTCCAAATATTTTAATTGGGTTAGTTTGATACAAAGCCGATTCAATAACCAATGGGATCAAATGCGTTTCCGGTTGATGATACTCGCCTATTTCCATATCAGGATCTGCACCTGATGCATTAAAATACCTTAGTATTACATGTTTAATACCATATGCAACGTCAAAATCCTTTAATATCTGTTCCATCATTAATTTTGTGCGGCCATACGGACTCAAAGGTAATTGAATATGATCTTCTTTTACAGGCAATTCATTAGGATTACCAAAGGTAGCACAGGTTGATGAAAACACGATCTTTTTAATATTATGCTTTCTCATAGCATTTAATAAATTTAAGGTGTTTACAACATTATTTTTATAATATAAATCAGGATTGTAAACCGATTCTCCGACATAAGCAAAAGCTGCAAAATGAACAACCGTGTCAATTTTATAATTTGAAAAAATTGAATCTAATGAATAACCATCAGATAGGTCACCCTCAATAAAGGTTCCCCATTTAACCATTTCTCTTCGACCATTTGACAAATTATCCAAAACAACAGTTTCATATCCTAATTGATTTAATAACTTATTGGTATGCGAACCAATGTAACCGGCACCACCAGTAACTAAAATTTTCTTTTTAATAGATTTCATGTTTTTTGTTTTATAAATAAGTAGCAAAAAACAATCCAATTAATTTATCTAAACAGATAAAGCATATCAATACCCTTATTACACATAAGATTCACCAAATTTTTATGAATTTTCATTTAAATAAGTTCATTTAAAGATTTCCCAATTTAGTAATTAGTTGTTTCAAATTGGGAAAAAAACAATTCGTCTTACATGCTCTAAAAATTAGCAAAATAATCCTACAATTCATTCTAGATAAGGTTTTCAGTAATAATCACCATTAACTAATCAAAACATAAAATGCTATGGCATTTAAATTGGTTACTTATTATAAAAACTAAAAAATGAAAAAGAAAATTGTAATCGCAGACGACAATGCCAATATCAGAATTTTACTACATGAATTTCTTAGAAAAGAATACGATGTATATACATTTGAAGATGGCAGAGGTATTGTAAATTGGTTAAAACTAGGCAATTTACCCGACCTGATTATTTCAGACATTAAAATGCCATTGGTAGATGGTCACCAATTGATTCAGTATTTAAAGGATAACGTATTTTATAAAAACATTCCTTTACTAGTGCTAAGTGGTATTGAAAAAACTGAGGAAAAAATCAAATTCCTTCAAAAAGGGGCCGATGACTATATTATTAAACCATTTAATCCTATTGAACTTAACTTAAGAATAATGAACATTTTCAAACACATGAATCATGAAAGTAAAATCAACTAAAATGGAAGAAATAAATAAATCAAACCCAAAAGAAAATATTACAATTATATATATAGGTAACAATAGCGAAGCTGTATATCAATTTGCTACTTTAAAAAATTTTAATACTTCTATAAAACATCACAACACATTTTTTAAAGCAATTGATGATATAACTATTAATAAATTTTACCCAGATTGCATTATTTGTGATATGGAACAAGACGATACAGATGCACTTCAAATTTTTGAACAACTCAACAAAATCATACCGGAAAACACCTATAAAATAATTTTAACGAAATTAAATATTACCCCTTACGTTTTAAAAGCTTGCGAAAAACAAAAAATCAATGATATTATAAAGTATCCATTTGACAAAACAGAATTTTCGGAAAATTTACATCTTGCTTTAAAATCAAAAGATGAAAATAAATCACAAACTCTATCAT
>JBIKKW010000235.1:0-3027 GCA_044360115.1 Bacteroidia bacterium
AAACGTTTCTTTGATGCTTTCTTTTCGCTATTAGCATTAATACTATTAAGTCCAATACTAATACTAGTGGCTATACTAATTAAAATTGATTCAAAAGGGCCTATTTTTTACATAAGCAAAAGGGTTGGACAAGGATATCATATTTTTAACTTTTATAAGTTTAGAACTATGAGAACCGATGCGGATCAATTAATTGAAAACATGAAGGAATTTAATCAATACAACGCCAAACCTTCAGAATCTATAAATGAAGAATGCGATGAGTGTTCAAAATTAGGGCATTTATGTTCAACTGAATTGATTGTTGATGGGAAAAAAATTTGTGAAAATAATTATCATCGATTAAAACAATTTAAAAATACAAGTTTTATTAAATTCAAAAACGATCCTCGAATCACAAAATTTGGTCAATTTCTAAGAACATCGAGTATTGATGAATTGCCACAACTCCTAAATATTTTAAAAGGAGATATGAGTTTTGTTGGAAACAGACCTTTGCCATTATATGAAGCTGAACAATTAACAACAGACGATTTTATTCAACGCTTTAATGCTCCGGCAGGTTTAACCGGATTATGGCAAGTTTCTAAACGTGGAAAGGCAGAAATGAGCGAGTTAGAAAGAAAGCAATTAGATAATACGTACGCTCAAAAAAACTCATTTTTTGGAGACATGATTCTAATTTTAAGAACATTTCCAGCCTTAACTCAAAAAGAAAATGTATAAAGTATGAACAATCGACTGATAATGATCAATTTAATTTGGATAACAATTTTTTGGAATTCAATAAACTTATTGGTGGCGCAAAATACATTCCAAATAAAGGTTGATTCACTGCCTACTCTTAAATTCTTTTTAGATTCAGGAATAACTCACTCACCTGCGGTTAAAATGTATCAAACATCAGTTGATCAAAATAAAGAAGAGTATAAACTTCAAAAATATAATTGGCTAAAAGAAATTTATATTTCTGCAGATAGTAAATATGGAAGGTATGGGAATGCACAACCAGCAGATCAATTGGCACTTGGATATGGCACTGGTGCAGTTATAAAACTACCTCTTACAACAATATTTGGCAATAAAGAAAAAAAGAACATAGCCAAACTAAAAATTGAAGAATCAAATTTTCAAAAAGAAGTAATAATTGAAGAACTAACCAAATCAATAATAAAGCAATACAATGAAACATTATATAGAAAAGAGCTTTTAAAGCTACGATCAGAATCACTAGAATTTGCATATGTTAATAACAGATTAGCTGAAAAAGAATTTAAAGGAGGAACAATCACAATTGATCAATATGCCAGAGTTTCGGAGGTTTATTTCACACAGCTTCAATTAATGGAAGAAGCTAAAATGCAATTAACAACAACGTTCACAGTATTATTAGAAATGACAGGATTTAATTAAAATGACACTATTAGAATTCATAAGATTATTACTACGTAATAAAAAAACTGTAATCATTATTCCCTTAACAGTTACAATAATGGTATTTTTTAGTACTTCAAAACGACCAATGAAATACAAAAGCTATACCACAGTTTATACTGGTTTTGCATCAGGTTATAGTGTAGAAAATGGCGAAAAAAACAGAATTGACTTTCATGCCATAAATGTTTCATTTGATAATTTAATAAATGTTGTAAAGGCACGAGAAACGAAAGAAGAAGTTGCATTAAGATTACTTGCTAAACATATTAATTTAAATGGTAAGGCAGATAAAACGGTTTCTCAAGCTAATCTTGACAGAATCAAAGAAATTATACCTGACAGTATTCTTAAAAAAGTTTATGCCAAAGATTCTCCGATAAACACATTTTTAAACTTACTTAAAATTAAACAAAGAGATGAGCACAACGCTGTTTACAATTTAGTGAATGACGAAAACGAACCTTATTACAGTTCAAATTCGATCAAAGAAATTAGAGTTACCCGCGTTGAAAGCAGTGACATGGTAAAACTTGAATTCGAAACAACGGATCCAGGCATTTGTCAAGATGTTTTAAATATTATGACAGATGTATTTATTCGAAAATTCAGAGGTATAAAACAGGGAGAAACAAGTAATGTTTCAGAATTCTTTGAAATTCAAACAAAAAACGCTTATGATAGATTAAATGAAGCGGAAGAAAAACTAAAGAATTTCCGATCAGAAAACAGGGTAATAAACTATTATGAACAAACCAAATTCATTTCTGAAAAAAGGGAGGATCTGATAGATGAAATGAATAAAGAAAAAATGGTGTTAATAAGTGCTCAGGCCGCAGTAAAAAACTCTGAAGAAAAACTTGGTGCATCCAAAAAACTATTAATAACCAGTGCCGAGATATTAAATTTAAGAAATAAAATTTCTGAACTTAATTCTAAACTATTATTACTTGAAGTTGACAAAAACACAAGTAATCAACAACAAATTTCAAGTTTAAAATCTACCATTCAAGAACTTAAAAATGATCTTGATCAGAAAGTAACCTCGCTCTTTAGCTCAAGTATATCAAAAGAAGGCATTAATCACAAAGAAATTGCAAAAATATGGATCGAAAATACTATAACTGCGGATGAAAGTAATTCACGTATTCCTATTTATGAGAATCGCTTACAAGAAATAGAAAACACATACGATCAATTTGCTCCACTTGGAAGTAATTTAAACAAAATGGAACGTGAAATAGGTATCGCCGAAAAAGAATACCTCAATCATTTGGCTAGTTTAAATGCAGCCAGATTACGTGAAAACAATTTACAAACAAGTTCTAATTTGCAAGTTGTTGATATGGCTTTTTTTCCTGTTAAACCTTTACCTAATGACAGAATGCTACTTATTATAATTTCATTTTTATCAAGTTTGCTAGTTACAATTGCAGGTTTATTTGGGTTTGATGTTTTAGATCAAACAATTAAAAACCCGCAAAGAGCCGAAAAATTAACAGGAAAACAAATAATCGGTGCCTATCCTCTCATTAACAAAAAAACAATCAAACTTCAAAAGGATGGTTATATAAGTAAAATGACTGATAATTT
>JBIKKW010000163.1:0-5491 GCA_044360115.1 Bacteroidia bacterium
GGCCTTATCAATTGGTTTTAAACTTGGGTTTTGAATGACTGTTTCTAAAAGTTCAATAGCTTCCTGTGGTTTATTTAAATAATATGCTTTTAAGGTTGCTAAATTTTTTACTACAAAGGTTTGCATAAAAGATCCTTTGTATTTGTTAGAGGCAGCATCCAGCTTTTGCTCAACAACTAATAATTCTTCTTTGGTGGCTTGTGGTTTTTCAACGATCAACTCGTACTCCACACTTAAAATTTCAATGGCAGATGATTCTGAATAGGGCGAATCGGATTTATCGATGAGATATTGATAGCAGCGCTTTGCAGGTTCCCAGGCTTTATTAGCCACGCATATTTTTGCGAGCTCATAAACACGATGGCCGTTTTCTTTATTACGTTTATCAATGGATTTTGTTTGAACAAAGGCAGCATCAAACTCCTTTTGCTGTTTTAAAATAAAGATCAAAAACTCAGCGAACACAATTTTATCCGGATCGGCCTGAATACGTTTTTGCAATTCCTGTTTTAAAATGGGGTTCTTTAATCCCGATCCTTCATCGTCATAACCCAATGAGTTTTGCAAATTATTTTGTGCCATGTACAATTCCGAATCTCTGAAAGCAATAGCATCCAGGTATTCGTTGATCATGGCAGTAATATCTCCTTTTAATTTATAAATTTCGGCGCGCTCATAAAAATAGGGGTAATCAGGTGTTGCTTTTCGTCCTTTATTATAAACTTCAATTACGCGATCGTACAATTTAAAATCAACAAAGGCCTGAGCTAAATTCGATATAAAAGGCTGCGCGGCCACCATTTCCTTTATGGCTTTATCGTAGGCTTCATTCTCCTTCTTTTTTTCGTTGGTAATTTTATAAACGTTACCTAAGAATACGTAGTAAGAAGCATCGTTCTTATTTATTTTAATTTGTTTTTTACAAACACGTTCCGCGCTTTCATAATCTTTTACTTCGAGCAAACTTTTGTAATAATAACCAAACCACATGTTAGGGTTGTATTTATATACATCCTCCAAATAGGTTAATGCTTTTTCGTATTCCTTTTGATCGTAATACTGCATGGCCAAAGCCTCTTTGCTAGCCTGCGCGTTGGTAATAAATTGTAGGAATAAAAGAACAAGAACAAATACGCTCTTTTTTACTGATGACTTACCAGAATGTTCTTTAATTGTGATCACGTTAAATTTTGAATTTAATACAACAAATGAATTCAATAAAAATTAAATTTCAATTGCACTTGTTTCCCATTCTCATCGAATTGTATGTTATCAGATAAATTTTTCATTAAAAAAATACCTCTGCCATTTACTTTATCAAGATTTTCGGGTGCTGTAGGATCGGGTAAATTTTTATAATCAAACCCGCTTCCTTCATCGGAAATGGAGAAGGTGATGCTGTTTGGATCAATACTATAGGCAATGGTTACCGATTTATCAGGATTATTATGATTACCGTGCGTAATGGCATTATTAACCGCCTCGGTAACAGCAATGAGGATGTTACCATAACGGTCTTCATGTACCTTATACTGCTCACACACATCATCAATAACCCGCTCTACCAATCTTATATTTTGAGTATCGGAACTTATCTTTAAATTTTCGCCTTTGGTCAAAATCATTTCTTATTTACACTGTTAAAGTAATTATTTACTTTCTCTTTATAAAATGGAGTTAAACTTGGAGGCACTGTATTTATTAACTCCAGTTCTTTCTCTTTTAACCTTTTATACTCTAAAAACTCACTAGGGTTGCTTAAATTTTGATTTTTTGCCTCATTACTTTTACGTTTTTCGTCCTGCTCCCGCTCGCGCTCAGCTTTCTCACTTTCAAGCAGTTTGGTTAAAATATCGTTTTGTCGCTTGATCATTTCATTGCTAATTTGCTTGTTAACTAACTCTTTTTCAGTTTGTTCCATTAAATCAGCAATATTACCACCCGGATTAGAACCCTTGTTTTTTAACTTTTCCATGAGCATTTGCATTTGCCTGCGAATAGCTTCTTGCTGGGCAGCCAGTTTTGCAAATTGTTCGCTGTTTCCGGGAATATTAAAACCCGAACCTTGTTGCCCCTGACCCATTCCCGGTTTATTGCCTGGTTTTTGTCCGGGTTTATTGCCTGGTTTCTGACCCGGTTTTTCGCCCGGCTTTTGGCCTTGCTCCATTGATTTTTTAAGTTCCTCCAATTGCTTATTTAACTGTTCCTGCAATTTTTTCATATTGGGAATACTCGGACTATTTGAAGGAGACTGACCCTGACCCGAGCCCGGCTTTTTACAATTTCCTTTTTTACCTTTTTGCTTAGCGTTTGCCTTCATTTGCTTTTGCATTTGCTCCAATGATTCGTTTAGCAGTAAGGCCAGATTATTAATGGAGGTCATACTGTTTTGCATGCGTGTGCTGCTCTCTGATGTGTTACGCTCAGCCAGTGATTTAATTGTTTTATCAATATTGTTATTGATCGAACTTATTTCGCGATTGATCATGCTACTGATAGAAGGCACGCGCTTGCTTAAAGCCAATAAACTATCTTCAATAATTTGACTATCGTCTTTTAATTTCTTTTGTTGTTGCGGAATCTTTATGTATTGCGGATTATCAATACGCGTAACATTCAATTGTTTCATCAGATCTTCTTGTGAAAAAGATAAGTTCAATAAATTCTCCAATATCTGACGCAAGGCCGCTGCATTCTCTTCCTGCTGTTGCTGCTCATTGGCTTCCATGGATTCAGACATTTCATCCTGCATCTCTTCCATTTTTTTGGCCGCATCGTCTTGCGATTTGGAAGCTTCTTTTTTATTTCCTTTGTTTAATTGCTCAGCACTTTTCTCCATTTGTTTAGAGATCTCATTTTGTTTCTCCTCATTTTTTGGCAAGCTGGCCGGTTCTTCCAATTCATTATTCTTTTTCTCGAGTTCTTTTAAGTCTTCTTTTAATTTTTCAAACTCTTTACTGATATCCTTCTGCTTTTCTTCTAAGCTCTTGTTCTTATTATCTTTATTGTCTTGGTTCTTGTTATCCTGATTCTTGTTGTCTTTATCCGGCGTTTTATTTTCCGTTTCATTCTTCAGATCCAACTCTTTATTCTTTAACTCCTCTAACTTATCGTAAGCGTTTTGCATTTTCTGTTGAACTTCCAATTGCTTGAATAACTCCAGGTTTCTATCTAACTCTTTTTCCAGATCTTTATTCGTAAGTTTTAATTCTTCGAGTTTTTGCTGCACCTGATCTTTATTCAACTGATTCATGGCTTTTTGCAACTCGTCAAATAATTTTTTCATCTCGGGCGTCATGATCTCATCAAACAATTTTTCGAGCTCTTGTTGCTTTTCCATCAACGATTCATCTTGCTGAGAGAATTCGTTTTGCATTTGATTGTTCTGTTGATTCTCTCGCTTTACCTCATCTACTTTATTTCGCAGTTCTTGCTGTTTCTTCACAATATCTTCCAGCTTCTTTTTCTCGTCATAACTCATTTGATTTTTATCATTGAGTTTCTTTGAGAGATCATTCACATCCTTTTGTAATTGCTTTGCACGCTTGATACTTTCTTCAAGATCTTTTTTGATCTCTGAATTGTTCTTTGATGCATTCTCATTGATCTCATCTATGGTTGGCGCTTTATATACCAATACCGATGTTTTAGATGATTTTACACCGTTTACACCATCGTTATCAAACACTTCGAAAAAATATTCCACCTTATCGCCCGGCTGCAAGCTAAAGGTAGAGGCATCTAAATAATAAAAATAGTTTTGAGAAACTTGTTTGTTGTTGATTGAAATAGGTATCACCTGTGTTTTTTCGCGCGATGTATTTGTTGAATCGGTATAATATTTTTTAAACACAAAATGCAATTCCGAAAAACCATAATCATCTTTAATGCTTCCGCTCAGGTAAACGCGCTTGGTGTCGGTTGAATCAACTTTATGATCCAGATCGATCAAAGGATATTGATCGGGGATCACATTTAAAACATAGGAAACAGAATCAATTGCTTTATCAACTTGCAAATTGGTAGCTTTTAAAATATAATTGTTGCTACTCATAAATTTGCGCGAGTAGGTAAACTGATCGGCACTGATATGATCAGGGTTGATCAACGTATCGGCAAAATGCAAACTCAACTGATCGGTGTTTTTTGTATTGAAGGTCCAAACTACTTTTGTACCCTGCGGCAATTGCATATCGCCGGAGTTAACCAATTGCTCGTTTGGTTTGTTGAGGTAAGAAGGATAAATAAGCTGCGCGCTAAACTGAGTAATAACAGGCTTTGGCAACACTTTTAATTCATATTCATCGGATTCGAAACCTGCTGCGGTTAAATTAAATTCTGTATTCTTTTGGATGTTCTTAAAAATGTAAGCAAAATGGATGTTGTCGGTTTTTTCGAGTTTATATTCAATACCATTTACTTTAACAAACACTTCGTTAGGGATTTGCTCGCCGGTAACTTTTACATTCAATTCAAAATCCTGTGATTGCAGTGCGGTAAGCTCGTTATTTAGTACATTGAATTGAAAAGGCATTTCCTTGGCGTAATACGTTTGATAATTAACCAAACGCTCGGTGCCTTTTGTAATGATGCCAGGCCAGATAATGTAAATGGAAAGGAACAAGAACAAAATAGGTAAAACGTATTTTAAATAACGGGTGTTTTCTTTCAGATCAATGGCTGAGGTGAATGGTACAGGTTGTAGTTCATTTATCTTTTGATCGATACTGGCCAGCAACAGATCATTTGAACCAATGAGTCCTTGCTGATTTTGAAGCTGAAGAACATTTAATAATTTATCCTGAACTGAAGTGAAATGTGTACCAATGATAGAAGCCGCATCGGTATAAGAGATCACATCGCCAATGCGGTTTAATTTTAAAAGTGGAACCACAATGTATTTTGCCAACACAAAAATGGTAAGGGCCAAAAAACTAAAGAAGAAGATGGTGCGTGCCGTTGTATTGAACTCACCAAAATAGTTAAGCAAAACAACGGTTAAAAACGCGCCAATTAATAAAGCAAGCGAATACAAAGCACCTTTTATCAAAAGATTCTTGTAATACTTTCGGATGAATTCATCCAGTTTATTAATGAGTATGTTGTTTTGTGTGGCCAAAAATGTTTGGTTAAGTTACATAAATAGGATGAGAGATTCAAGGAATTTCCATAAAATACAGATAGCCTAGAAGTTAAATTTTTATAACAAAATTGGGAGTTAAAAGTTACTTTTATTAAACCAGAATTAATATGCAAAAAGCGTATCCATATTGGATAGATAAACCTTGCTTTTGTTAAAGTAAGATTGCTTTACATTGCTTGCAGAAAAGGTTTTGCAAACCTGATCGAATAATTTATGATCGTAGCTGCAAAAAACACCATCCTTATAAAAATAAACTATATCATCATACACCTGAAAATTTTTCAAGTCTTTAATACTAATGATCTTGCTAAAGGTGCCAAATATATCAAACACATAAATGCCGCTTTC
>JBIKKW010000164.1:0-5438 GCA_044360115.1 Bacteroidia bacterium
AGAAAATGCTGCTGACATGCTGGATGCGATGAATTGGCTTACCGAAAAAAACATGGCGAGTAATAAGCGAGGAAAAAAACAAATGCCTTTGTTGTTGAGTTTAAGTGAAGATGAACAAAAAATTGCTAAGGCATTTGCAAGTAAAAAGCAATTACACTTAGATGAGATCTGTTATGCTTCTGATATGAGCGTGAGTGCCGTGAGTACTTTGTTACTGCAATTGGAATTCAATAATTTAATAAAGAGCAGACCCGGAAAGGTTTATGAGTTTTTGGGGTGAAGTTTGATCTAACCCCCTTTATACAACCAACCGCTTGGGTCCATGGTCTTCTGGCCTTTCCAAATTTGAAAGTTCATGGCTGCTTTGGTCTCGTCCTCATCGGTCATTACAGTACCTAAAGGTTGTTTTAATTTTACCTTTTCGCCAACCTTTACCATTACATCGCTGAGGTTGGTATATACACTTAAATATTCGCCGTGACGGATGATCACCAGTTTACCGCCGGTTGGTGAAACAGCAACACTTGTTACTTCGCCTTCAAAAATAGAACGCGCCGTTGCACCTTTGCTGCTGCATATTTCAACACCATTGTTCATCATCATAAATCCTTTAATGGCAGGGTGCTCGTGTTCGCCATAAGGTTCGCAAATAATGCCTTTGGTAATAGGCCAAGGTAATTTGCCGCGGTTATTGGCAAAATCGTTACTTAAAGCTTCTGCTTCTTCTGATAGATCAGGGAACTGAGGTGTTTCCTTTATTTTTTCCTTCGAATCGTTTGTTTTTTTAGGGTCGTTGGTTACAACTTTCTCTTTCTCCTTATCCTTTGGTTTCTTGGCCTTCTCTGCTTTTTCTTTTTCTTCTTTTGCCTTTTTAGCCGCTAACTCCGCTTTAGCTGCTTCCTCGGCCTTACGTTTGATCTCTTCGGCAATTAATTTCTTAATGGCTAATTGCAATTCAATACCTTCTTGTTTTTTACGTTCTAGCGAAACCTTTAATTCTTTTTCTTTTTTCTGCAGATCGCTTAATAAAACTTCTTGTTCTACTTTTTCTTTACTCAAACTATCTTTCTCTGCTTCTTCATTTCCAAGGAGCATATTTTTTTCATGTCGGCTTTCTTTTAATTCGGTTAGTTTTACAAATAATTGATTTTGAGTGAACAATATCTCTTCGGCTTGCTTTTTGCGGTATACCGAATATTGCTGTAAATATTTTAAACGCATTAAAGCCTGATTAAAACTTGATGACGAAAAAAGGAACATTAAACGGCTATAGGCATCTTGCTGGCGTTGCGCAGAAATGATCATACGTGCATACTCTGCCTTTAATTTATCGAGGTTTTGTTTCAGTAACTCAATTTCTTTTTCGGTTATCTTAATGCTTTTATTGAGTTGAACGATCTCAGCGTTAATGGCTGAAATTAATTCCTGACGTTTCTCGAGTTTCATGTTTAACGACACCAATGTTCCCAGCGAATTCTTTTTGGTTGCCTTGGTGGCATTTAACATCGCGTTGATCTCGTTGATCTCCTCGTTGATCTTTTTCTTTTTATTCTCGAGCTCTTTTTTAGAATTTTTTTGATTACCATTTTGAGCAAATGGTTGAAGCGAAATGCAGAAAATAAATAATACAAACCAAATTAATTTGATTGCATTACTTTTTCTGGATCTCGATCTTATCATATTTTGAAGGTATACTAAAATTGAATTTTTGAGCTTTGTCTTTCTCAATACGAACATACTCAATTTTAATATTCATATTCTTCTCTGCCTTTATATCAATATTAACATTGTATGGTGCAAAAAGGCTGTCTGCATTTTTAAAGTTAGAGTAATTGGCAATAAAGCTTCTGTTGCTTAGCGGATCAATGAATTCGTTCTTGGTGATCTTAAAATTATCCGGATTCAAAGTAATGATCTGTAAGGCTTTTTTAACATCTTCCTCGCCTTTTTCTATTCTTCTTAAATGTTTTTTACGTTCTGTACTTAACATATAACAACAATTCTCACGATCGGTTACAGGTTTTAATTTTTCGTCATCTTCTGTAAACTCGGCACTATTGCCAATAATAACCGATTGGATCACGTTAAAGTCAAGGTCGGCATTTAAAAGATCGTTGATGTAGTTAAAATCGCCCTTAAAGTATTTTTTGTGATGGTAATCAACCATTTTGATCGAATCTTTTGATATCAGCACTTTTGCAAAATCTATGGAAAGCAATTCAATGGTTATGAGCATCAAGCTGTCTTTTCTTAAACGAACTTTAGCATCAAAGCTTTTATCTTCACCCTCAAACATGGTGGTAACATTTGATTTAAGAAAAAGCCAATTGTATTTTACTTCGTTTTCGCGAATGTATCTGGTAAGTGCTTTCGAATTTTTAAAATCAAGGCGGCATTTACCCAAGGTATCCACATCAACCACAACCACTTGATCTTTTTGTTTTTGCATTTTCTTTTTGTGCTTACATCCATATGATGAAACAAAGATTAGCATTACAGCAAGAACAAAAATATTTTTTTGTATCAGATTAATCATTCAATTTTTTATCCTTAATTTTTTGGGTCAGTTTTTCTTTATTGCCACCTGCCTCAATGGCCAGTTCGTAATATCTTATAGCTTCATTCACTTTATTGAGTTTAAGCAAACAATCGGCATAACGCTCTAAAATACCCGCTTTTTTCGGATAAAGCTCAGTGGCCTTTTTCAGCCATTCTTCTGCCTGAATGTATTTACCTTCTAAAAACAATACATAGCCATAGGTATCCATAAAATTGCCTTCATTTGGTTTTAATTCCAAACTTCTTTTCGAAAGTTTTTCTGCCTTTTCGAGTTGTTCTTTTCGTTGAGATAGGTAATAGGCGTAATTGTTCAATACGTAAAAATTATCGGCATTTATTTTTAAGGCATCATCTAAGGCCTTGTCACTTTTTTCGTAATCTTTTAAATAGTAATAGGCATCTCCTAAATGGCTGTAAAAACTCGACATAAGTATTTTGTCGTCTAAAACAAATTCCAATCCGTCTCGCAAGGATTCACTTGCTTTTTTATAATCATGAATTTGAATATTGGCAATACCATTGTAATAATAGGTCATGGGTTGGTTTGGGAATAACTCCATGGCCTCAAAGCTGTGTTTTTGCAAAGAATCAAAGTTGTTCATAAGGTTATCACAATTCAATAGCTTTTCCCAGCTTAAATAATTGCTTTTATCTTTTATGGCCGATAGGTAAAAATATTTATTGGCTTCATCAAACTTTTTGCGGTAGTATAAAAAATCACCATACAAAGCATTTGCTTCCGGTGAGCTTGGATGCACTTTTAACATGATCTGCACCAGTTCAAAACCTTGTGTGCCGTAATTTGATTCAGGAAATTTTCGGGATGTATTAAAGTAAGCTTGTGCAATGTTATACTTAGTAACCACATCTAATTCGGCATTTAAAAAAGCCAGTTTTAGCTCATTGTAAGCCGTTTCATCATCGCCTTTTAGCTTGTAATAATCACTTAATGCTAAATGCACCGTAGCATTATCCGGATCGATCTTTAAGATCTTATCATAAATGGTTTTTGCCTTTTCAGGTTGTTTAATAAACTCATAATGTTCGGCTAAGTAGGTTAAGTAGCGCGGACTTTCAGGTGCTGTTTCAAGAAGTTTATTGATCTCTTTCTCTATATCATTGTATTTGTTTTCTTGTTGCAACAGTTTGATCTTATTGATACTTAATTGTTCGTTTACACCATATTGTTTTTCGAGCTCGTTATAAATGTTGTAAGCTTTTTCATATTGTCCGATGTAGGTATACTCGATAGCCAGATTTTCTTTGAATTCGCTGTTGTTCGGAAAAGATCTGATGAGGTTTTCTTGCACTTTAACTGAATTGGCATATTGGCGCAGGGTGCGGTAACATTCGATCAATATCAGTTGATACCACTCGTTTTTAGGCTCAGCTGCCGCGCATTCTTTCGCATAAGCCAAAGCCACATCGTTTACGCCAAGTATTTTATTTACGGTGGCCAATTCGTACTTTAAAGGAATACTGTTTGGGTTTAGTTTTAAACACTCATTAAATAATTTTAAGGCTTCATTCACATTACCACGCATGCGCGCCGTACAGGCATCAATGTATTTTGCTGCAAATGTTAGTTCATCTTTTTCACTTAAAGCATTGCGTTTAACCTGATCGGTGTCTTCTGCACGCTGGCTGTTTCTGCTTCCTTTACAATTTGTAAAGACAATAGAAATTCCAATGGCTAAAAAAAAATATTTAATGCTTTTAAACAATTATTTGAGTGTAATCGCTAATACTAAGATCTATTTGCTTTCCTGTAACTTCGGCTGCAATACCGATCAAACTATTTGAAACAACCGCATTTTTTATTTTTGCATCTTTTTGAATGATCGAATTTTTTAATACTGAATTTTCGACCTTGGCATTAGCGCCAATACTTACATGCGGCCCAACAACACAATTGATCAAGTGAACATCGTTTCCAATGTAACAAGGCTCAATGATAACACTGTTGGTGTTTTTAATGTTTTTCCCGTTTAAAAAATCTTTTCCTGCATCAAATTCAAGTACACGCTGATTGGTGTATACTGTTGCATCCTTATTACCACAATCTAACCATTCGGTAACTTGCCCCGGTTTAAATTTTACTCCTTTTTGTTTCATGTTCTCCAAGGCGTTTGTAAGCTGGTATTCGCCTTTTTCCATGATCTTGTTATCAAGCAGATATTGTAATTCCTTCTTTAAATTATCACCGTCTTTAAAATAGTAAATACCAATAATAGCAAGGTCACTCACAAACTCCTGAGGTTTTTCTATAAAGTCGGTTATCTCATTATTTGCATTTAATTTTACTACACCAAACTGACGAGGATCTTCAATTTTTTGAACCCAAATAACACCTTCCTGGTTGGTGTCCATCACAAAATCGGCTTTAAACAAGGTATCGGCAAAGGCTACAACTGTTTTTCCTTTAATGGCATCTTTAGCACACATAATGGCATGAGCGGTACCTAAGGCTTCGTTCTGGTAATGGATACTTCCTTTTGCACCTTGACTTTCGGCAACTTTTATAAGATTTTGTTCAACTTCTGCACCAAAATCGGGGCCTATTACAAAGGCAATTTCTTCAACTTTTTGTCCGCAAACCTTTGTTATATCTTCAACTAAGCGTTGCACAATAGGTTTACCTCCAACAGGAATAAGCGGTTTAGCAGTGGTTAAAGTATGCGGGCGCATGCGTTTACCTTTACCGGCCATGGGAATAATGATTTGCATAAACTAATATGAATAATCTTACAAATTTAAAATAAAATACGGATTTTAGCGCTTGAAAACCAAGTCAATTTGAACAAAAAGTACTTTATAGCCATTGTGTTGCCGGAGCCCATACAGAGCCAAGTTGAGGCAATGAAGGATCAGCTTTTTAA
>JBIKKW010000060.1:0-18641 GCA_044360115.1 Bacteroidia bacterium
TTTACCTGTTTTTGCCGATGAAAGTGTAAAGCGTTTGAGCGATCTTCAAAATTTAAATGGCGCGTTCAATGGCATCAATATTAAACTGATGAAATGCACCGGCATTAAAGAAGCTTTTGAAATGATCGAACTTGCCAAGGAATTGAACCTAAAAGTGTTCCTGGGCTGCATGGCCGAAAGTTCGTGTGGTACCTCTGCAATGGCTCAATTTGTTGGGTGTGCAGACTATATCGATCTGGATGCACCATATCTGTTAAAGAATGATCCGTTTGAAGGTGTAAGTTATAAAAATGGGGAAGTTGTGCTTGCAGATCTTCCCGGAATTGGAGCTAACCCAAACAGATCGATCCTGGATATTTGATCTTATTTTAAATATTGCCTGTTGAACATCACCGGCAACAAATTCTCAATACTTTTTGAAACATACGTTTTACCGCCTCTGCTTGCCATGATCATACGAATTGGCGATTCGGCCCTTACCTCGTATTCAGCTAAAACCTGACGGCATGCGCCACACGGTGTAATAGGTTCCTGAAATTTTGAATCAGATGATTGATAAGCAATGGCAATGGTTTTTACTTTCGCCTTCGGATATTGTGATGAAGCATAAAATACAGCAGTACGTTCAGCACACAATCCACTTGGGTATGCGGCGTTCTCTTGATTATTACCGGTTACAATAACACCATTATCTAAAAGCAAAGCAGCGCCAACATAAAAGTTTGAGTAAGGTGCGTACGCTTTTGTGCAAGCTTCTTTTGCTTTTTCTAAAAGTTCAAGATCGTTCTTTGGAAGATCCGTTTCGTTTTGATAAACTTCAAAACTTGTATTGATGGTTATGTTCTCCGGCTTGATCATTTATCTGTTCTTAATCCTAAAATTAAAAGATCCCTTTCTACCCCATCCATATTGGCTACACAGGGTAAATGTGCCCATTTCTCAAACTTAAATTTATAAAATAATTTTAAACTCGGCTCGTTATGTCCGAATATAAAACCCAATAAATTTTTTATCCCTCGTGGTTTCGATTCATCAATAGCCTTTTGTAAGCAAGCATTCCCTAATCCATTCCCTCTGAATTTTTCTTCCAGATAGATACTTACTTCAGCTGTCATATTATAAGCAGGCCTGCCATAAAAACTATTAAAACTCATCCATCCGGCATACTCATTATTGAATTTTACGATCCAAAGCGGACGATCAGTTGTATTGTGCGCGTTGAACCAAACTAATTTACTTTCTACCGAAACCGGCTCCAGATCAGCAGTTACAAGGCGCGATGGTACCGTTGAATTATACGTTTCAAGGATCTTTGGCAGATCATTGATTGTAGCATATATAAATTCAAGAGCCATTAATATAAAAAGTTATTGTAAGGATAACGCTTCATGTGCATTTCTTTCACTAAAGAATACAAAGTGCTTTTCAACTCTTCAACATTCTGTTTTTTACCGGCGCTAATGAAAATGCAATTGTTATTCATGTTCTTCATCCAGGTACGTTTGATCTCATCTAACGACAAATTTTCACGCGTTGATGGCGTAAGATCATCCTCATCTTTTGGTGTGTACTTGAATGCATCAATTTTGTTGAATACCAATAAAACCGGCTTATCACCTGCACCTATATCGTGTAAGGTTTGATTCACTACATTGTAATGGTCCTCAAAATTCTTATGCGAAATATCAACCACATGTACTAACAGATCCGCTTCACGCACCTCATCTAAGGTGCTCTTAAAACTCTCTACTAATTGTGTTGGTAATTTTCTAATGAAACCAACCGTATCACTTAATAAAAAAAAGATATTATCGATGGTAACTTTACGAACTGTTGTGTCAAGCGTTGCAAATAATTTATTCTCGGCAAGCACTTCACTTTTACTCAACAAATTCATAATGGTACTTTTCCCCACGTTGGTATATCCTACTAAAGCAACGCGTATCAACTCACCTCTGTTCTTGCGTTGCGTGGCCATTTGTTTATCAATCTCGCGTAAACGTTCCTTTAATAAAGATATTTTATCACGAACAATACGTCTGTCTGTTTCAATTTCCTTTTCACCAGCTCCACCGCGTGTTCCGGTTCCGCCTCGCTGACGCTCTAAGTGGGTCCACATGCCGGTAAGGCGCGGTAACATGTATTGATATTGTGCTAATTGTACCTGCGTTTTGGCATGAGCTGTATGAGCGCGTTGTTCAAATATTTCAAGAATCAACGTAGTACGATCGAGGATCTTTTTACCTAGTACTTTTTCAAGATTACGTTGTTGTGAAGGAGATAATTCATCATCAAAAATAACCACATCCACATTATGCTCTTTAACGTAGGCAGCTACTTCCTCCAATTTACCTTTACCTATGAATGTAGCTTTATCAGGCTTTTCGAGACGTTGCGTAAAAACACGAACAGTTTCTAAACTGTAGGTTCGTGCTAAAAATTCAAGTTCATCTAAATACTCAAAAGCCTGGGTATCATCCTGAAGTTTTAAAATAACACCTATTAAAACACAAGTGAGTTGAGGCTTTGCGGTGCTAACAAGTTTTTCCTTCATTCAGTATTACTTTCCTTTGATAGAAGCATTCACATATTCTGCAACTGCTTGTGCTTGCTCATCATTTAATGTTGATGCCGGCATTGCGCCTTTTCCGTGCAAAATGATCTCTTTCATAGCAGCAAGATCCAGTGCCGAAGCCGAAAGATCTTTTGCACCTGCCATGCCTAATTTTCCATCTGCACCATGGCAAACATTACAATTTGCTTCGTATAATGCTTTACCGTCATTTCCGGCTACAACAGTATCAGTAATGGCTTTTTTCTTATGATAAACCTCTGCCAAACCATAACTTCCAGTGATCAATAATAAACTCAATGCTGCAAGGATCTTGTTTGATTTTTTAAATCCAATAACTGCCAATGGAATAGAAGTAAATACCATTGCTAATTTGATCCAAAATAAATAATCGAATTTACCGCCAAAAGGCTGTTGTGTTGCTAAATAAATACCTGTTATTAAAAACAAAGCACTGATGATCATCTCGGGCACCTTTACCAATTTGGTGAACTTTTGTAAAAGATCGGCACGGTTACCTAATAATAAAATTGTTTTGATCACGTAGATCAATAAAAACAGGGTTACAACTAATGTGTGTGTATGTAAAATTCCTTTGTACATGATGTTAATTTTAGACAGCTAATTTAACAAAAATACATGGAATAATAACACATAAAATAATTAGGAATTAAGCTTTATGTAGTTAATTTTGATGTTCATAGTTTTTTAAATGAAGAAATTGATATTTGGTTTAGCCTGTTTGAGTTTTAAACTGCTTTACCCCCAAACAACTTTTCCAACAAATGGTGCGCCAAATCCTGTTCACACCACTTATGCCTTTATTAATGCTGTTATTCATGTGAATGAAGAAACAACCATAAACAATGGCACTTTATTGATAAAGGATGGCAAGATCATTGATGCCATAGCTAATGGCACAGCGCCTAAGAACGCTGTTGTATATGACCTTAAGGGAAAACACATTTACGCCTCATTCATTGATATATATACTGAATATGGATTACCTGAGCTTAAAAACGAACGCAGAGGTTTTGGTCCGCAAATGGAAAGCAACGTAAAAGGCGCCTACGGCTGGAACCAAGCGATCAGATCTGATTACAGCGCCAGTAATGTTTTTACACATCAGTACGACCAAGAAGATAATTACAGAAAAAACGGAATTGGTGTGGTGCTTACATCAAAAAAAGATGGAATTGTTCGAGGAAGCGGCGCACTGGTGAATTTGAACAAAACAAAGGAAAATGAAAGTATCTTTCAAGATAAGAGTGCTGCATTTTATTCGTTTAACAAAGGATCGAGCACACAAGATTATCCGAGTTCACTTACAGGAGGTATTGCATTATTACGCCAAACCTATTACGATGCGCAATGGTATAAGGCCAATGTGAACAAAACAGAATACAACATCACGCTTGAACACTTCAATCAATTACAAAGTTTACCAAGCATTTTTGAAAGTAACGATAAATACAACGATCTGCGTGTTGCACAAATTGGTAAGGAGTTCAATGTAAATTACATTATCAAAACCGGTAATAACGATTATCAGCGTATAGAAGATATTAAAGCAACCGGTTTAAAATACATTGTTCCGGTTAATTACCCTGAGAATTATGATGTCGAAGATCCCTTTGATGCCGATAACATTTCATTGGCCGATCTGAAACATTGGGAACTGGCTCCAACAAACGCGGCTAGCTTTGAAAAGAACAATGTTGCTTTTTGTTTTACTACAGCCGATCTAAAAGACAAAAAACAATTTTTACCAAACATTCGCAAAGCCATTAAATATGGGTTAAGCGAAAAAATGGCATTAAAGGCATTGACAACAAACCCTGCACAATTCATTAATGCGCAAAGCAAAGTTGGTTCATTAAAGAAAGATTTGTACGCTAACTTTTTCATAAGCTCAAAGAATATTTTTGAAGATGACGCCACCATTATGGAACATTGGGTTAATGGCGAACAAAATACCTATGTGAATTTAAATGCGCCTGAAATACGCGGAACTTATGAGCTTGTAACCGATAAGAGCAAATACAATGTTTCTTTAACAGGTGATCAATACAAACCAAAAGCAACGGTAAAAATTGATACCAATAAAGTAAACGCCAATTTTAATTTACAAGGCAATTTAGCTTCCTTGAACTTTTCATATGACAGTACGCAACTTGTGCGCTTTGTTTTAAATTACGATCCACAATCAAAGAATTTTTCAGGTACCGGCCAGTGGGCTAACGGCGATCGTTTTAGCGCCGAACTAAATTTTGTTTCAGCAGACACAACCAAAACAAAACCAGCTGCCGCTAAAACCAATACCAATTTAACTCTCGGAAAAATAATTTATCCTTTTAATTCATACGGCACTATTTTACCTGATAATGTTACTACCTATAAAGATCTTTCATTAAAAAATAAAGGAAGTATTTTAATTAAGGGCGCAACGGTTTGGACCAACGAAAAAGACAGCGTAATAGAGAATTGCGATGTATTGGTTACAGATGGAAAGATCACAAAGATTGGACAGAATATTGATGCGCCAAAAACTCCTGAATTAAAAATCATTGAAGCAAAAGGAAAACATTTAACACCGGGTATCATTGATGAACATTCGCACATTGCTTTAACCGCCGGTGTTAATGAAGGTGCCCAAGCCAGCAGTGCAGAAGTAAGAATGGGCGATGTGATCAATCCAGAAGACGTGAACATTTACCGTCAGTTAGCGGGTGGTGTTACCTGTGCACAGTTACTGCATGGCTCTGCTAACCCAATTGGCGGACAAAGCGGCATCATCAAATTGAAATGGGGACAAAATGCAGAGAATATGAAATTTCAAAATGCAGATGGCTTCATCAAATTTGCTCTAGGAGAAAATGTAAAACAAAGTAACTGGGGCGATTTTAATTCCGTTCGTTTTCCTCAATCACGTATGGGTGTTGAACAAGTGTATAACGATTTTTTTACAAGAGCAAAAGAATACGACGCACAATGGAAGGCATCAAAAACCAATCCTAAATTGGCAGCACCTCGCCGAGATCTGGAATTAGAAGCCCTTGCGGAGATCATCAATAAAAAACGTTTTATTACTTGTCATAGTTACGTGCAAAGCGAGATCAACATGTTGATGCATGTAGCAGATTCGTTTGGATTTAAAGTAAACACATTCACGCATATTTTAGAAGGTTACAAAGTTGCAGATAAAATGAAAGCGCATGGTGTAAGTGCATCAACCTTTGCAGATTGGTGGGCTTACAAAAATGAGGTAATGGAAGCAATCCCATATAACGCAGCCATCTTAACCAAAATGGGCGTTAACACTTCTATTAATTCAGATGATGCAGAGATGGCCCGTCGTTTAAATCAAGAGGCTGCCAAATCAATTAAATATGGCGGATTAACAGAAGTACAAGCATTGAAATTAGTGACCTTAAATCCGGCGAAGATGTTGCATTTAGATGATAAAGTAGGAAGCATTAAAGCAGGAAAAGACGCAGATCTTGTTCTATGGTCAGATAACCCATTAAGCATTTATGCTAAGGCAGAAAAAACAATGATCGAAGGAAAGATCTATTTTGACAGAGAAGAGAATGAAAAACTTACCGCCTATATTAAAGATGAAAGAGCACGTTTGATAGCCAAGTTACTTGCAGAAAAACAAAAAGGCGCGCCTGTGGTAAAACACCGTTCTAAAAAGCGTCAGCTTTACCATTGCAATACCATTGAAGGTGTAAGTGAAGAAGAAACAGGTAAACGTTAATTGAAATTAAATCAGAAAATGAGAACACATTATATAAACAGATCAGTTGCTTTTGCGTTTGGCTTATTTCTAATAAGCTTTGTTTCAAATGCGCAAACAAAAAAGAATGCGATCGCATTAATTAATGCCGTTGCACACATTGGTAATGGCGAGACCATTGAAAGTTGCCTAATAACTATTAAGAACGATAAGATCGAATCGGTTCAATCGGTTAAAGGTGTAAGATTAGATCCGAGATCGTTTGATACCATTATTGATCTGAGCGGTAAACACATTTACCCGGCATTGATCAATTGCAACAATGTATTAGGTTTGCATGACGCTTTCTCGGTAAGAGCTACACGCGACCTTGCAGATGTTGGTTATTTGAACCCGCATATCAGAAGTTTAATAGCTTATAATACCGATAATAAAATTGTACCAACCATTAAAACCAATGGTATTTTATACACTCAGGTTACACCTCGCGGCGGATTGATCAGTGGTAATTCATCCATTTTGGCATTGGAAGGATGGAACTGGGAAGATGCGGTATTAAAGGAAGACGACGGTGTACATATTAATTTCCCTGAACTATCAGAACGCTCGGGCGATGATGGATCAGATGAAAAAAACAGTAAGCGTTACAATGAGGACATGAATAACCTTTCTAAATTTTTTGATGATGCTAAAGCATACAACAATGAAGCAACGCATACAGAAAAGAATATTCGCTTTGATGCCATGAAGGGAGTTTTGGATGGAACAAAAAACTTATACATCCATACGGATAAAGCAAAAGACATTTTAACTGCAATGGCCTTTAGTAAAAAGCACAACATTAAAAAACCGGTGTTGGTTGGCGCAAAAGAATGTTACAAGGTTACAAAAGAGATCAAAAAAAATAATATCCCTGTAATGTTGGTTCGTGTGCATGACTTGCCGGATAAAGCAGATGATGATATTGATGCCGTTTATAAATTACCTTCAATACTTCAAAAGGAAGGCATCTTGTTCACCTTACAAACAGCAGGCGATTCGGAGATGGAAGCCATGAACAGTCGTAACTTGCCATTTTTAGCAGGTAGCGCTGTTACTTATGGTTTAACAAAAGAAGAAGCATTAACAAGTGTAACATTAAACACTGCAAAAATTTTAGGCGTTGATAAATGGATAGGAAGTTTAGAAGCAGGTAAATTAGCGAGTTTGGTTGTTAGCGAAGGCGATATATTGGATATGAAAACAAGTATCATCACTTCTGCATACATTTCAGGAAAACCGGTTAATTTAGTGAATCAACAAACCGAGTTGTATTTAAAATATAAAACCAAATACGGAATAAAATAAGATCATGAGCGAATCAAAATTAGTAGTTGGCATTTCACAAGGCGACATCAACGGCATTGGCCTTGAGGTAGTATTAAAAACATTATTAGAAAGTGGCATTAATGATGTATGCACCCCAATACTTTTCAGTTCTCAAAAAACGGTGGCTTATTACCGCAAAGTTTTAGGATTGGAAGAATTTAATTTTAATCCGATACGCGACTTCAGTCAGATCAATACAAAAAAAGTAAATGTATTTATTTGCTATGAAGAAGAGGTGAATATTGAAATGGGTAAACCAAGTGATGTAGGTGGAAAATACGCAGCTATATCACTTGAAAAAGCTACGGAGGCTTTACTTGCCAATAGGATCGATGTATTAGTTACAGCGCCAATAAATAAGCACACCATTAAAAACCCGGGCTTTAACTTTGTTGGACATACTGATTATTTGGCACATAAATTAAACGGAAAACCATTGATGCTGATGTGCAGCAATAACGGTTTAAGAGTTGCATTAGCCACCGATCATGTTCCTTTAAAAGATGTTGCATCAAAACTTACAGTAGATTCAATTGGCGAAAAGATCAACATGCTTTATACGTCATTGGTTCGCGACTTTAATATTCGCAAACCAAAAATTGCTGTGTTAGGAATTAATCCGCATGCGAGTGATAACGGCACCATTGGTAACGAAGATCAAACCATTGTAAAACCTGCAATCGATAAGGTTAAGAATGATCGCTTGATCTATGGTCCTTATAGTGCAGATGGATTTTTTGGAAGCGGCACTTACAAACAATTTGATGCCGTATTAGCAATGTACCACGATCAAGGCTTAATACCTTTTAAAACCTTGGCATTTAGCGATGGCGTGAATTTTACTGCCGGATTAAGTCATGTACGCACAAGTCCTGATCACGGAACAGCATTTGAAATTGCCGGACGAAATGTGGCAGATGAACAATCCTTCAAAAATGCCTTATACATGGCAATTGATATTAAAAAGAACAGGATGCTTTATGATGAAGTTAATACCAATCCGCTAGCATTTGGAAATTTAAAGAAAGAGAGATAATTATCTCTCTTTCTTTTTTTATTAAAACTTCAATGATATACCACCCATGAAATGCGTTGGAGCAGCCGGCGCCAGGTAATTATACGTATTCAGCTGATTACCTAAATAATAACCGTAAGTATAACCATTGGTTTCGTATACGGTATTAAACACATTACTTAAGGTGAACATAAAACTTAATTCTTCAAGCGCTTTTAGTTTAATTGAATAATTAATTCGCAGATCATTGTAGTTATAAGGATTGATGGAACGTTCCTTCTTTGCTGTATTATCAAGATACTGTCTGTCAACATACTTATTGATCAAAGCGACCTCTAACCCTTTTACCGGATGAAAAGCTAAACAGGCAGAAGAGATCGTGTTTGGCGAAAACGAAATATCTGTATTCTTATAAACAACTTCTACTTGTCCGCCATTATCATAATCATCAGTATACTCTTTAAATTCAGCTATCTTATTTTGTGACAAAGTGATGTTACCTGATAAAGTGATCAGTTCAATTGGTTTGTATGCAAATTCAAATTCAACACCTCTTCTGTAACTCTTATCTACGTTCACACGGGTATATGCCCCAACATCATTTACCTTGCCGCTTAATACCAACTGATCTTTATAATCCATATTAAAAGCATTGATCTGAACGCTCAATTTATTTCCCATATAACGAGCGCCTAATTCAAGATCCTTCAATTGCTCGGAACGCGGACGACTTTTAGGAGTTGAGTTCACATAATCATCGCGATTTGGCTCCTTATTTCCTATAGCGAAAGATGTATAAACCCCTATCTCATCATTTATTTGATAATTAATACCGGCCTTTGGGTTAAAGAATGATAGGGCTGCACTTTGCTGCGTGTTTACCATGTTTTGGTCAAATCCAAAAAACGAATAATTAACCATGCGGTTCTGAAGATCAACAAACACATGTAATTTTTCAATAGGATCATAATTCACTTTCAAATAAACATTGGCATCTTTTTTAGTACCAATATTTTTTCCGTATTCATATTCGATCATGGAATTTGAAGCATACTGCGCCCAAATAACTCTATTGAAATGTCTTCCGTAATAATCATTATATCCGCCACCTAAAACCAACGCCAGTTTATTTGTTGCTTTGTAATTAAAATTAGATACCACTCCTACGAAATCATTATCTAACCATAAACGACGAACCAGGTCAGTTGTAGTGATGGTATCTCCTTTTGGCGTTACTACATCTTGCAAATTATAAGCACTTAAACTTTCGCCTTGACGGTATTGCTCATAATAGCCTTTACCTTTGGTGTAATGTCCGGTTACGTTGAAAGAGATTTTCGAGCCAATACTTCTGATATAATGCAATTGATAATTATCCTGCTGGTAATTATCCGTTTCATTATTGTAATACTGCATTTTACCATCTGCATCAAAATACATACCGGCCGGATTAAATGTTCTGTTGCCGCGCTTAAGTGAATCTTCAGGAACATAATACCATGCTTGATAGGTTTTTTCTTTACCGGTAAATGCTATGAATTTTAAAACATCTTTTTTACCGTAATAGCCGGCAGAAACATATAAGGATCCCAATTCACTTCTTGCTCTGTCAATATAACCATCACTCGAAATGCGTGAAGCTCTTGCATCCAGAGTAAATTTATTATTCAACAAACCTGTGCCAAATGCCAAGGTATTTCTGAATGTATTAAATGATCCGGCGGTTGTAACAAATTCGCCGTAAGAACGTTCATTTAATTGATTCGTTTGGAAATTTACACTGGCACCAAAAGCACCGGCACCATTTGAAGAAGCGCCAACACCTCGTTGAACCTGAATACTGTTAACACTCGATAAAAGATCGGGCATGTTCACAAAAAATGTACCCTGACTTTCGGCATCATTCACCGGAACACCATTTATGGTAACGTTTATACGCGTACCATCGGTTCCTCTAATTCGCATTCCTGTATACCCTACACCATTACCTGCATCTGTATTCACCACCACAGAGGCCATTTGATCGAGAACCATTGGCGCATCTTTTCCAAAATTCAATTTAGACAATTCCTCCTTCCCAAGATCGCTATAGGCCATTCCCGAAAATTTACCTACACGCGTAGATTGTACCACAACCTCATCTAAATATTTATTATCGAATACCATAACATAATCCTTTTGAATGGTACCGGTAATTTCAAGCGAATCAATGAGGGTTTTATACCCAATACATTTTATTTCCAGGATCTGTTTCCCATTAGGGCAATTGTTGATCACAAAATTACCGTTGGCTGATGTTACGGCAGTTGCATAACCACTTTTTAATTTAACCAAAGCGGTAGATACGGGTTCATTTTTTTCGTTTCGAACTGTTCCACTGAATTTGTTTTGCCCAATGGCAGCATTACACAACATCAATAGCAATAGCATGCATGATGTGCTCTTAAGATCTTTCATTTTTATTATTTCTTTTTTAATTAAACATACCAATGCAAAGGGGTTGCAAAGGTTTTTTAATTCTCTCCCTACGCAGGCATTATCCTGTTCAGGTGCTTAACAAGCGCTTTTGGAAGCTAACTTATTAATGGGTATGATCTCAGCCTGCTGAAGTAAAAAGTAAAAAGTTAAAAGATAAAAGTTTAAACTGACTAAACATTTTGGCTTTCGACTTGCTCCTTTTGACTTTTGGTCAACAAGCACCCCTTAAGACAGTGCAATGTTACTAATAATAATTCATGTAAAAAAATACAACATCTGAACTAAACGGCAGCGTTTTTTGTTTTAACTTTAATAAAGAATCAAAACCGTATGAAACCAACCTTTAAATTTTTTGTTTTATTCTTATTTGTGATGATGGCCTTTGTTGGTGTTTCACAAAACGATGTGATAACTACCATTAAAGGAGAGAAGATAAACTGTGTTATTTCAAAAGAAGACAGTGCAAAGGTTTATTTTAAGATCGGCGGAAATTTAAGTTCTGTTGAGGCCTCTATTTTGCGTTCTGAAATTGAATCGATACAGTATGCAAAAAAACAGCAAATACCTACGCTTACCGTAAATCCCGATCAGGTTGTGCATGACGATTATGTTGCACCAACAAGCAGCGCCATTCCTACAGAAAGCATCATTCCTGCAAAACCAAGGTTAAACAACCTTTCACTTTTTATTGGATTAAGTAATCCTGTTGGGAAATTTAAGGATGAACAATTAGATACGAATGAAATTGGTCCGGCTAAAAACGGACAAGTAATTGGTTTAGGATTTACCCATCTGTTTCATTCAAACTTTGGAATTACACTTAATGGATTTTTTGCGAATAACGAACTAAATGCAGCGCCTATCACAGCAAAATATAAAAGCTATACCGATTCTACATGGAATGCTTCAAAAGCTTATTGGCGATCTTATGGCGTTAACTTTGGCGTGATCTATCATAAAGAATTAATAAAAGATCTTTCCTTCAACGCAAAAATCAATGCAGGATATATGTCGTTAATTTATCCGGATGTGAAGCTATCAGTATCTTCGACTAATTTTTTACAATTTCAATCTGTTACCTCCGATGCTGTTTCATTTGGTGGTGGCATCGGTTTTGGCTACCGCATTTTGGAAGGATTAAACATGAATTTAGAAATGAATTACTTGCAAGCGCTTGTAAAGTATAACGAAGTTTTGGTTCAGGGCGAAGAACCATCTACCCCATTCAATAAAAAAATATCACTTACAAAAAGAAATATCAAACAACACTACCAAACAGTGTTTTTTAACTTAGGTTTAAGTTATTGGTTTTAAGATAGGTCTCAATAACGTTTAATGCATTCTGAAAACGCTCCTCGTTTTGGCCTTTAATAACGTCAAAGGGCAAGTTCAGTTGATCCAAAATATTTAAATGTGCTTGCATCAGCTCTGCTCTATCTGCTTCATTTTTCCTTTGTTCATCGGCCACCCATGGCAAATCAATATCGCACACCAAATACATATCAAATTCCATTTTAACCAAATTATCAGTAATGATCTTTGGAACTTTGCCAAAAACTTTTTGAGCCCAAACTTTTCCGCTTATTAAATTGGTATCAGCAAATAAAATGGTGCTTACCTGCGATCCAACTTCCTTCTCTAATTGTAATTGCTTTAAATAGATCTCTTCAAGTTGTTCGAATGTATAATTATCAATGTTATTTGTTTCAAAATAGGTTCGTGCAAACTCAGGTACAAATTTGGTTTTAAAATGCGTGGCCAGTTGCTCGCAAAGCATTGTTTTTCCTGTACTTTCAGGACCTATAACGGCTATTTTTACGACTCTGTTCTTCTCCATTTTAAATAGCCAAACGCAGCCATAATTGTAAATACTAAATAAAGTACGGCAAACAACCACATGCTTTTTATACCATACAAAAACACATATGTTAGATCAATTACAACCCAGGCAAGCCAATTTTCAAGCCATTTTTTGGTCATCATATACGTTGCAGTTATACTGGCTGCCGTTAAAAGAGCGTCTAAAAAAACTTTATCACCTTTGAACTTCTTTAGTAAAAAATAATAAACCACAAACTGAACAAGGGTAATAATAATTAAGATCATCCATTTGGATGCAGGTGTTTTTGAAACGTTAAATTGTTCTTGAATTTGTTTGCGCCAATAATACCAACCGTAAATACCCGAAACAAAATAAAATGCTTGAAGAGCCATATCGCCAAACAAACGCTGCTCATAAAATTCAATGGAAGAAGTGATGACACTTACCAATGCTATCGGCCAACACCAAACAGTTTGTTTAATAGTTAATATTACGCCAAGTACACCGGTAATTAAAGCTATTAAACCGAGTAATGACATTATTCGATCTCAATTTTTAACTCGTTAAATAATCGAATGACTTTCAAGAACTGTGCGCAAGGACTTTCTGCTTCCCATATATAAGTACTAAATGCAATGCCATGAAAACCGTATTTTAAACTTTTCTCGATCACTTTATCTGAAACACCACCGCGAGCAACAATTTTTTTTGAGCTATTTTTTAATGCCGAAACTAATGCCTCTTCATAAAAGCCGCCATATAATTCACCTGTAAGATTATTAAAAACAGTACCCATCAAATAATAATCAAAATCATGCTCTTCTTTATTATGAATGCTAGCCAGGCGTTTATAAGATCGTGTTTTAAACAATTTCCCGAATTTGATGCGCAAACGCATACGCGTAAAAAAGTATTTCCACTTTCTCGAAAGATGGGTGTTTGTAAAATGTATGCCTTTTAAATTGAACTTGGCCGCTAAAATATGGTGCGAGTGAATGATGATACGATTGTGATAATATTCCGGTATCGCTTCAATGTAATCGCGCATTTCCTGTGTAGTAAAACGTGGCTTGCGCAAATGCAGTGTCATTAAACCATCTTCAAACATTTTTGTGACCATGCTCGGTTCGTCTGCCAGCGTTTTTGACCCTGTAATAACAATTAACTTCATTGATTCAAAACACTAGTATACAAAAACTTTTGAAAGTGTATCCATTAAAAATCTGTTTTTTTCGAGTGCATTACCAACAACAACTAAATTGGCTCCTGAATCTTTTGCTTGCTTTGCCTTTGCAGCTGAATCAATACCGCCGCCAACGATCAAGGGAATATCAATATTTTTTTTTACTTGTTTTATCAATGTTTTATTCACTTGCTTATGCGATCCACTACCTGCTTCCAAATACACCGCTTTAAAGCCCAGTTGTTGCGCGGCAATAGCGGTTGAAACGATCAGTGGTTTAGACTGAAGTGGTTTTGTTTTGGATACTTTTTGTGTTTCGCTAACACTGCCGCTTTCAACTAAAATATAAGCAACCGGAAAAGTTTGCAACTTTAATTTCTTTATTTGTTTTGCTGCACGCACTTGCTTTTCGATCAAGTACTCAGTGTTTCTGCCGGATAGCAAACTCAAAATAAAAATCCCATCAGCCTCTTTACAAACTTGTTCTTCACTTCCCGGAAAAAGCACCACCGGAATGCGTGTTAGTTTTTTTATTTGCTTTACCGTATCCTTTACATTGCCTTTCTTCAACTTGCTGCCACCAACGAGTATCAATGAAACAGAATTGTCCAATAATTTGATCAAGTCCTTATCAAACTTATCAGGATCAACCAACACTGCTAAGCCCTGTTTGCGGGTATTAATTATCTCATCAATTTTTAAACTCATGCAGCGTTATTGCTAAAACATATTTTTCGTACCCTTTTAAAAGCAATTCAAATTTTCGGGCTTCGTTTTGTAAATGTAAAACACCGTTTGTTGTATTATTCCTGCTCAGGTCAAATGCATCAATGCGTATATCCTTAAAATCAACAGCTTTTTTTCCGTATGCCTTGTAAATTGCTTCCTTTGCAGCCCACAAATAAGTTAGTTTCTCATGATTGCTTCCGGCAAATTCTAATTCCTCATCCGTTGCAAATTTGTGTTTGATGCGTTCCACTTTATCACGCACTAATTCAATATCTACTCCAATTTCTTCGGCATTTGATATGGCAATAACCAACCATTGATGCGAATGTGAAATGGATATTTTGTACTGTGATCCGTTTAAATAGGGCTTATTGTATTCATCATAAATAAGCTCAAAGTCCTTTGAATTTAACAATTCTGACAATAAAAACCGGCTTCCTAAACCTTCTAAAACCCGTTTTTCTTTACCCTCATTTTGTAGCGAAAATTGGTCCATATCCAGCATTCCAAGCCTTATCTCCTCATTAATATGCTCTATTTTGGTCAATTTCCCGGTTTTTTTACTCTGCCTGCATTGGCGTATTACAAACTTATAACTTATCTTTGTATATTAATTAAAATTTATAAAAACAGATAAAAATGGGGACTGCAACTAAAAATTTTGTGAAATACAAAGTAAAAGATATCTCATTAGCAGAATGGGGTCGTAAAGAAATTAAATTGGCAGAAGAAGAAATGCCGGGATTAATGTCACTTCGTGCAGAATACGGAGCGAGCAAACCATTAAAAGGCGCGCGTATTGCAGGTTGTTTGCATATGACCATTCAAACCGCTGTATTAATTGAAACATTGGTTGAGTTAGGTGCAGAAGTTACCTGGAGCTCATGTAATATTTTCTCTACACAAGATCATGCTGCTGCTGCTATTGCTGCTGCTGGTATTTCAGTTTATGCCTGGAAAGGTATGAATGCTGAGGAGTTCGACTGGTGTATTGAGCAAACATTATTCTTTGGTGAAGAACAAAAGCCATTGAACATGATCTTAGATGACGGTGGTGACTTAACTAACATGGTATTTGATAAATACCCTGAGTTAGCTGCAGGCATCAAAGGTTTATCAGAAGAAACAACTACCGGTGTTCACCGTTTATATGAGCGTATGAAGAATGGTACTTTATTGTTACCGGCTATTAACATCAACGACTCAGTTACAAAATCAAAATTCGATAACAAATACGGTTGCCGCGAATCGTTAGTGGATGCTATCCGTCGTGCTACTGATATTATGATGGCAGGTAAAGTTGCTGTTGTTGCAGGTTATGGTGATGTTGGAAAAGGTTCGGCTCAATCATTATCATCGCAAGGTGTGCGTGTAATTGTTACCGAGATCGATCCAATTTGTGCTTTACAAGCTGCAATGGATGGTTACCAAGTTCAAAAAATGGATAATGCCGTTAAAATTGCAGATATCATTGTAACTACTACAGGTAATAAAGATATCGTTGTTGGTCGTCATTTTGAATCAATGAAACACGGTGCTATCGTTTGTAACATTGGTCACTTTGATACTGAGATCGACATGGCTTGGTTAAACAAAACTTATGGTAACACAAAAGACACTATTAAGCCACAAGTTGATAAATACACCATCAAAGGAAAAGATATTATTGTATTAGCTGAAGGCCGTTTAGTTAACTTAGGTTGTGCTACTGGTCACCCAAGTTTTGTAATGAGTAACTCATTTACAAACCAAACTTTGGCTCAGTTAGAATTATGGACAAACAGTGCAGCATACGAGAAAAAAGTATATGTATTGCCTAAGATCCTTGATGAGAAAGTAGCACGTTTACACTTAGCTAAAATTGGTGTTGAGTTAGATACTTTGAACCAAGAACAAGCAGATTATATTGGTGTAAAAGTTGAAGGTCCGTTTAAATCGGATGCTTACAGATACTAAGATGTAAGAATTAAGACTTCAAGATACAAGACCCTAACCGTATAAAGTTAGGGTTTTTTTATGGCATTTTTCAGAGTCGAAGGAGGGCGCCCAGGCGGGCTCTCGCCACTCGCTTCCCGCTGAAAAAGCGGGCGAGCTCAAACATTGGCTCCATCCCTGGCGCTCATCCCAAAAAAAATCACATCTCTTACAAGTTGTACTTCCCTATTCCCCGAAATCTATCCTTCGACTCCGCTCAGGATGACACATCACTATTACCTTCGCGCCCTCTGCGCCTCCCTTTGCGTCCGATAGCTATCGGACCTCTGCGGTTACCTTCTCCCCCCACATTTAACTAGAATTTCTATTTAAATGAAAATACTTTATGGAATTCAAAAATAGTTTGCATCTCAATTATAAACACTAAAATAATTGAGTTATGAAACCGCAAACCATTAAAATAAACATCGAAGATCCTTGTCATGAGAACTGGGATAAAATGTTAGAAGAAGAAAAAGCCCGCCCGGATGGCTCGGTCGGACGGGGTAAGTTTTGTTTAGCCTGTCAAAAAACAGTGGTTGATTTTTCGAAAATGACCAACGCGCAAATTATAGATTATTTGAACAACACGCCGGGCAAGATATGCGGAAGAGTTGCCAAACATCAGTTAAATACACCTATTAGCAATTACACGGTAAATAAAACACCTTTCTTTAATAAATATGTGGCTGGTTTTTTAATGGCCTTAGGTTTTTACCATCCGGCCAAATCACAAACACCGGTTACACCAACCGAAATTCATAAAACTGTTGGAGAAATTGCAGTGCGCCCTAATGTACCGGCAAATAAAAAATTAGTGATCAAAGGTCGCGTAATTGACGCGAAAACCAAAAAAGCCATCATTGGCGCTAACATTAACATAGTAGGTTCGGAGCTAAATGTGGTGAGCGATAAAAACGGACATTACATCATAAACGTTCCAACAGAATTTCAAAATGCATCTTTGGAATTAATGATCAGTGTCTTGGGTTTTGAAACGTTTTATGTATCAGGTTTAGATTATCAAAAGACTGAATTAACGGTTACCACTAAAATGCAAAAAGAGATAGAGCATTTAAAAGGCGATATCATGATCATGGGTAAAATTGCACCGAGTAGGTAATTACTTCCCCGTGTACTTTTTTCTTCGCATATAAAACTGAACAATGCCAAATCCGAAGATGAGCAAGGCTGGGATGGCCACATTGGTAAATTGCCATTTAGCGCGTTGGGTATCAATTTTCTTTTTATCCAATAAACGTAATTTTACTTCGCGTGTGCGTAATTGCAATAAGCCTTCATCATCCAATAAATAGTTGATGCTGTTCAACAAAAAGGTTTTATTGGCAAAGGTACGCTGGGTGTATTTATCATAACCCAATGGCATAATGTTACCTGTTTTAAACTGAATATCATTACTGGCCACATCACCATCAGCTACTACGATCATTTTTGTTTTCTTTCCATGGTCAACATACTTGAATGTTGGATCACTTAGTAAAACGGTTGGTAAACGATACTCCACCACACTGCTAAATTCACCTTCCAACAATACGGCCACCGGCTGGTAACTGTTTCGGAACTGCTGCTCCTTTGGTTTTTGCATGGCCAGTGCTAAAGATATACGCGCAGGCGTTGGTTGTGTTTTGGTGTATTTAGATGTGTGAAGCAACACGGTTTTTTTAATTCCTTTTGCAGTTACTGTATCAATGGTACTTAAATAATCCATTTTAATGAGGTCCAGATTTTTTACGATCGGGT
>JBIKKW010000194.1:0-4061 GCA_044360115.1 Bacteroidia bacterium
CCATCATTTAAATTCGGGCTTAATTATTTTAAGTTGTTTGATCGCTTTTTATATTCCTTTCGAATTATTCTTGTTTTCTTATGCTGTGCTAGGCCCACTTCATTACCTTACAGAAATTGGATGGCTTCATAAAAAGAATTATTTCACAAAAGGGAAATACGACTTTGTTGTATTGGTAGTAATATGCACCATCATGGTGTATTTTAATTTTAATCCGTCAAAAAAAGGAAATGGCATCATTCCCGATCTCATTGTTTTTGGTTTGCTGATATCTGTGGCTTTTGTTTATATGAAAGACTGGCTTTACCGCGCTGTAGTAATTGTTTTAGCAGCAATTTCAGTTGGATTCTTAAATAATGCCCCAAGTTATTTTACCTGGGCAGCAATTTTTTTACCAACCATTATTCATGTTTTTATTTTCACTTGGTTATTTATGTTGTATGGTGTTTTAAAAGAAAGATCCATTCCTGGGTTGATTTCCATTGGTGTTTTAATTGCAAGTGTTGCTGCCATTTTTTTATTTCAACCGCAAAATTTGTTTTATGAGGTGAGCGCATTTTCGCAGCGCAGTTACTCGTTATTTGCCGAGTTAAATTACCGATTGATCACATTGTTTAATATGGACACAATCACTGATATGAAGCAGATCTATTCAACCAACGCGGGCTTTGTGATCATGCGATTTGTTGCCTTTGTTTACACCTATCATTATCTGAATTGGTTCTCAAAAACATCTGTAATTAAATGGCATCAGGTGCCAAAAAAAGTTTTGATCGGCACTATTTTGGTTTGGATCATTGCCGTTACCCTTTATGTGGTTGATTACAATAAAGGACTGAAAGTTTTATTCTTCCTGTCCTTTTTGCATGTGTTCCTCGAATTCCCTTTGAATATTGTTTCTTTTACAGGGATTGGAAAAGAATTGGCTGGCCTTGGAAAACCAAGGGCCTAGCCTATCCTAATAGTTGTTTAACCAGTTGCGATACAATTTTGTTGTCGGCTTTTCCTGCAAAATGTTTTGTTGCCGCGCCCATTACTTTTCCCATATCGCCGGCACCTGTTGCGCCAACTGAAGTTATAATGTTTTGTAATTGTGCTTTGATCTCATCTTCACTTAATTGTTTTGGAAGATATTCTTCCATAACAGTTGCCTGATAGGATTCAACTTCGGCAAGGTCTGCACGATTCTGTTGATTATATACATCCGCACTTTCCTTACGTTTTTTTACTTCCTTTTGAATGGCCTTCATGGCTGTATCTTCTGTTAATCCTTCAGCTGAAGTTTTTAGTAATAGAATAGCCGATTTGATGGCACGCAATGCTTCAAGTTTTTTGGCGTCTTTTGCCAGCATGGCTGTTTTAATATCGCCGTTGATTTTTTCTTCGATTGTCATATGTTTGTTTTCTAAATAAAAAAAGCCACTCCTTTCAAGAGTGGCTTTTCGGAGTTCGTTATTTTAGTGAGTTACAGTGAATTTACCACTCTTTAAGTTTTGGTTATTGTTACCAAGTACATTGTAAAAATACAAACCGGTGTTGTATTTAGATACATCTAACTTTAATTTACCATCATTAAATGCGATCTTTTCGATCACTTTTCCTGTAAGGTCAATAATTTCCATTGTTTTAGCTTCTGCGCTTTCAGTTGCAACATACAATGAAGTGTTAGCAGGATTTGGATACGCTTTTAATTCAATGGTTTGAATGTTGTTTTCTGCAACACCAACAGTTGATGCAGGGTAGTTGAAATTGTCTACCCAAATTGTACTTCCTTCTTTAGCACCTTTTCTGATACCGGTACCTGAAGTTGGGAATTTGTAGCTCGATCCAACATAAATACACATACTATCAGGCGTTACTGTGCTTGAATAAGCAATGTTCAAAGTTGCATTGGTCATTGATGTTACAGTATTTGTGTAAGCGTTTTTACCGCCACCAATGTAAGTACGTGAAGTACCGTTCCATTTCCATAATAAAACACCTACACCTGAAGTATCACCTGCAATTGGCGTAGTTTGGTAACAATAAGTAATGTTAGTTGGGCGTTGATTGTAAGGGAAACCATCAATTAAACGACCACCGGCAATGCTAATAGCTACTGTACCGGTAAATGCAAATCCGCATGTATCAGGTAAAAAGCCGGTTAAGAAACCTAAAGTGAATTTTTTGGTCTCAACACGCATTGAAAAACCACCATTACAGTTTACAGTTGATTGTGTAACGGATGTAGGGTTAGATGCACTTGCAAACGAATTGGTTAATACGTTGGTAGTGATCCATCCTGCAGGTTCTTTTGCCGGGTAGTTGGTGTTTGTTACCCATGGATTATCAAAATTTTTATCTACACCTTGAGCAAACGCGCCAAATGTTAAAATTGCGCCTATTAAAAGTAAAAGTTTTTTCATTTTATTAAAGTTTAAACCCAAATCTACTAAAATTTAGCTTTTGTACCAAATTAATGATTCAGGCAATTTTTCATAACTTTATACGTTATATAACATGTTGAGAGTTGGGTACATAGCATTAATTATTTTAACCTTGAACATGGTTTTACCGGCGCAGGTTGCTCCTCCGTCGTTGCGCTGTATTTCCATAGGGGCCGCGGGCGATGCTACACTCAAGTGGGTGGCGCCGGCCGATCCGGGCGGACAGTTCTTTAGTTATGAGATCTTTCATTCGGCTTTAGCTACCGGTCCGTTTACCAATGTGGGCACCATTTCTTCCATAGGCACCACCAGTTTTACGCATGCCGCAGCAGGTGGTAATACCCAAAGTCAATATTACTTCATGCGAACACGTTTTGGTACATCCGGTGCTAATTTCTCTGCCAATTCCGATACCCTTCGTAGCATTTTTGTAAATACACTGTTTAACAGCGGTATTGTAAGTGTCGTATACAATCCTTTAAAATTCCCGCCTTTAAGTTCTACCTCTCCCAATTTTAGTGTGCTGCGCGAATTTCCTACCGGTACATGGAGTAATTTGGTGAACACCTCTTCTTTATCCTTTAATGATACCATTACCATTTGTACCGTATTTCATAATTATCAGGTGATAATTGGTGATGCATCCGGTTGTACTTCTGTTTCAAATATTAAAGGCGGAACATTTAAAAATAAATTCAAGCCGCCGCAAATTGAGGTTGATTCGGTAAGTGTTTTGCCAAACGGACAAACCGTAGTTGGTTATCCGGTTTCATCGGCGGGCGATTGCGGTGGGTATATCATCTATCAGGTAATTAACAACATTAATACAAAAATGGATTCGGTACCCGGACGAACCAGTACGCTTTATACTTTTACTTCAACGGCAGCAACAGCTTCATCGGTAGCTTTTCATGTGGCGCCGGTTGATAGTTGCAATAATTTGGCACCAATAAGTGATCCAAAACACACAACTATGTTCTTAGATCATGTTTATGATAAATGCGGCTATCAAACCAATTTATTTTGGAACGCATACACCGGTTGGAAGAGTGGCGTTTCAGAGTATCGTATTTACTATTCGGTGAATGGCGGAAATTATCAGTTAGCAGGAACAACTACGCAAAATAACTTTATTCACACAGGTGTTGATCCATCTAAGAATGTTTCTTATTACGTGAGAGCGTTTAACGGCAATAAATCAATTTCTTCTTCTTCTAACCGAATTTATTTTTTTACACAACAAACGGTTGCTCCTGATTTTATTTATGTAAGATCTGTTTCTGTTACATCCGATGAAAGTATTCAAGTACGTTTTTTAATTGATTCATTAAAAGTGGGAAATGGTTTTGATGTATACAGAAGTGAAGAAGGATCTAATTTTTCGAAAGTTGGATTTATATCATTTAACGGTTCAGGAAATTACGCCTTTAATGATAATGGTTTAAAAACACGCGAGCGCAGTTATTATTACAAGGCTGTTGCAAAAGATAGTTGTAATAACGATCGAACCAGCAGTATGTCGGTTGCCTCTATTTACCTGAAAGTAAATAATGTGAAGGATAACATGTTCAATAAAAAATTAAGTTGGAATAATTATAACAGTTTTGCAGGTGGTATTGCAGGATATAGTATTTA
>JBIKKW010000165.1:0-5412 GCA_044360115.1 Bacteroidia bacterium
GCTTTTAATGATTGGTTTGTTTCGATATAAAACTCAAAGCATAGATATTGTATTGGTAATTCCCAAGATCTTATGCTTGATGTAACAGGCATTTCATTGATGATCTTTAACGATCTTTCTAATGTTTTCTCTACATCAACTTCAATAGTTTCGATATTGCAAATAACCTTTAATTGAATTTCAATAATATTCTTTATAAGTTCAATTTGTTTACTTGGACTAAGTGAATTATAATTTTCAATTTCATTCTTCAAGAACATTAATTCTTGTAAAAAGTGATCGGATCGTGAATAGATATACTGACATAATTTTCTATTGAATTCACCTAACAGGTCAATAGCTTTTTCGGTTGAAAGTGTATTTGCAACTTGTTTATTGTAAAGTTGTGAATAGTGAAAGTATTTATCAGAATAGGTATGAATTCTTTTTAAAAAACTATAAACCAAAACTAATTCGTAATGCATTTCTAGATTAAGCAGATCTTTTTCAAGTTTTAATAGTTTGGCCTCTGCTATTTCTCTTGTTGAATTTGCATAGAGAAGTGACAGTTCACTTAATTGTTTAAATACTTCAGATTTATTTATGTTTACCTCTTCCGTTATTGTTTCTTGAATTTTATCGAACAATCGTGATTTTAAAACATAAAATGCATTATTATTTATGTCTAACTTCTCCATAATCTGCATATCATTGGCCTCCTTTGTGCGATATGAGTTTAATAGATATAAATAGTTTTTTGCTTTGGTACTAGAAAACTGCCCTATCATTTTATCAAATGAATTGCTGTCTAATTGCTGAATGATCTCTTTTAATTTTATCATTAGAATAAAGTTTTCAGTTTATAATTTATTTTATATTAAATGTATGGAGCTATTTATTTTGTTTTTTTACATAATCTTTAAAAATCTTACACGTAATAGAAAATGCATTTAATTTGTAAGTAGTGATCATAAACTATTGGCATTCGTGTTTGTATTATCAATTGGCAATTCAATTGTAAATTCGGTTCCTTTTCCTAAACTACTTTCAATTGAAATTTTACCATTAATGGCCTCTATTTGATTTTTAACCATGTGCAATCCCATACCTTTTCCTTCTGCCTCATAATTAAAACGTTTATATAAGCCAAATACATATTGGCCATGTTCAGCAAGGTTTATTCCAATACCGTTATCTATGAAACTAATAATGTATTTATTTGATATTTTCTTTGATTTAACCTTTATTTTTAATATCTTTTCTTTTGAGCGGTATTTAATTGAATTGCTAAATAGGTTAAAAAATACACTTTCAATATAACTTTTTATAGTATATAAATCATTAGCATTAGTATCTATATCAATTTCTACATCACCATTTATTTCATTCAGCTCTTTTTTAAACACTTCGTATATGTTAAATATTATTCGCTTGAGTTTTATTTTTTCGTTCTTTAATTTTAAAGTATTTTTTATGTTTAATATGATATTAAGGTCTTTTATGATGTCATCTAATTTATCGGTAGAATTTTTTATTAACTCTAACATTTTCATATTTTCGGATTGTTTACTTTTGCTTATTGAAATTAGATTGCATAAACCGATGATATTTGCAATAGGTGCACGTAAATTATGTGAAACAATGTAATTAAACTGAAGCATTTCATTGTTTCTGTTTGTTAATTCTTTAATTAACTTATTTAATTCTAACTCCTTTATTTTTAGATCATTTATATTTCGAATTACTGTTAACGTTCCTATCGTTCTGTTTCCTTCATGAATTAAAGTGATCTTATCTTCGAGCCAAATTATTTTACCTGAAGTGTGTTTTCCTAAGTATTCAATGGTTTCAAACAGTTTATTTTTGTTTAAGATCTCTTTATACTTTAGTTCCCTGGTTTCAATCCATTCTTCAGATACATAGTCAGTCATTTTTATTTTATGTAATGGTTTTTCTTTTAAACCAAATAATTCATAAAATTTATCGTTAGCAAACGTTTTTTCACCTTTTAAATTTTTAACGATAATGGCGTCGTTAATATTTTCTACAACATTTTTATACCGTTGTTCACTTCTAAGTAATTCAAGTTCAGTTTTTTTATTTACGCTAACATCTTTAAAGAATGATTGATTTCCTATTACTTTGCCATTCTCAACTAACGGTATAACAGTTCCAATAACTGCTATGGGTTTATTGTTTTTATTTTTAATATCTCCTTCAAACTTTATTGGCTGTGATCTATGGTTTTTGTCAGTATAAATATTTTTAATTTCCTTTTTTGGATAATCTATTAATAGATCCTTAATACTTAGGTTTGATATATCTGTAAGATTATATTTTAATGTTTTTAAAAATTTCTTATTAGCAAAATTTATATTTCCATTTAGATCGTTGCTAAAGATCATATCTTGACTATTCTCTATGAGTTCTCTATATTTCTTTTCACTATTAAGAATTTTTGTTTCATTAATTTTTCTTTTTGAAATATCAATGTGTCTTATTACAGCTTTCGGGTCATCTTTTTGATAAAGATTTACACTTAATAAGTACCACATTTCTGTATTTGCTACATAAAAGTTATATTCCATTTGAAAAGAATTTACTTCTTGATTTAAAACAGAACGTATTCCATCATATGCTTTTTTGGCATCTTTATCGCCATTATTTATTGCAGTGATGCAGGCCTCAAAGTAGTTGCTACCTTCACTTATTTTGGTGAAGTCTTTTATACCACTTAACTTGCCGTTTTTTAACCAGGAATCATTTACCGCAAGTATTTTCCCATTTTTATCAATTACCGCGATCATGGAAGTTAGTGATGAGAGAATACCTTTGTTAAATTCCATGCTATCTTGCAGTTTTTTGGTATTCAAACTATTTATTAATTCATTGGAGGTACGAGGTATCACTAATGATAATAATTGTTTGATCTTTGCAACATCTTCAAATGGTTTATCGTCAATAACACTTATTATTCCAATTGTATGGTTTAATTCGTCGGTTAACGGATAACCAAGATATGATTGAGCATTTAATTTTTTGAGAGCCAAATGTTTTGGGAACAATTCTTGTACTTTGCTGGGAAATTCATATTTTAGTTTATTAACTATTAATTCACAAGGAGCATAGTTAATATTGTATTTTACGTTTTCCAATTCTACATCATACGATCTGAAAGATATTGTTTGAATTGTATTATCTATCGAATTGTATATACCAATTAAAGCATACTTAACATTTAAAAAATTACAACAGTATTTAGTAAGATTTGAAAAGTAACTCAATCCTGTTTTTACTGTTACCGTTTCATAAATTTGATTTAAAATTACCTCTGTTTCTTTACGATAACTAATGTCGCGAGCAATACCTAAGATTGAAGTGATTTTATTATTTTCTGTTAAAGCCGCAGGGGTAATTTCACTGAATATGTATTTACCTGAACTAGCTCTGATTCGTACTTCAAATGGATTTATGTTTTCGCCTGAAATTATTCTACTAAATGCTTCAATTGCAATGTGTTTGTCGTTGGGATGAACAATATCAAGATAAGATTTTCCTATCCAATCATTTATTTTATATCCTGTTATGGTTTCAAAAACTTTATTAAGGTTTAAAAATTCACCATTTATGGAGATGGTATATATTACATCTTTTACACTATCAAATATTTTTCTTAATCGGTCCTCACTATACAATAAGGCATTTTGAATTTGTTTTCTAATTGTAATATCAGAATGGGTTCCAATCATTCTTACCTTTTCGCCTTTTTCATTATAAAATAATTTACCCTTTGATAAAACATCAATTTTATACCCATTTACATGAAGCATTTTAAACTCAATTTCATACACACTTGATAATCCATTAAGGTAATTATATAGTTCTTTTTGTACCCTTTCTCTGTCATTGGGGTCAATGTATTGTTCCCAATCTGAATTTTTATTGAATTTAAAATCATTACTTAAACCAATCATATTGAGCCATCTTGGGGAGCGGTAAACTATGTTCGTTTTTAGGTTCCAATCCCATAGTCCATCATTACTACCCTCCATTGCAAGCTTAAATCGTTTATCACTTTCTTCTAAAAGTTTTTCCGATCTTTTCTTATCGGTTATAAGATTATTAATAGCTATAAATTGTTCAATTTTATTTTGTTTATCTAAAACAGGTGTTATTACTGTTTCGCACCAATATATTGTTCCGTCCTTAGCTTTATTACAAATTTCACCTCTATAAACGTTTCCGGTTGATATTGTATCCCAAAGATTTTTAAAGAATTCGTTATCATGAAATCCTGAATTTACGATATGATGATTTTGACCTATTAATTCATTGAAATTATATTTAGAATGCTTACAAAAATTTTCATTTACGTGAATTATTTTACCGTTTAGATCTGTTATTGATACGATTGATGATTTACTTATTGACCTTTGTAATGCGCTATAAGCCTTTGATGTGGCACTTACTGATATTTCGTTTGTAATATCTTGTATAAAGCCTTCAATATATATGAGTTTATTATCGTTATCATAAACACCATTAGCAATTTCATTAACCCATTTAGTTTTTCCAAATTTGTCAATGATTCGGTATGTATTGTTACATTGTTTGTTTTTATTCAAATTATTTGTGCAATCAATATAAACACGTTCCCTGTCTTCGAAACTTATTATGTCATTAAAGCTAATGATGGTATTGTTTTGTATTTCAGAAGGCAGGTAACCGGTAAGCTTAGTGCAACCGTCAGACACATAAAGCATGGTCCAATGCTCATCATAAAGACAACGGTAGAACATACCGTCAAGATTGTTTAATAAATTAGTAAACAAAGCACCTGTTACCATGTGGCTATATTTAAATGTTAAAAAAATACTATAATTCCAATTATGGAATTATATCAGTCCGTGATCTAGTGCAATTCGAGATAGTTCTATAGTATTACTTATATGTAACTTAGTTTTTAATCGTTTTCGGTAGGTGCTAATAGTGTTTTGTTGCAGGTTTAATTTTGAGGCTATTATTTTAGTACTGTTACCAAATGCGAGTAATTGAAAAATTTCAAATTCGCGAGTACTTAAGGTTTCTAGTTTTTTATTGCCGTTATGCATATCTGATAATATGCATTTAGTTTGGTAGGTAGTAAGATAGACTTTTTTATTTAGAATGGTTTTGATAGCATTTATAAATTCTTCAATAGAATTTTCGAGGCATAAATAGCCCAAAGCCCCAGCTTTAATACATCTTATTGCAAGTTGTTTATTGTTGGATATAGCATTAACCAATATAGAAATAGAAGTATGTTTTAATTTTATTTTTTTTATCAGTTCCAAAATGGTTTCGTTTGGATCTGTAACCGAAAGAATAAGGAGGTCGTATTTTCTTTTGTTTAAATTAACTGCTAGTTCATTACAGTTTGAAACAAAATGTAAT
>JBIKKW010000166.1:0-5387 GCA_044360115.1 Bacteroidia bacterium
ATCAATATCTCTTTGGTAAACACACACACTTTTGTTCCCATGGAATTACTTCCTGTAACTGTGTAATTCACGTTAACCGAAGGAGATGCTGAAGCCATGCTAGCTTGTGGGAAAGACAAACCAGTTGCTGGGCTCCAAGAATAATTTGTGGCGCCGCTCGCAAAAATTTCTGTAGTTTTTCCTTGACAAATTTTATTGTTTGGTGTTGTTAACTGTAACACCGGAACAGGAACTACATTGATAGTTAATGATGCTACTGCAGAACACTGACCATTATTTCCGCTCACTTGATAAACCGTAGTTGTAACAGGATGCGCAATAACTTGGCTGCCTTGTGTGGTATTTAAACTCATGGCAGGCGACCAAACATAATTGTTTGCACCATTTACGGTAAGATTTGCAGTTTCATTTGAACAAATTGTGTAAGACGAAGCTGAAGCTATTAAATTTGGTTGAGGGATCACGCTCACTTGATACACTGCGCTTGCTGTACATCCTGCCGCTGAACCGATCACCATATAATTTGTAGTTACCATTGGACTTGCCGTAACTACAGCGCCAGTACTCGAACTTAATGTTGCTGCCGGTGTCCATACATAACTTGTAGCGCCCGCAGCAGTTAAATTAATTTGTCCGCCTGCACAAATAGTGTTTGTTGCAGGTGTAACTGTAATTGTAGGATTTGCCACAATTGTAACTGTTGCATTTTGAGTTTGACTGTTACATCCATTTGACGAACCTATAACCGAGTATACAGTTGTTGAAGGTGTGCTACTTGTTACCGTTGCTCCACTTGTACTGCTTAAGTTCGTTGAAGGGCTCCACGCATATGAATTTGCTCCACTTGCTATGATGCTAACTGTTGAGCCAGCACAGGTACTTGGACTTGTAACAGTAACTAAAGGATTATCAATAATAACTATAGACGCAGTAGCAGATGCTGAACATGTGCCGTTTGAACCAATTAATGTTGCAATTCCCACCACTGAATTTGCCTGTGGCGAATAGGTTATTGAAGGATTTGTGTTTGCTGTACTGGTTTGCACCAAGCCAATACTACTCCAAGTATAACTAGTTGCGCCCGATCCTGTTAACGTAACAGTGTTAAGTGATGAATTATAATTGTTCGCGCACATTGATAAGCTTGTGGCCGAAATATTAATTGTTGGTGTTGGATTAATAAGAACTGTGGCACTACCTGCGCAGGCACTATTAGGTATGCTAACAAAAACCGTATATACTCCTGCAGCATTTATGTTTATTGTTGGTGTATTGTTTGGTCCTTGAATACCAGGGCCTGTCCATAAAATTGTATTGGTTGTTGAATTTGGTGCAACCGAAATTTGAGTTGGACTACTGATACAGGTTGGTGCTGTTATTGTAGGAGTAATAACTGCGCCTTGTCCTACAACAGTATATGAAGCGGTAACCGAATATCCCGGACATCCGTTACATCCTGTCCAAGTAAATGTATAAACACCCGGTTGATTAACAACTATAGTTGGAGTTCCTTGACCACTCACAATTCCTGTTGTTGTTGTTGGTGTTGGCCCTGTCCAGTTAACGCTACCACAAGTTGGTGTTTGTGGCGCATTGGATGGTGTTGGATATGCGGGCAACCAGTTCAAACTGTTGTTACCGAATATTGAAGCTATTAATGTTACTTGTGGATTTGTGCAGGTTAATGTTCCTCCACCGGATCCCGCTGTTACACTTCCGTAAGGAACGCTTAAAGCACAGCTTGCATAATCGCAAGAAGCTTGAGGTACATTGATTGCAGAAAAAGTAATGGTTGAGTTACCCGGAATAATATTACCTACATAATCGGTTCCATTAGCATCATAATATACTCGGTGCAGGCTTGGATTATTTGTATTTAAAATTGAAAATCCGCAACCGGCAGATTGATTGATCATCCCTACACCTGTCCAAGAACACGTTAATACTCCTTGTGGATTATAAGCATACAAGCCTTGCCCGGGAGCATTTGTTTTTAAAATGTAAAAATTATCGGCCATATCAGCAACAATGTCGTATGGTCCGCCACCCGAAAAAGCTGGAACAACATTGGCTACAAATACACCATTACCCGTACCTGTATACCGGTATACACCGCCGGTTGCACCAACCAAATTATAAAGACAGCTGCCGCCACCACCAATATTCACCGCCGCTCCATTTCCGGCAGTGTGTCCCGTGTTTGACCAGGTACCTGTATTATTGTAATACCAATATGTACCACCTGATAATGTCCACCAGGTTGGATTTGGTGCCGGAAAACCAAAATTAGGGCCAACTGCTAAACCAGAGGCACCCGGCATATTATTGATCACAGTAGTTCCCGGACCATTAAATTGAGGATAGGCAAGAATGTTATTACCTTGCTGTGCGTAAATTGAAGTAGTTGGACATGCAGGAGGAATATTTTGTGCTGTTGCACTTCCTACGATCATTGACAAAGCTATCAAACTGCTTTTTATTAAACCTGATAAATGTGTTATTTTCATGCATCAAAAGTAAAAACATCTTAACTCACTAAAAAAATTTTTAGTTGTCTAATTATTTAGCAGCTCTTTTGATTGAGTAAAATTGAAAGGCGAAAACAAAACCTGCATTTACGCTGAGTGAAGCCACTGTTTTTGCAAGTGAATGAATTCATAAAAAAACCCGAAGCACTTACTTCGGGTTTTTTAATTACTTTGCTGCAGGTTTTCCTGGGGCAGGTTTTTGTTGTGCCTTTGGATTAAAGTAGTTCAGTACCTTTTGATTGTTAGGATCTAATTCTTTAATTGAATTAAATGTGGCATCGGCGTTTACTTTATCTTTCTGGTTCACGTAATATGATCCTAAATATTCGTATGCTTCGATCACATCCTTTTTATATGAGCCTGTTTTCTCCTCAGGTTTTACAACAGCCAATACTTTCTCGTAATAAGGTTTACCGCTGTCAAAACTAATTAAAGAGCTGCTGCGACCTTTCCAGGTATAAGCTGTAACCCAACTTGGATTCAAACGGATCAATCCGGCAAATGCCGAATCGGCCTTCACTAAATACGGTTTTGATTCTGCCTCTTTAGCCGCTTTTGCTTTCGCGTCTTTTAAGTTGTTTGCTTCAATTAATTTATTCTGACCTAAATTATAATTAGCGCGACCATAGTTGAAATAATCATTATTGTTCAACGATTTTAAATCTTCAGCCATTTTACGTTCAACGATACTTGAAACTTTGTCGTATTTCTTTCCACGATACGCGATCAAAGCCATCTCGGTATAAATATCCTTACTTGATGCAGGATCTGATACAATTGCTTTTTCCATTTCAACTAAGGCAATTGAATCTTTTCCGGTACGCGATAACAAAACACCTTTATACTTGTAATCGTTTGCAAGGTATTTAAAATCTTTTGGTGCCATTTCAAAGAATTTATTGATAGCAACTAAACCTTTGTTGTATGCTTCTTTATCAGTTTTATCGCCCATCTCCGCATACGAATATCCTGCTAAGCGCTCCAAATATAAATTGTTGAAGCCTTTTGCTTTTAATCCTTCGTATTCTGTTACAGCATCAGCATATTGTTTGTTTGAGAACAATGCTGTCATGTAACGGTAACGTGCAAATACACTGTTGTTCAACTCCAAATATTTTTTCCAATTCTCAATTGATTTTGCCGGTTGCCCCGCTAAATAATACAACTCAGCGATCTCACGGTAAGCCGGTGCAAAGGTTGGATCAATAACGATCGCTTCTTTATATTTTTCTAACGCTAATTGGTAATTACGTCCGCGTTGATACAATTTACCTTCACGAATAATTCCTTTCGCCGATTTTGGATCTAAGGTAGTTGCTTGTTTGTATTGCTTTATTGGTCCGCCACCATCAGCCGGATTTTTTTCCAACATCGCATCTCCTAATACAATAAATCCTTCTGCATTCTTAGCGTCTAACTTAATAGCAGCGTTAGCAGCTGTGATCGCCTCATCCGGATTTTTGTAATCTGTTGTTAAATAGGCTTCCGCAATTTTTCTGAATACCTCAGCGTTTTTACTTTGCGAAATGCTGGTTGCTTTAAAGAATTGTGTTTTAGCACCATTCACATCGTTCTTGCTTAATAATACTTTACCTAAACCAATAAAGTTTAACGGATATGTTGGGCTCAACTCCGTACCCTTGGTATAAAAAATATTTGCGCTATCAATATCGCCACGCTTAAAATAATTTTCTCCGTAGAAAAAATAATTGTCGCCTTTACTTCCTTCTTTCGCAATTAATGCGCGTAGATCAGCGGCAGCCGATTCATAACGTTCGTTCTCAGTTTTTGTGATCGCTTCTTGTAACGACTGCGCATTTACTACTCCTGTTAGTCCTAAAGCGCAAAATAAAATTGTTTTTTTCATTTTATCTATTAGTGTTCTTGTTTATTCTTTATCTAATTAAGTGCCAAAACGCTGTTTTTAAGAGATTTTAGCAAATTTTTACTTTTTTTGAAAGTTAACCGGCAAATTATACCACGAATCGATCATCTGACCGTTTTCAATGGCGGCATTCCAACGCGGCATTAAATTAACCACTCTTAAGGCTTCTTCGCTACACTCTTTGCATTTTTTGATCCCTTTCACTACTTCCACGTTTGATAGCTTACCTGTTTTTTCGATCATAAATCGTAAGAATACTGTATTGGTTTTAATGGCTGTATCGGTTTTAAATTTTTCGGGTGTTTTTAAATTGGAGATAATGAACTTATCCATCGCATCGCTGCCACCAACATAAGACGCTTTTCTATCCGGTAAATTCACTTTTTCTACAGGTGTTACTTTTTTTACCTCTTTTTTAGGCTTTGCTTGCGGTTTTGTTTGACTAAAAGCGGCAAAGCTCATCAAACACATTAAAACAATTAGCTTTTTCATATCTGTAAAATTTATTGTTCTAGTTTAACTTCAATATTTCTTTCTTGTTGTTTGTAAGGCAACAAACCTTGTTTTAAAAATATCATTTGTCCTTTTGGTCCGGCAACAAAGGTTTCAAATCCTTTTGCCAAACTAAAATCCGGCGCTTGTTTGTAAACATACACTTTTCTTGTCAAAGGATATTCACCAGTTTTAAAACTGCTTTGATTTGGTTCAAAATAAGCGCCATCTCCCTTTCCAATAGGCACAAATTTGATCTTATCCTTATTGGCCTTGTAAAGCGAATCATCTCTGTCGCTGAGCCAGGCAAAATCAATGAAACCAATGGCATTAGGTGTTTTTGCAATGTAATTGATCACCTCCACAGTATTTTTTAAGGCGCTGCAATTCTCTGAAAAATTCTTGTTCTTAATCACATCATTTTTTAAATAATGCACTACTGATGATCGGTCACTTTCAAATACAACGGTGATCTTACAATT
>JBIKKW010000061.1:0-18422 GCA_044360115.1 Bacteroidia bacterium
TATTTTTTTACAACGAGACAGCTAAAGTTAACCTATTCATTTCCTCTATCTTTTCCATTTTGTTAACCATTCGCTTCAAATTTTTAACTTTTAGTACCATTTGATGAAACAAAGGTATACCGAATTTATAGCAGAGTATTGCTACAATTTATAGAATGTTTGAAAATGGTTGATTTTACAGGGGGTTTGGGGGCAAAAAAACTTTTAAATGGAGAAAAACAGGACTAATAAAGGTATAATCCATCACATTTTAATGATGCGCCCGTCTTCCATTTCAATGATGCGGTTGGTGCGAGCAGCAAATTCGTTATCGTGGGTTACAATTAATAATGATTGATTGTAAACTTGAGAGAGTTCCTGAAAGATATTGAACACGATCTCGCTGTTCTTTTTATCTAAGTTACCGGTTGGTTCATCTCCCATAATAATAAGTGGATCATTGATCAGTGCTCGGGCAATGGCCACACGTTGTTTTTGTCCGCCCGAAAGCTGATTCGGTTTTTTTAAGGCTTCATCTTGTATGCCTAGTATCTTTAATTTTTCATAAGCGCGCTGTTCAACTTCTTTAGGTGAATGAATGCCTAATTTTAAACCGGGTAGCATCACATTTTTTAAAACAGAGAATTCATTGAGTAAATAATGGAATTGAAAAACAAAACCAATTTTTTCATTGCGCACTTTAGCCAACTCTGCTTCCTTTTTGTTACGCATGCTCACATTATCAATGATCAACTCACCCTCGTAATCTGTATCCATGGTAGATAGAATATATAAGAGTGTTGATTTACCGCAACCTGATTTTCCGATCACAGAAACAAATTCTCCTTTATCAATTGAAAAACTTACATCCTTTAAAACCTGCATGGTTAAAGGGTCGTGAAAGTACTTGGAGATATTGCGCGCCTCTATGATCTTTCCGTTCATGTTATTTTCCTCTGATGATAATTACAGGATCAATACTACTGGCCTTGCGTGCGGGAAAGTAACCCGCAAAATAAGTGGTAACAATTGAAAAGATGCTGGCTATTAAATAAAATTTTGGATTGTAATTGATAGGGAAGGTTTTAATGGTTGGTAATGAAGGTGTGTTAAAGGGTATGTTATCAATAACGCCCGATAAGCCTAAACCAAACAACAAGCCAAACAAACCGCCTAAAATGCCAATACTTAAGGCAATGGAAATAAAAACGGCATTCACATCTTTACCCGAAAAACCGGTGGCTTTTAAAATAGCAATGGAATCCATTTTCTCATAGATCATCATATTTAAAATATTATAGATGCCAAAACCTGCAACAATAAGTAGTGTTATACCAACAGCGTAAGAAATGATACTTCTTACCGAACTTCCGGTCTCAAATTGTGAATTGGCGGTTTGCACATCCATGGCTTCAACATCAAACAATTGAGCGTATTCTTTTGCAACAGCCGGTGCTATTAAGATATCCTTTAACTTCACCTGAATATCGGTAATGTAGTTTTCGGTTTCGCCTAATAATTTTTGTGTGGTAGTAATAGAAGCATAACTCTGTACTTTATCTATATCACTGATGCCCGATTGAAAGTAGCCCACCACTTTTAATTGAATGCGCTCGCCTTTGGTTGTAGTAACTTGTATCACATCACCCAAATTAGCCATCATTTTTTCGGCTGCACCTTTTCCTAAAATGATACTGTTAGGTGTGTTTTTCAGATCAATATAATTTCCTTCGGTCACATAATCCGAAAATTTGAATAATTTATTTTCTGCTTCGGCATCAACGCCATTGATCACGCCCGTAAGATCAATAGAACCTACATTATAGAAAACCTGTGCAGTAACTTTTGGCGCAATTCCTAAAACTCTCGGGTCTTTTTTAAGAACACGCATGATCTCACCATTGTTATAAATATCCAAACGTTCAATTTTTGGTTTTACTGAACTGATAAAGTTATGGCTGTTCTTGTGTTTAGGTGAAACGTCTATTGGTTGCGATTTATTTGGCTCAATTTCGTTGTATAATCGTACATGAGGTGTTCTATTCAAGATCAAACCATCAAGCATATCATTTAAACCCGACATAAAGCCGAGTAGGGTAACAAACATGGTGATGCCAAAGGTAACGCCAATTGCGGCTACCATGGTTTGACGCCATCGTGCCAATAATAAGCTTTTTGCAACATCCAGTATCAGTTTGTATTTCATTCAGTAGGTTTAATGAGTTCGTCTTCTGCAGTGATACCTGATAGGATCTCAATTTTCTTATAATCTCTTAAGCCGGTTTTTACAATAACCTTATCGCCATTGCTTTTGGTTACAATTGAATCGTGGATGATAAACGTGCGGGGAATCAATAACGCGTTATCTTTTTTTGTAACAACAATATTGGCTTCAAATGTTGTATTGGGATATATTTTTTCCGGTGCCTGTATGAATTCAGCTTCCACTAAAAACGATTTGCTGCGCTCGTTCATCAGTGGGTTGATCTTTGTGACTTTGGCTTCAAACACTTTGCCTTTGTAACTATCCATGCTAATTAAAACTGTTAGATCGCGTTTTACTTTCAATATATCATACTCATCAACCTGCATCTCCAAAATAAAATGATCACCATCGCCAATAACAGCCAGTGGTGTTTGTAAGCCAACCAATTCGCCTTTTGATTTATTGATGCTGTATACTATGCCATTGATCTCGCTTTTCAGCGTAAAGTCGTTCTCCAGTTTGTTTGATATCATCAGATTTTTTTTCGACTGTTCGGAAGTAAAATCCAATTGGCGTTTAAGGTCATCAAATTTAACTAGTGAGGAATAGTAGGTTGTTTTTGAATTTTGATAAGCCAATTCGCGTTGTTCGAGTTCAACTTTTGATCCAATTTGATCTTGCCATAAAGCTTTTTGTCTGAAGAAAAGTGCAGAGTCGTTCTTCATTTTATTTTTAGAAAGCTCAACAAACTGTTTGGCTTCATTTAATTTTCCTTGATTGGCATTGTAATCGGCAAATTGAGCGGCCAGTTCAGCGTTTTCCTTATTAAGGCGCTGCGCTTCATTACTGATCAGTAAAATGGGATCACCTTTTTTTACTGAATCGCCTTCGGTAACAAATATTTGTTCAATAATACCATTAACGGTAGCAAAGGCCTGGTATTGATCTTTACTTTTTACAATTCCGGAAGCGTAAATGGATTCGGTAATGGATTCAACGGTAGGTTTAACTGTTTCGGTTTTTTTTCCGCAGGATAACAATATGCCTGCAATAAATAAAATAAAAAGTTTGCGCATAGGATTGTCAAAGTTAAATAAATGCATTTGTGAACAAGCATAAATTGTCATAAAAAAACATGATAAATGTTGGTATTTTGGTGTTTTAAAGCTTTTAAATGGTACCTTAGTGTATTAATAAAATTAACATTGAACTTTAGCGACTTTAACTTTGAAACAGAATTAATGGATGGCCTCATGAGCATGGGTTATAAGCAACCTACGCCCATACAACAGCAAGCCATACCAGTAATTTTAAATAATAAAGATCTTGTAGCCTGCGCCCAAACCGGAACAGGAAAAACAGCAGCCTTTTTATTACCCATTATACAACATATTTTAAAAGCAGAGACCAGGCATTTGAATACTTTGGTAATTGCACCAACTCGTGAGTTAGCCTTGCAGATCGATCAGCAGATAGATGGTATGGGTTATTTTTGCGGTGTTGGATCAATAGCCATTTATGGCGGAAACGATGGAATTGCTTGGGAAAATCAAAAACACTCGTTAGAGCAGGGGGTAGACATTGTGGTGGCAACACCGGGCCGATTAAAGGCTTTATTACAAAGCGGTTCTATTAACTTTGATCATTTACAGCATTTGGTTTTGGATGAAGCCGATCGTATGCTGGATATGGGCTTTTTTGATGATATCAAACAGATCATAAATTATTTACCTAAAAAAAGACAAACCATTTTATTTTCGGCAACCATGCCTCCTAAAATGCGTTTATTGGCTAATCAAATTTTACATGAGCCCGAAAGCATTAATATTGCTATCAGCAAACCGGCTGCCGGAATTGTACAACAAGCTTATGTGGTTTATGATAATCAAAAAGAACCTTTATTGCAGGAGATCTTAAAGAATGAAGATTATCAATCGGTGATCATTTTTTCTTCTACCAAAGAAAATGTAAAGGCCTTAGAAAGAAGTTTGCGTAAAAACAGCGCATCGATAAAAGCCTTTCATTCCGACTTAGAGCAAGCTGAGCGTGAAGAGATCATGCGCGAATTTAAAAGCAGAAAGTTAAGGATCTTGATAGGTACTGATATTTTATCACGCGGTATTGATGTGGATGGAATTAGCTTAGTGGTAAATTACGATGCGCCACCTGATCCGGAAGATTATATACATCGTATCGGACGAACAGCGCGTGCATCAAAAGCGGGTGTGGCCATTACGTTCATTAATGAAAAAGACCAATTAAAATTTGCGCAAATAGAAGCTTTAATGGGAATTGAAGTTACAAAAATGCCGGTACCCGCCGAGTTAGGTGCAGTGCCGGTTTATGATCCTGAAGCGCAAAAGAAAAAATTCAGTGGTGGTAATAAGCCGTTTAAAAAACGTCCGAATTTTAAACCAAAGAACAATCAAAACAAAAAGAGTAATTAATGTTCGTCTTCCTCTTCGTGTTCATTTTTGTTAACGCGAAGCGAATTAAAGAAGGCGATCAATTTATCTTTTTGCGCTTGATCTAATTTAGCGTTTGAATGCATCAATGTATACGACCACATTGGCATTTCACCTTCTGAAACCATCTCCACACATTCTTCGAGTTTATGATCGGCTTTTTTAGAGCTGTAAGTTCCCCAAATCGAAAAATTCAAATGTTCACTTCCTTCATTTATATGGTGTTTGATCCACCACGATACAGGCGCAATATTGGTATACCAAGGGTAGGTAACTTCATTGCTATGGCAATCGTAGCAAGATGTTTTAAGAATGGATGCAATTTCCTGATCAGCACCGGAAAGATTAATAAAATCGTTTTGCGGCGTAAGGGCTTGGTTTGTTTTATCAATTCGAATGAATTGAATTATTACCAAAACAACAGCTGTATATAAAGCGATCTTTTTAAAATTAAATTTAAGTTTCATATTACTTCAAAATTACAAAAAAATGTAAGCCACTTAAACATTGTACAGCTAATTATATTATTTTATCTTTATCATTGAACTTCACATTGAATTTAAACAGAATTATATCTAATTTTTCTAACATAGGCATAAAGGCGAGTTATAAGCCTTGGGAAATGCATTTGGCAAGAAAACTGAATATAATGGCATTGGTTGGATTTGCAAATGTTAGCCTAGGGGTAATTATTTTTTTAATTTTTGGTTATACTGAATTTATTCCGGAGTGCTTATTTATTTTAGCGATGGCCCCTTTAATTCCCTTATTTAACAAGTATAAAAATTATGTTTATTCGGCTTATATGTTCTATCTCAATGGTTGGGTGTTATTTACAATTTTTGGTTTAAAAATGGGTATTGATTCAATGTCGTTTTTACTTTTTTTCCCGGTAATATTAAGCTTGGTTCAGATGTTTGCCCGAAAAGAATTGTTGAAGCATTTATTTTTGAATTTTATCATTTGTTTTTCTTTTATAATTTTAATGTTATACGGCCAAAAGCAACATTGGCTTTACGTTCATCCAACTAAGGACGTTGTTAATACATTGAAATATATTGTCGTATTTTTCACATTCACTGTTACTTTATCCTTTTTAATTGTACTCACATTTGAAAGTGCGAGACAAGAAAAGCAGATCAATAGTATATTAAAAGAAAAGGAAGTGTTGTTAGCAGAAGTTTTTCATCGCGTAAAGAACAATATGAATATTGTTACAAGCTTATTGAATTTAAAGAAGAATGCATCCGATTCGGAAGTTGTTAAACAAGCTTTGGAAGAATGTAAGAACAGGGTTTATTCAATGGCCCTAGTGCATCATAACATATATAAAACTAATAATTTTACAGAGCTGGATATGAAGGAATACATTCATGACCTGGTAGATGAATTATTGGATTCACATGGAAATACCTTAGATACAGAGACAGTAGTTAAATGTACTGATATTTCGTTGGATCTTGCAAAGGCTGTGCCTTTTGGCTTAATTTTAAATGAATTGATTACCAATTCTTTTAAATACGCGCGCACGCCTGATAAAAAATTGCGCATCGAAATTCATGTTGTGAAGGTGAATAATGACGTTAGTTTATTATACAGAGATAATGGTCCGGGTATGAAGGAAGTTGCACCTAAGAAAAATGCTTTAGGGGTTGAGTTAATTAAATCATTATCTGAACAAGTGGATGGTGTTTTTGGATTTGAGAAAAATGCGGGTTTGGTATTTAATTTGAAATTTAGTTCAAATTAGTCTTTCCAGTCGCTTGCAATAACATTTTGTTCGTTCAATTGATCGCGAAGCCATTTTAAAGCCAATTCCTTATCATTGAACAATCTGGTATTTACGTAAGGTTTATTAAAATTCATGTAAAAATTACCCATTAAACGCTGACCAACAGAATGGGTGAGGAGTGCAATGGCAATAGTACTTTTCTTAAATTCTTTACTGGCAGCGATCTCTCTGGTTTCTTTGCTTACGCTTGCAAGGTAACCGAAAGATAACACTACAGTATATCTTCGGTTGTTTGCTAATTTTAAATTTGCCTCCTTTGTCTTTAATAGGTCATCAACCTCCAAATTTACACCTTCCTTAAATTCATTAACAATAATTCCTGCCTCCAAAATTTCTGATGAAGATTTATCAAGAGTTATTTTATGTATGCTGGTTGGTTCCATTAACGACATATAAATATAATAAATTTTAAAAATAATCCAACTCTTTCCAAAAAACATGTCTATTTTAGCCATTAGCGTATTAAACATGTTCGATTTCCAATCAATATATAATGAATACGGTATTTGGGTAATATTGTTATTGGCTGTATTTTCCTTTTTAGCCGGTTTTATTGATGCCGTTGTTGGTGGGGGCGGTTTGATCATCATGCCATTTCTACTTATCAATTTTCCAAAACTACAGTTGCCTGTTTTATTTGGTACCAACAAAATTTCGGCATTAGCGGGCACAAGCGTTTCTGCTATTAAATATGCTCAACAGATCAAATTTGATCTGTATTTATTATTTATCGTTTCTTTTTTTGCTTTTTCAGCTTCCTTTGCAGGTGCAAAAATTGTGAGTCAAATAGATTCATCTGTGTTAAAGCCTTTCATTTTAATTGTACTAATTGTAATTGCGGTTTATACGTTTTTTAAGAAAGATCTTGGCTATGATCAAACCAAAAATTTGAGTTTTTCAAAACAAGTTATCTATGCTTCGCTAATTGGTATAGTAGTTGGGTTTTATGATGGTTTTTTTGGACCAGGTACCGGTAGTTTTTTAGTGTTAGGTTTTGTATTGATTTTGGGTTTTGAATTTGTAAAAGCCTCAGCTTATGCAAAGATCATTAATTGCATTACCAATATATCAGCGTTGATCGTTTTTATTAAAAACGGACAATTCATAATTGAGTTATCCATTATAATGGCGGTATTTACTATAAGCGGAAGTTACATTGGTGCAACAACTGCCTTAAAAAGAGGTAATGAGTATATCAGAAAGATTTTTTTAGTGATCGTCAGCATCATGATCCTTAAATATGGATACGATGTGTTTAGAAACTAAGCAATGGTTTTATTTTGAATTTTTTTAGTAAGATCTGTGGCATTCAATTCAATGTTTTTTTCAAGATCTTGTATTTGTGTTTTTATTGCTTTTAATTTTGAGTTTGAACCATTAAAATACATTTTAAGTAATGAAAGGGTCACGGTAAGATCGTGCCATTCTCCCAATTGATGTTGAATATTTGAAGCATACTCAAAATTAAAACTGATGATCTGGTTTGATCTTTGATTTAGAACTTCGGCGTTATATAATACTATTTTCAAGAGTTTCCTTGCTTCGTGCCATTCATCTTTTTTCTTTTTACTGGTAAGTGTGTCTTCAATTACTTTGTAGCTTTTTAAAGCATTATTGCTCACCTGTTTTGGTTTTGGTTCTTTGATCTTATCCTTTATATTAAGCCATGTGGTATCTATGTCTTTTTTATATAACCAAAAGTGTATTAAAAATAAGCGTGTATTGAGTTTAAGTTTTTTTTGTTCCTCTTTAATTATTTGTGAGGTCTTAATGCCGTATGCGTTTAAAGTTGAAATGGTAATTAAAATGGATCTTATATTACCTGCCTCCTTAAATAATTTTTTTAGTTTAATTAAAGGTCTTTTATTTCTGTTTTCTTTAAATGAATTACTCCATTCGCAAAGAGCCCTTATTTTTTTGATACGTACCCTTAGTTTATGCAGATCTTCAGGGTCTTTAGTTTCATAGTAAGAATTTAAATGCCTTGTTAGTTCATTAAAGTTCCATTCGATTTGTTTTTTATAACTGGTCATGTTTGTTACAAATATATTTGAAGTGATGTAAATTTCATGTTAATACTTAGTTGAAACTGGTTCTGTTCAGTCATTAAAGGTTATTTAAAGTCACTAAAGCGCCAGTGCATGTAAAATAATCATTAACCGGTTATTAATAAGAAATTAATGAATTACAACTTAATCATTATTAATTGATCAATAATAAGAAATTTTGGCATAAAAAGTTCATCAATCATGATGTTTTGATAAGATATTCATAAGATGCTTGGTTTGATCCGTTACTAATTTTGTATCAAACAATTAATTAAACTAAACAATGAAAAAAAATTTACAATTAGCTTTCGGACTTTTATTAAGTCATTTAAGCTTTAATGTAACGGCACAAATTACAGGTACGGCTGTAGTTACAGGCCCAAGCACTACAAATACACCGTACATGATCCCGGCTGCTTCAAATATTACAGTAACTTCTATCTTAACTGCAGGGGATATTGTTGGTGGTTATACTTTAGCCGGTTTAGGAGATGGTATGGGCGCTTATGATAATGGCGATGGTACTTTTTCGTTGTTAATAAATCATGAAATGGGTTCAACTGCCGGTTTAGTGCATGCTCACGGACAAGCAGGTGCCTTTGTTTCTAAATGGATCATCAACAAAAACACATTAGCAGTTGTTAGTGGTGCCGATCTAATTCAAAATGTGAATATTTGGAACGGAACCGGTTATACGCTTTATAACTCTACAAACCCTTCAACTTTAACGGCATTTGGTCGTTTTTGTGCAGCAGATCTTCCTGCTACTTTTGCTTTTTACCATCCAACAGCTGGTTTGGGAACGAGTGAAAAATTATTCATGAATGGTGAGGAAATCGGAGCTGAAGGCCGTCAGTTTGCTCACATTGCTAGCGGACCTAACTCAGGAACTTCATATGAATTACCTCGTTTAGGAAAATTTTCTTGCGAAAATCAAGTGGCACGTTCATACAAAAGCAATAAAACTGTGGTTGTTGGTTTAGATGATTCAGGTGGAGGTCAGGTTTATTTTTATATTGGTACAAAAACCAATTCAGGCACAGAGATCGATAAAGCGGGTTTAACCAATGGTAATTTATATGGTGTTGCAGTTGCAAGTTTAGTTGCTGAAACCAGCACTTCTGTTCCTGCGGCAAACACAACTTTTTCATTGATCAATTTTGGAGATGTTTCTGCAATCACTGGCGCATCTTTACAAACTTTAAGTAATAATTTAGGTGTAACAGGATTTTTACGTCCTGAAGATGGCGCTTGGGATCCACGTAATCCTAACGATTTTTATTTTGTAACTACAAATTCATTTACAAGTCCTAGCCGTTTATGGAGATTACGTTTTAATGATGTAAATAATCCTGAGAATGGTGGAACTATTACTGCGGTATTAGATGGTACTGAAGGCCAGAAAATGTTAGATAACATGGTGTTTGACAATTACGGTAACATTATTTTACAAGAAGATCCGGGAAATCAGTCGCACACTGCTAAAGTTTGGCAATACAAAGTTTCTACTGATGTTTTAAGTTTATTATTAGATCATGATCCTAGCCGTTTCATTACAGCTGCACCAAATTTCATCACTCAAGACGAAGAGTCTTCAGGTGTAATTGATATGCAAGGTATTTTAAAAACAGGTTGGTTCATGTTATATGATCAAGCGCATTTTGCAACAGGAAATCCTGCAACAGTTGAAAGAGGTCAGTTACTTGCGTTTTATAACCCGGCAACTGCAGTTGCAAATGCTATTGTAACCGGACCAAGTACAACCGTTTCTCCTTATATGATCCCTGCAGCTGCTAACGTTTCTGTTACCTCGTTGTTAACAGCAGGTGATGTTGTTGGTAGTTATACTTTATCAGGTTTAGGTGATGGTATGGGTGCTTATGATAATGGTGATGGAACCTTTACTGCTTTATTGAATCATGAAATGGGATCAACAACAGGAGCTGTTCGCGCTCATGGTCAGGCTGGTGCCTTTGTATCAAAATGGGTTATCAACAAAACAACTAAAGCAGTTGTAAGCGGTGTTGACTTAATTCAGAATGTAAATATTTGGAATGGTACAGGATATACATTATACAATTCTACTAATCCTTCAACTTTAACAGCATTCGGTCGTTTTTGCTCTGCAGATCTACCGGCTCAATCGGCATTTTATAATAGCAATACCGGATTAGGTACTACTGAGAAATTATTCATGAATGGTGAAGAGAGTGGTGCAGAAGGTAGAGCGTTTGCTCATATTTCTTCAGGTACTAATTCAGGAACAAGTTATGAGTTACCACGTTTAGGAAAAGCATCATGGGAAAATCTTGTAGCTTCTCCTAATAAAAATAATAAAACAATTGTTGTTGGATTAGATGATAGTTCTCCTGGTCAAGTATATATCTATGTTGGAACAAAAACAAATACAGGTACTGAAGTTGAAAAAGCTGGTTTAACCAATGGTAATTTATATGGTGTTGCTGTAGCGAGTATGGTTGCAGAAACAAGTACTGCTATTCCTGCGGCAAATACAACTTTCTCAATGATCAACTTAGGAAATGTTGCTGCCATCACCGGTGCGTCATTAAATACTATGAGTAATAATATGGGAGTTACAAACTTCTTACGTCCGGAAGATGCAGTATGGGATCCTCAAAATCCAAAAGACTTGTATTTTGTGACTACAAACTCATTTACAAGCCCAAGCCGTATGTGGAGATTACGTTTTAACGATATCAATAATCCAGAGAATGGCGGAACGATCACTGCTGTGTTAGACGGAACAGAAGGTCAGAAAATGTTAGATAATATGACCATGGATAACTATGGTAATATTGTTTTACAAGAAGATCCGGGTAACCAGGCACACACTGCAATGGTATGGAATTATAATGTTGCAACCGATGCGGTTACGCCTTTAGTTGATCAAGATCCTCAAAAATTCATCACAGGTGGTTCTCAATTCATTACTCAAGACGAAGAGTCTTCAGGTGTAATTGATATGCAAGGTATTTTAGGTGCAGGCTGGTATTTAATGTATGATCAGGCTCACGCTGCTGTTCCTTCACCGGTTGTTGAAAAAGGTCAGATGTTGTTATTCTATAGCCCAAATACAGCTAACGCAAACCCTGAAATTAGCATAACAGGTAATGCAAACAATGTTGCGAATAACTCAACAAATACATCTATGACCAACAATACTAATTTCTCTTCTGTAGCTGTTGGAAATTCAACTAATCGTTCATTTGTTATCAATAACGCTGGTCCTGGTGCATTAACTATCAATAGTTTTTCAGTAACAGGTGCAAATGCAAGTGAGTTTGTTTTAGTTACTCCTCCATCAACTCCATTAACAGTTTCAGCAAGCGGTTCAGTAGTAATTACTGTTCAATTCACGCCAACTGCGGCTGGTACACGTTCTGCTACCATCAATATCAACAATAACGATTTCGATGAGAATGCTTATAACTTTAAAGTAGAAGGTGTTGCAACGTCAACTGTAACTGGTATTGCTGAAGTAAAAGAAGGTTTGAATGGAACTATCTTATATCCAAACCCTACAACCGATGTAGCATTTATTAAAATGAACCTTGAAACTTCTGAGAAAGTGAAACTTGAAGTTATTGATATTACTGGTAGAGTTGTGTTAACAAACGAATATGCTACCTCAGCCGGAGAGCAAGTTGTAAAATTAAATACAAATACATTAGTTAATGGAGAGTACTTTGTGAAATTAAGTACTTCATCTAAACAAAAGACTTTAAAATTAGTGGTGGTTCATTAATTTATTGTTCTGTTAGCTTAAAAACCAGATGCTTAAAGGCATCTGGTTTTTTACATTTTTATAAACCAGATAAATTGTTACTTGAAAAATGAGAAAGATCTTCGTACTGATTGCTTTAGTGTTTGTTAGTGTTATTGTTGTGTCGTTTGATAAAATGGCCAATGGTGAAGTATATGAAAATTTGTATGCGAAAAAGGTAAATGAATTCGAAAGTGAATTACTGAAATTACGCGAAACAATTAATACTACCGATACAAAAACGGAAGCGGGTAAAGCAAGTATTTTAAAATCCATCAATTCGTGTCGCCAAAATTTAAAATCTATTGATGTTTGGTTACGATACCTTGAACCTGTTTCCTATAAACTAATTAATGGTCCTTTACCTGTTGAATGGGAAACAGAGGTGTTTGAGAAATTTGAAAAACCTTACAAGCGGAATGGTTCAGGTTTAACCTTAATGACCATTTATTTAGATGAAACTGAAAGCGAAAAAGATAGCTTGATCAGAATGACTGATAAGGCACTCCTAGGATTAAAGGTGTTTAAAGCAGATTCAATTACGATTGGATTGAAGAGTGCCGACGTTTTTTATTTATGCAATCGATTGTATCTGTTAAACCTTGCGAGTATCTATACAACCGGTTTTGAATGTCCAAATACAGAGATTGTTATAACTGAATTGGAAGAAATGCTTGTGAACACAAAACAAATTTACAGTGCATTTAATGTTTCTTTTGGTAATAAACCAATCACAAATGACTATTTGAATTTATATGATAAAACCATCACGTTCGTTAATTCACAATCGCGCGATCCGGAAAAATTCGATCATTATACCTTTATTAAAGATTATATAAATCCACTTTTTAAATTGAATCAATTGATGATCCAGAATCACAATGTAGTAAGCAGGAGTAATAATGATTATACATTAAATAAGAATGTTACATCCATTTTTAGTAAGCAATTATTTCATGCGCAAAATACGCGCGGTATTTATAACAGAGTGAACGACAACGAAGCTCTAAAAGAAATTGATCAATTAGGGAAGATGTTGTTTTACGACCCCATACTTTCCGGTAATAACTTAAGAAGTTGTTCGTCGTGTCACAAGTCAACACAGTATTTCACAGATACAACGGTAACCAGCGCTTTACAATTTAACAGAAAAGATAATTTAAACAGAAACACGCCAACATTATTGAATTCGAATTACAATCATTTGAATATGTTGGATGGTTTTCATCTAACCTTGCAAGATCAGGCAAAGGCTGTAATGACCAATGGAATTGAAATGGGTGGAGATGCAAAGGATATATTAAAAAAAGTTTTGAGTGTTAAGGAATACAAGCTGGCCTTAAAAAAATTATTGAAGTACACACCTCAGGAAAAGGATATCACCATGGATCACATTGCATCTGCACTTACTTTTTACTACGGAAAGTTTAGTAATTATTATTCACCTTTTGATTTGGCAATGAATGGTAAAACAGAAATTACGGAAGAGGCGCGTAAGGGATTTAATATGTATATGAGTAAAGCGCAATGTGCCACTTGTCATTTTGTTCCACAATTCAATGGGGTTAAACCGCCATATGTTGGCTCTGAGTTTGAAGTTTTAGGAGTGCCAAAGGATAAGAAATATTCAGCTTTATCAAACGATAGAGGGCGATTCGAGATTAATCCTGCAAAAGAAACTTTAAACGCTTTCAGAACCGGTACTTTAAGGAACTCCATGCGCACTGCACCTTACATGCATAATGGTGTATTTACTACTATGGATGAGGTGATTGATTTTTATAACACCGGCGGTGGAGCCGGGCATGGCTTAGCTTTGGATAATCAAACCCTGTCATCTGATTCGTTGCATTTAACAAAACCTGAAATTAACTTATTGAAAAAGTTTTTGGAATCGTTAAATGAATCCATTGAATTTGAACCACAACCCGAAAAATTGCCGGTATCAAAAAACAAAACGTTGAACAATAGAAAAGTAAACGGAGAGTACTAATGAAGAAAAAAATGATCATACCGCTGGTTGCACTGTTTTTAGTGATGTGCAAGGTTAAATATGAGGTAAAATACGATTTCCCGAAAGAGATGCTGCCACATGTAAAGGAGCAATATTCTGCGCAATGCGAAAAAGGTAAAATACTTTGGGATATGAATTGCGCCCGTTGCCATAATACAACCGTAAAAAAGAAAGTTATTGTACCCGATTTTAAGGAGGCACAATTAAGAGGTTATGAATTAAGGGTTGCCAATGCAAAACATGAAAGCAACTTGCCTGATTCGTTGGTTACAGAAGAAGAGTTAAGCATTATCATGACCTTTTTAAGGTATAAAAAAAGAAATGATCCGGCACAATAATTTTCAACATTTATTTTATGAATACTTAATAAATCACGTTTTGTGAGTTCTAAAAAAAACTACTTTTATAGTTAACTATGAAAGTTTGTATGAATAAAGTTTGTTTTTTGGCTTTACTTATTGTTCTGAATTGTAAAGGGTTTAGCCAGGGTATTAAAAATGCCGATTTTTCGGATCAAACACCAAGCGAAACGGGTACTTTAAAAGATGGCACCCCGGTTAGCTATTACAATATTGAGGGTGAAGTGAAACGTCAGTTAGTTGGTAAAGAATTTCCTTATTACAAAACGGCCAGCGAAACCATGTTGATAGGTATTGATGCAGGTTGGATCAACAGCCCGAATTGGAAACGTAAATACGAATGGAATTACGGTGAGAAATATGCCAACGGATTTTGCCGATTGAAATCAGAAGATGAAAAAAATGATCCTAACCGTTATGTGATCACCAATATCTTTCAACCGGCAAAAGGTCATCCATTGTATCAGTACATGTTAAATAAGAACGACAGCTTGTATCAACCAATGAGTCAGGTTACCAAGCCTCGCGATTATATTATGAAGGTGCAAAATTACGAGAACAATCCGCCGCGCATGGCAGTGAATGTTCACGTGAATGATCTTTTTAAGACCACTTCCATTTCAGAATTTAAAGAGTTGGATTGGAAGATCAAACTAAAAACCCCTTATAAGATCTATCAACGAAATGATTCAATTTGGTTCATGAACTTAGATCTTAACGATCAGGATGCAACCGATATGCGCTTTCAAAAGAATGCCGTATACATTGTTATTGGCAGTACCAAAGATGTTGATTTTACAAAAGGTATGACTGACGGGATCCAAGAATACCGATTTACAACTTATCCGAATAAAGAAAACACAGGTACCGCACGTTTGGATCTTGTAATTATTGAATTAATTGGACATGATCAATCCATAAAACTATTCTTCGATCGCATTGATTGGAAAATGATCGATAAAGCTTTTAAAACTAAGATCAAATAATTAATCTTCCACGATCAAGAATTCGGTCCTTCTGTTCTTGCTTCTGCCAAACTCTGTTTTGTTATCGGCAATGGGTTTATTGGCACCATAACCTTTTGCAGAAATACGTTTACCGGGAACTTTGTTGTCTTCTAAAAATTGTTTCACCGAGTATGCACGATTACTACTTAAGGCCTCGTTGTCTTTAGGATTACCAACGTTATCCGTATGACCTTGTATCTCAATATTTAAATTCGGATTCTCCAACAAATAATCAGCAAAGGATTGTAACACCAATTTACTTTGTTCCTGTATTTCGGCACTGTTGGTGTTGTAATAAATATTTTCGATCACAAAGCTTTTCCCTTTTTCGGCTTTGCTAACTACAACATTTAGCGATGGTGGCGGTGTAGAGGCAACTGCAGAAACCGGAGCTAATGTTTTTGTATCAACAATGGTGGTGTTAAAAGCAATTGAATCTTTTTTAATGATCAAAGCAAACTTATCTTTCTTCTCTAAATTCTGCACAAACATTCCTTTGCCGGTGGTGCTATCAACCAAAACATTCACTGTTTCTTTGGTGGTAAGGTTTTTCATTTGGGCTGTAGCTCCGGTTATCGGTTCTCCTTTGTCATCCTTCACTTCAAATTGGTGAAACGCTACTGCCTTTGGACGAGCTTCAGCATAAAGATCAAAACTATACAGGTCGTATCTTCCAACACCTTTTCCTTTTACCTTTCCCTCATCAAAACTAAAAAAGTAACCGGTCTTCGAATCTTTACTCACAAATAAACCCACATCATCATCAGCGCCATTAATAGGCGAACCAATATTTACAGGTTCATCCCATTCGCCTTTATCATCTTTACGAACATAAAAAATATCTGATTTGCCAAATCCAAAATGACCATCGCTGCTAAAGTAAAGTGTTTCACTATCGGAGTGAATGAAAGGTGTTTTTTCATTTCCCTTGGTGTTGATCTTTGAGCCTAAATTTTGAGGCACACTCCATTGTCCTGTCTTCGGATCTTTTTTAGTAACGTAAAGATCCACGCCACCAAAGCCTCCCGGCCTGTCGCTTGCAAAATATAAGGTAACACCATCAGATGCAATTGTTGGTTGGCTATCCCAATATTTTGGATCGTTCACTACCGGACTTAACTTGCTAATAGGCCCCCATTCATCATTAAATTTTTCGTTACCGCCATTACTAACATAAAGGTCAACATTTGGTTGCATGCCGCCTTCATTGCGCATCATGGCAAAGTATAGGTTTTTGTTGTCAATGGATATGGAGCAGCCACCCTGACTTTCTTCATTCGCCCGCATTAAATACGCCGCTGGCTTCGCGTTTAGACACCATGAACACTTCTTTTTCACGATCAGTTTGGTAGGCTTTATATTCTTTAATTGGCATTTTGCGGATATACATGCAATAGCGATCATCGGGCGTAACATAGGCTAAGTATTCATCTCGCTCTGTTGAAACACCTCTTACAACCTTCGGATCAAACGGCACGCCTTTTTTAAGCGCTTTATCTTTTTTACATTCCTTTAGCATTGATTTAGCACCTGCTACTAATTCTGCATGATCCTTTGCGAATTTTTTCTCGTCTTCATCTTTAAATTTCACAAAAAGATCAAGGTAACGGATAGCCGAATCATTTTGAAATTTTTCATAGAACGAGCTACCAATGTAGTAATAAGGGTCGCTATGTATTTGCGGACAAGCTTTAATGGCTTTCATTAAAAAAGGTACAGCAGGGTCGTAGGGTTGATTTTCTAATTTAACGCGAACAATAATTTCTTTTGCAAGCGCATAATTGGCTTCTGCAAAATCAGGCTCCATTTCTAAACACTTCATTAAAAACTCCAGGCGTTCAGGTTTTTTATATTTCTTTTTATCGGTACCTTTTTTGTATAGCGCCAATGCTTTTTTATTGTCGATCTCAATACATAACTTTCTTTCTCCTTCATCTTCATCTTGGGCAGATGTGGTGAATGGATTTAAAAAACAAATAGCAATAATAGATAGCTTTAAAAATGATCTCATGTTCATACGGGTGTATATACACAAATTTAATGCTAAGGTTACAGTTTTTAATAGCTAAAACACGATGTTTTATACGTTTAGGTGTTAATTAACCTTAAGTGTTAGTAGTTGGAATAACTTGCCTGAATGTTAAATTGATGCGTGGCTCGCTCACTTTTTTTGTCTTGGGCAAGCAATGCATCCAATGTTGTTGAATGGGTCCTTCCATGGTTAGTAAACTGCCGTTTTGTAAACAGATCTCTTTGGTTTGTTTTGTGTGAATGTTTTTAAACCGGAAAATGCGTTCGGCGCCTAAACTCAAGGATGCGATCGTACTGCCAGCTTTGATCTCTTTTTCATTGTCGCGATGCCAGCCCATTCCTTCTGAACCGTTATGATAAAGATTGAGTAAGCAAGAATTATAAGTTGCACCGCTCAGTGTTTCAATAAGCAATTTGATCTCAAATAATTCTTTCGTGAAGGGTAAGGGTATATGATCTATCCCGGAATATTTGTAGGAAGTGTTTGTATCACCATGCCAGGCCATTTTCCTCGATGTAACAAAGCGTTTTCCGTATATGATAAGCTCATCATTTTTCCATACAATGGTTGAAAGTAATTTTTGAAAATAAGAGTTTGCAGAAGTTGTTGAGATAATTGGTCCAAAATACCGGCTATTTCCCTCAAATGAAATAACATCAATTGGAAAACTTTGATGATGTGAGAACAGATCGGACATTTTTTTAAAGGGTTATGATAATTTGAAATCTGCTAGTTC
>JBIKKW010000261.1:0-2617 GCA_044360115.1 Bacteroidia bacterium
TTGCAGGTTGCAATGAACATCACCTTGCTTAAGTCGTAATCCAATTCCAAAAAGTTATCGTAAAAGGTTGAGTTTTGTTCAGGGTCTAACACTTCCAATAAGGCAGATGAAGGATCACCATGAAAATCATTTCCAACTTTATCGATCTCATCTAAAATAAAAACCGGATTGGTTGATTGTACCTTTTTCAAATTTTGTAAGATGCGTCCGGGCATAGCACCAATGTAAGTTTTACGGTGACCTCTGATCTCACTCTCATCTTTCAATCCACCTAAACTCATACGCACATATTTTCTGCCCAAGGCTTTGGCAATGCTTCTGCCCAATGATGTTTTTCCAACACCCGGTGGTCCGTATAAACAAAGGATAGGGCTTTTTAAATTGTTCTTGAGTTTTAATACAGCCAAATGTTCAATAATGCGATCTTTTACTTTTTCTAAACCAAAATGATCTTCATCTAAAACTTGTTGCGCGTGTTTGAGATCAAAGTTGTCCTGTGTGGCATCTTCCCAGGGCAGATCCAGCAATAATTCCACATAATTGGTTTGAATGGCGTATTCAGCAGCATTTGGGTTCATGCGCTGCAATTTGGAGATGTTCTTTTCAAAAACATCCTGCACAGTTTTACTCCATTTTTTTGTTTTAGCACGTTCTTTTAACTCACTTAATTCTTGCTCAAAATTATTTCCACCCAATTCTTCCTGAATGGCTTTCATTTGTTGATTCAAAAAATACTCACGCTGTTGCTTATCAATATCCTGTTTTGTTTTGTCTTGAATTTGATTGCGCAGTTCAAGCATTTGCAGATCGTTGTTCAGGAATTCCAATAATTTTAAAGCGCGTGTTTTCAGATCACCAATTTCAAGCATTTGTTGCTTTTCGGCCGTGGTGCTGTTCATGTTTGATGAAACAAAATTCACTAAAAAGTTTGGACCTTCGATGTTATTGATCGCAAATGCCGCGTCACTTGGAATGTTAGGCGATTTTTTGATGATCTGATGAGAGATCTCTTTTACATTGCTAATAATAGCTAAAAATTCCTTGTCGCTGCTTAATGGTTTTGAATCTTTAAATGATTCAACTTTTGCTTTGTGATAAGGTTCACTTTGAATGAATTCATTTATCTTAAAACGCTTTTTGCCTTGAATAATAACCGTAGTATTACCATCAGGCATTTTTAAAACTTTAATAATATTTGCAACGGTTCCAACCGAATGCAGATCGTCATAAGTTGGATCTTCAATTTGATCGTTCTTTTGTGCAACAACACCAATGATCTTATCTCCCGAATTGGCATCTTTGATCAATTGAATGGATTTATCGCGACCAACCGTAATAGGTATTACAACACCCGGAAAGAGCACCATGTTGCGCAGTGGCAAAATTGGCAGTATATCGGGCATTTTTTCCGCTTCAAAGCTTTCTTCATCATCAGGAGTTAACAACGGAATGAAATCTGTATCATCATCCATCACCGATCTTACCCTAAAATCCTTGCTATCGTTATATATTGTCATGTAAATGTAAAATTAGTACCACCTTGATATGCATTTTTTATGCCATAGGTGTAAAACGACTATTTGTCATGCTTAGGCATGCGTACAAAAAACGAAAAACCGTTTTGGGAATAAAGTTTAACTACGCCTTGATGTTGAGTTAAGTTAGCTTCATCAGGTGTTTTGCATACTCTTTTTGTGACCTACTTTCATAATGATGCGGTCTTCTGTCGGAATAAAAAATTGATGCGTAGCTTTTAAAATTATTCGATTCAACATAGCAATCATGTTTTGCAACTTCTTTATAAAAATTTATTGCCGCGTGTTGCGTTATCAGTTCTGCTTTTGGAACAAATGTATTGATAGCACCAATTAAAAATGTAATATTAATGGCAAAACCTAAAACAATATATTTCAGTTTATTGGTTTTTAAGCCTTTATATATGGCTAACATGGCGGCGGCAAACAGCAGTGGAATGAGCCATTCATAACCAACCCAAATTAATTCGGCTTGTAAATTTAATTTCGCAAACTCATCATTTATAAGGTTGTTTTTTAATAAAATAGGAATGATATGATTGGATTGTGTTAATGAAAGAAAAATGATAACAAATAACGAAGCAATAAAAATGAACATGAATTTTATTGTTGATTTAAATTTGGCATGAAGATCTTTATGCAATAAACCAAACGTTGCAATAAATGTGATAGGAAAATAGCACAGAGAAGAGTAGTGTACAATTTTGGTTTTTACAATTGAAAAAAGTATTAAAACAACCCAAAACAATATCATTAAAATTAATCGTGTTTGCGATTGTACAAGCGTTAATTCTTTTTTGCTCTTGTAGGATAAAATGAACAAGATAGAAGTTGGGAAACAGCCCAGCAAAAGCACAACAGCATGGTAAATGAACGGACCGCTATGCCCGCTATCTTCCGTTTCAAATAAGCGTATCTGATAATTAATAAATTGTTCAATGATAACGCTGTTTCCATTTAAGTATTCAAAAATAAACCAGGATGCACTTGTAAAAAGAATGATGAATACATAAAAATAGAACAAAGGTTGTAGCATGAATTTTAAATTGTTTGACAGGATGAGGTAAATAAAAAGCGTTAAA
>JBIKKW010000253.1:0-2718 GCA_044360115.1 Bacteroidia bacterium
AAGAATTATGCCCGATAAAGCAATCAGCAACCATTTTTTAGAATCGCTGTTAATGGAAGCAATAAATAAAATGATTGATAAGAAAATAAAATAGTTGAACCACGGATCAATTACACCCGACTTAAAATACAAAAAGGGCAATAAAGTTGCTGTGTGTATCAAAGCCCATAATAATCCGAATTTTTGAGAAAAGAATTTTTTACCAATGAAATATAAACTAACAATGGTGAAAATACCGCAGATGGCATTTGGTAGACGTGCAGCAAACTCATTCACGCCAAAAACATTCATGCTTAATGCTTGCAGCCAAATAAAAAATGGTGGTTTTTCCCAAAAGGGTTGATAATTGATCTGAACTTTAGAGTAATTTCCGGTAACGATCATTTCGCGCGCACATTCAGCAAAATTGATCTCATCCCAATCAAATAAAGGGCAATTCCCAATAAGCGGGATAAAAATAATACCTGCAATAAGTGCAAGTAAAAAGGTGAGCAGATATTTATTATCTAAGATCCTGTTCACGGGTTAAAGAATTTCATTAAGGGTTTGTTGATCTTTTGTAAATTGTTTGCTTGTATGATCAACAGATAGAATAATATTGCAGCCATGCTACCTATCAGGCTTCCAACAGTTATATCAACCAGCCAATGTTGCGATAAATACGTGCGGCTAAATGCAGCTAAAAATGCGCATAAAAAATAAACAAACTTTAATATTTTGTTTTCGGTGATCAAGGCCAGCGAAGTAAAAATTGCAAAGGCAGAAGTTGAATGACCGCTCGGGAAGCTATTGAAACCTAACATTTCTACACCATCAACAAAGGTTAGTTTTTTATCGGGAATGTAATATCCAAAAACAGAGTGAGGTCTGTCTACATCATACACATATCGTTTTAAGATATTAGTGGTGGTGCCGGATATGGCGTAGGTGAGCAAAACAAACAACCCGTTGCGCATATTGTATAACAAAACAATAACTGCAATAATAATGCACACAAAACCATCGCCCGCATGGGTGAAATATTTAAAAAAGGCATCAATGTAAGGGTTGCCAACAATGCTATTCACATTCACGTGTATACTTACTTTATCGTACTGTAACAAAAAATAAAGCGAGGTAACAAGCGCCAACAAATAAGGCAGTAAGTAAGGCCAATTATTTTTAATGAAAGATCTCAACTTATAATTTTTTAGCTTCTTCCCAATAAACATTCATTTCATCCAAAGTACAATCTTTTAAGGTTTTGTTTTGTTCCTTAACTTTTGCTTCCAGGTAATTAAACCGTTTTGTGAATTTTTTATTGGTGTGTTCCAGGGCATCTTCAGGGTTAATGTTTAAGAAACGCGCGTAATTGATCAATGAAAATAAAACATCACCAAATTCACCAGTAGCTTTTTCATGATTGCCGTCTTTTACTTCTTTTTCAAATTCGCTAATTTCTTCTTTTACTTTCTCATAAACCTGTTCGGGTTTTTCCCAATCAAAACCTATTGCACTTACTTTTTCCTGTATACGATATGCTTTTAAAAGGGCGGGCATGCTGCTCGGAACGCCAGATAAAGCGGTTTTGTTACCATCTTTTTCTTTTTGCTTAAGTTGTTCCCAGTTTTGTTTTACTTGCTCTTCTGTTTCGGCTTTTACATCGCCATAAATATGTGGATGGCGGTAGATCAATTTTTCGCAAAGATCATCCATCACCTTTTTTATATCAAATGCTTTTAATTCAGAACCGATGCGGCTGTAAAAAACAATATGCAATAATATGTCACCTAATTCTTTTTTGATCTCATTTAGATCGTTTTTAATGATCGCGTCACTTAATTCATAAGTTTCTTCAATTGTTAAATGGCGCAGCGAATCAATGGTTTGTTTTTTATCCCACGGACATTTTTCGCGTAGGTCGTCCATGATATTCAACAAACGATCAAATGACTTTAATGTTTCTTCTCTTGACATAAGTGGCAAATTTAAGAATTTAAAAATGACCGTTAACTATTTTGGATTAATTAACCTTTACGGCCTAATGAGCAGCAGTGATAGGTTTTTCGGATTATCAATGGTAACAGAATTTGAGAAATCATCGTAACTATCAACGCTTGAAATAAGTAATTGAAAATCGTTCAACATCTCATCGTTCCAATTGGCTTTAGGGATCATTGTTACCGTGTTTGAAGAAATGTTCTCTAAACCTTTAACCTCTTCTTTTAGATCGAAATTAGATTCAATAAAACCGTTGAAATCAAGAATAGTAATATTTACAGAGCTGTTGCGGATGATCTTTTTAGCATAAAAGAAAAGGAAAACATCGCTCACTGAAGAGACCACAATAAGCACCGAATCAATATTCTCTAATTTTTGATCAATAAAAATACCAACCGGAATTTTACTGTTTTTAATGAATTGAGAGTTTTTATCTTCAAGTAATTTGTTTCCTTTAAATACAGATGATTTACCGATCAAAGAACCAATTAATTTGTCAGGTTGCAAAGCTGTTGCGGTTAATCCAATAACTTGTCCTAATAATGTTCCTTCAAAAACCGATTGGCTTGCACCAATTAACAATAGATCGTATTTACCCGAATTCGCGTCGCTCAAGATCTCATCATTTACGTTATTATTGATCTTGTAATCTGTTTTGATCTTTAAACCGAGTTTATTTGATTCTTGTTTGATCGGTTTAAAACTTTCTTTCTCGTATTCTTCTAATTGGTATTGATT